>JAEZHY010000237.1 GCA_023416335.1 Pseudomonadota bacterium | reverse complement strand
GGCATCGATCCATTCAAATAGTCCTCAAGTCAGTGGTCCTGAGTTCAAATTTAAACTGGCTGAAGTGAAGTCAAAATGGGCATAACGGGGTAATTTCACTGGCCGGATACAGCATTCGGGAGCGTTTTCCCTTTGTTTTCGTGTATGCGAATACCGTCTCCGGGGTCGAGAGATAGCATGTGTGCCTGAGTGTGACATTCCATACAGGAGGTGTGACACCCCGTCGGCGCCGGTCACACTGGCACAGCACAACGCACGCAGGCAGAGTGTGCATGACACAGAAAAAACGGAATTCTCAGTTAGAGGGTATCAGCCTGATTTTGGCGTCCTCCCTGCGTTTAAAACGAAAACGAGGACGACGGCTCTTCCGGGCACGAGTTTTGTACTGTCGGCAGAGCAGAGGGTAACTGTTGTCTTCGAAACCTCCCGCGGCGACTGGGGCTTCCAAGCCCTGCCCGGTGCGCGCCGGTACTCAAGAATGCCGATCCTGACCTGTTAAACCGCAGACAATCCGTGCCCGAAGAAGGAGAGACGAGAATGAGAATTTCCAGACGTGAATTCATCAAACTATCCCTGATGTCCGGCGTGGCGGCAGGTGCATTGGGCGCCGGACTTCTGTCTTTTCCGACAAGGCTTTATGCATCCAGGAGTCCGGGGCTGCGGAAATTTGTTCAGCCGCTGAGGGGCGTCGGCCCCGGCGGGATCCCGGTTGCAGCCCTCGATGCAACTGCCGCCCCCGTAACAGGCGTTGCACATTATACGATTGAAGCCGCTCAATTCACGGACACTCTACACCCCGACATGGGTCCGACCGCGATCTGGGGATACAACCCAACCATCCCTCTGGGCGGCGGAGTGCAGCCCCCCAAACATCTGGGGGGGATAATGGTAGCGAACAAGGGGGTCCCGGTTCAGATCACCTTCAGAAACAAGCTTCCGAGGACCCCGATCATCCCGATCGATACCAGCCTCCCGGGAGCGAACTTCGCTCCGAATCGCATCGCCATCCATCTGCACGGCGGTTTCGTTCCCTGGATAAGTGACGGGGGGCCGTTCGACTGGTTCGGTCCGGCGGGAAATCATGGGGCAAGTTTCCTGAACAATGTGGTCCTTAATCCGGGCGCTCGTGCAAATGAAGCCGAATATTTCTATCCGAACAACCAGAGCGCCAGGTTCCTCTGGTACCACGACCATGCGCTCGGGACCACCCGGCTGAACGCTTACGCCGGGTTCGCCACGGCATACCTGATCCGGGACACGTTCGAAGGAAATCTGCGGAACCAGGGGCTTCCCGATTACATTGAAAATGGCGGAAGAGAAATTCCCATCGTCATTCAGGATAAAGTGTTCGTCGATGCGGCAACGATTGCGACCCTGGATCCGACCTGGCCGATGGCAACAACGACCGGGACTCTCTGGTATCCGCATGTTTACGCCCGCGGGCTTGTTCCTCCTCCGGCCGACCCTTCCGTAGTGCCGGAAATGTTCGGTGATACGATGCTGGCAAACGGTCTTGTCTATCCGGAAGCGGTTGTGGAACCAAGGCGGTACAGGCTGAGGATCCTTAATGCCTGTAACTCGCGCTTCGTGAACCTGCAACTCCTGGTCGATGACGGCAGCCCGGACGGGATTACCCACACCCAGCCCACGCCGGGCACATTCGTCGCCTCCAACCTCCCGGGGCCGGATTTTCTCGTGATCGGGACAGAGAGCGGTTTTATCAAGAACCCGGTGTGGGTGAAATCGAAATGGCCGTTTGTGAGCAATGTGGATGCAAGAGGGAACGCCTATTATGACGGAGGTCTGATTACGGGGCCGGCCGAGCGGTGGGATACCATAGTAGATTTCAGCAAATTTGCCGGGAAGAATATAATTCTCTACAATGATGCGCCCGCCCCATTTCCCGTGGGCGATCCTCTCAATGACTTCTTTTTCGGGAACACCCTGAATCCGGGGTCCTCGACGGTGCCCGGGCTCGGCCCGGATACGCGCCAGATCATGAGATTCCGGGTCGGCATGGCAGTCACCCCGCCCAACGACCCGCCCCTGACCATCAGCGCTTTAACCGACCTCACCCCTGGAAACGACCCATTCCTTGCGCCATATGTCGGCGGCTGGCCGACTCCGCCTGCGGGCTTGCCGGTCCGGCAGTTGACGCTGAACGAAGACGTCGATAAATTCGGGCGCCTCGTGCAAATGATTGGAACAAACGTCGCCGTTACTCCCGGCAGATTCGGGCGGGCGCTGATCGATCCGGTGACGGAAAATCCGGTCGCGGGTTCCACCGAGATCTGGGAAATAGCCAACCTCTCGGCCGACAGCCATCCCCTTCACTTTCACCTGGCAAGTGCGCAGATCCTGTGGCGCCGACCGTTCAATGTTCTTACCTTCGCAGGCACTCCCTCCTATACAGGGGCTGCCCGGTCTGCCCGGCCTCATGAGAGGGGATGGAAAGAGACGGTGGTAATGCATCCGGGGCAGGTGACGGCGGTCATCATGAATTTCACCCTTCCCGTCGTTCCTTTCGCAGTCCCTGCGAGCCCGAGAGTCGGCGGGAATGAGTACGTATACCACTGTCATATTCTCGAACACGAGGAACACGATATGATGCGGCCCCTCGTAGTCATCTAGCCCGTTGCGGGAAAGGTCTGGGATCTGCCGGGCCTTTCCCCCTTCCGCCCGGATTTTTCACCTCACGACGCAGCCTTTCCGCGTCGGTTCCCCTGCACTAAATGAGGCTTCTGCCGTGAATGGAAAAAGGGTTTTCTCAGGCTTGCTTTTTTCGATATCGCTCGCCGTTCTCTTCCTGCTCGGCTATCTGTTCGGAAGCTCTGCCGTCCGAAATGAACCGGAGAAGGGGCGAAAAGTCCTCTACTACGTGGATCCGATGAATCCCGCCCATACATCGGCCGAACCGGGGCTCGCTCCCTGCGGCATGAAGATGGAGCCGGTGTATGCGGACGGGCAGGGACACGTCTTAAAGAATCCGAGCCGTCATCCCGGTTCCGTTAGAGTCGGTCCCGACAAACTGCAAATGCTTGGCGTGCGGATAGAAGAGGTGAAGAGGGCCGCTCACCTTCATACGATCCGAACGATAGGCAGGGTGGTTCCCGACGAGGACCGCACATATCGCATCAGCACAATTACCGACGGCATCATCAGAAATCTTCACGGCAGTACGACGGGAACCCTGGTCCGGAAAGACCAGATACTCGCTTCCTATTTCAGCCGCGAGTTCCTGTCGGCCCAGAATGCCTTCTTCTATGCCCTGAATACCTTTGATCGCCTGAAACCTTCCGAATCCGAAGCGGACCCCGATTTCCCCGACCAGTCCCGCGCTATGACAAATTCCCAGCTTCAGTCCACGATCGAAAACCTCGAAACCCTCGGCATGAATGCGATCCAGATCGAATCGATTGCCAGGACGAGGCAGTACGCGCGCGAAATTCACATATATGCCCCGGCGGCAGGTCTCATCCTGCAAAGGAACGTGTCCCCCGGCCAGCGCATCGAAAGGGGAGCGGAGCTTTTCCGCCTGGCGGACATCAGCCGGGTCTGGGTAATCGCCGACCTGTTCGAAATCGACAGCCGGTTCCCTTTGCCGGAATCGGCGAAGATAAAACTTCCCAGTCAGGATATCGATTTTGAAGGGGCGTCAGGCCACGTGCCGCCACAATTCGATCCCGCTTCCCGCACGCTCAAGGTCCGCCTGGAGGTGGAAAATAACGATTTCTCCCTGAGACCCGATATGATCGTTGACGTGGAATTCACGGTAGAGACCGACGAAGCGGTCTCGGTGCCGGTCGATGCCGTGGCGGACTCGGGTGCGAAAAAGGTGGTGTACGTCAGTTTGGGTGAGGGCGCCTTTGAGCCCAGGGAAGTTGAAACCGGATGGCGCATGGATGGGCGCGTGCAAATAACCCATGGCCTGGCGGAAGGCGAAAAGGTGGTTGCTTCGGGAAATTTTCTCATAGATTCCGAAAGCCGCATGAAGCTGGCCCGGGCGGGTCTGAATGGAAAGACGAGCATCTGTGAGGTTTGCGGCATGCCCGTTATGGAGCGCAAGGCGCGAGCCGACGGCCTAGTATCGATAGCTCAGGGCAAAGCAAGGCACTTCTGCTCGAAGGAGTGCATGAAGGAATTCGAAAAAACGGGAATCACGACGGAACATCCTGCTGCAGAGATGCATGCCGACGGAAGCAGCAGTCAAAAGCCCGCTGCCGGATCCAGGAGCGAAAAGATCGAAATGTGCCCGGTATGCCTCATGAAGGTCAGGACTTCGAAGGCCGAGGCTCAGGGAAGGACGGTCGAATACCAGGGCAAGACTCATCATTTCTGCTCGACTGCCTGCACGCAAAAGTTCACCGAACAACCGGAACTTTTTTCGGAAAAATCCCGGAATGACAAGCAGGAGCTGGATCACAAGCCTGAGCGGTCGGAGGGCCTTTCCATCGAACATCTGCACCGGGATGCCGATCGAACTCCCTCGAGCGCCGATGACAACGAAAGCGGAGGGATGTCCCATGATTAACAGGATCATCGATTTCTCCGCCAACAACCGCTTTCTCGTGTTCGTTCTTACAGCAATGGCGTGTGCCGCGGGATGGTGGTCGCTCAAGAACTCTACGCTGGATGCCATTCCCGATCTGAGCGATACGCAGGTTATCGTCTATTCACGCTGGGACAGGAGCCCCGACATTATAGAGGACCAGGTCACCTATCCCATTGTCACCTCACTGCTCGGGGCGCCCAAAGTGAAATCGGTCCGTGGCTTTTCGGACTTCGGCTATTCCTATGTTTACGTAATTTTCGAGGACGGAACGGATATTTACTGGGCCAGGTCCCGTACGCTCGAATACCTTTCAACCGTTCTGCCTGCCCTTCCCGAAGGAGTAAAAACGGAACTCGGCCCCGATGCCACCGGGCTCGGCTGGATCTATCAGTATGCGCTTGTCGATTCGACCGGCAATTACAGCCTGGCCGATATGCGATCGTTTCAGAACTGGTACCTGCGCTACTATCTCAAGTCAGTACCGGGAGTGGCCGAAGTCGCTCCCGTCGGAGGGTTCGAGAAGCAATACCAGGTAAATGTGGACCCTAATCGCCTTCTTGCTTACGGCATCTCCATAAACCGTGTGGTCGAGGCCGTCCGGGGCGGAAACAGCGATGCGGGCGGTCGGCTCATCGAGTTCGGCGGAACCGAATACATGGTCCGCGGGAAAGGATATGCACGGTCGATTTCCGATTTTGAAAACATCGTCCTCGCAGCGGGCAGCATCGGTGCCCCGATTCGAGTGAAGGATGTCGGGCAGGTGGAGTTCGGCCCGGACCTCAGGAGGGGAGTCGCCGACCTGAACGGAACCGGTGAGGTCGTATCAGGAATCGTGGTCATGCGCCAGGGGCAAAATGCCCTGGACGTAATCGACCGGGTCAAAGCCAAAATCCGGGAAATCGAACCGGGACTTCCGCAAGGGTTAAAGATAGTGCCGGTCTACGACAGATCGGACCTCATACGGTCTGCCATAGACAATCTCAAGACCACGCTGGTGGAGGTCGTCCTTACCGTCTGCATGGTCATCCTGTTTTTCCTTCGCCACATTCCGAGCGCGATAATCCCGATTGTGACCATTCCGGTCGCCATTTTACTCTCATTCATTCCTTTTCACATGCTTGGGCTCACCGCCAACATTATGTCCCTCGGAGGCATTGCCATCGCGATCGGGGCGATGGTAGACGCCGCGATCGTCGTGGTGGAGCAGACACATAAAAAGCTCGAGGAATGGCATAATTCCGGTTCGCAGGGGGATATGCGGCAGGTGGTCGTCAACGCGGTCAAGGAAGTGGGCGGCCCCAGTTTTTTCGCTCTGCTGGTGATAGGAGTTTCCTTTCTCCCGATACTCGTACTGGAGGCGCAGGAGGGTCGGATGTTCAAGCCGCTGGCCTACACCAAGAACCTCTCGATGATCGTTGCCGCCCTTCTGGCAATTACGCTCGATCCGGCCCTGCGCCTCTTCCTCACGCATACAGGTAATTTCAGCTTCCGGCCGAATTGGCTCTGCGGGCTTGCCGGTTCGGTATTTGCGGGCAGGATAAGGCCCGAAAGCGAGCACCCGGTAAGCCGCCGACTGATCCGGATTTATGAGCCCGCGGTCGATTGGACCCTCAGACATAAACGGATTGTGTTCGCCTCGGCCTTCCTGCTGCTGATCTCCACGGTTCCGGTCTATTTCGGAATAGGCTCCGAGTTTATGCCTCCCCTCGAAGAGGGCGCCATACTCTATATGCCCTCGACGATGCCCGGGATTTCCGTGACGGAAGCTCAGCGGGTGCTCCAGGTCACCGACGGCATAATTCGTTCCTTTCCCGAGGTGGAACACGTACTCGGCAAGGCGGGCAGGGCGGAAACCCCCACCGACCCCGCGCCGGTATCGATGATCGAAACTCTCATCACATTGAAGCCGAAATCGGAGTGGCGCAAAGTTGAGACCTGGTACTCCGGAGCGCCCGAATTCCTGAAGCCGCTCTTCCGGCGCATCACTCCGGACCATATCTCCCAGGAGGCCCTGATAGGTGAAATGAACCAGGCGCTCGAGTTCCCGGGTCTCGCGAACAGCTGGACGATGCCGATCAAGGGCCGGATCGAAATGCTCAGCACGGGTCTGAGGACGCCGGTAGGGATAAAGGTGTCCGGAGCGGACCTGCAGGTAATCGAAAAGATCGGAACGGAACTCGAAACGTTGCTTCCCGGAGTTCCGGGAACGAGGAGCGTTTTCGCCGAGCGGGCCGGAACCGGGTACTTCCTGGATATAGAATGGAAAAGGGAGGAGCTTGCGCGGTTGAACATCGGGGTCGATGAGGCGCAGACCGTCATCCGGAATGCAATCGGAGGCGAAAGTGTCTCCACGACGATCGAAGGCCGGGAACGCTATCCCGTAAACGTGCGCTACAAGGCAGATTACCGGGGCGACCGGGATGCTCTCAATCATATTCTGGTTCCGGCCTCCTCCGGGCAGCTTCAGGTCCCGCTCGGGCAGCTCGCAGTGGTTGAAACCAGGAGCGGACCCTCGATGATCCGGGATGAAGACGGCATGCTGACGGGCTATGTCTATATCGACATCTCCGGCAGGGACCCCGGCGGGTATATCGCCGAAGCATCCCGGGTCATAAAGGATTCCGTCAAGCTCCCTCCGGGATACGCGGTATCCTGGAGCGGCCAGTTTGAAGCAATGCGGCGGGTCGGAGAAAAACTGAAGCTGGTGGTTCCCGTCACCCTGTGCCTTATCCTCATCCTGCTCTATTTCAATACACGCTCGTGGACCAAAACGCTGATCATCCTGCTCGCAGTCCCCTTCTCAGCGATCGGTGCCTTCTGGCTGCTCTACCTGCTCGGCTACAATATGAGCCTGGCGGTCTGGGTCGGACTGATTGCCCTGCTCGGAGTCGATGCGGAAACGGGCGTTTTCATGCTGTTGTACCTCGACCTCGCCTACGAGAAGGCAAAATCCGAGGGGCGCCTGGATTCCCTGAACGAACTCAGGGAAACGATCCGATACGGTGCGGCCCGAAGGTTGAGGCCCAAGGTCATGACGGTTGCAACGACTTTCCTGGGGCTCATTCCCATTATGTGGTCCGTCGGGACGGGCTCGGATGTCATGAAGAGGATAGCCGCTCCGATGATCGGCGGAATATTCAGCTCGTTTTTGCTTGAATTGCTTATCTACCCGGCCATTTACGAAACATGGAAATGGAATTTCGAATTGAAAAAAGCTCGCGTAAACGCGGGAGTCAACATTGAGCGGTGAACTGTGAACTGAAGAAAAAGAGGTCTACTGACGGTCGAGATTAGGAGAATGCGATGAAATCGGGAAAATCAGGAAAGATACGTTCGCTCACCTTGCTGCTCTGTGTCCTTCTTGCGGGTGTTTGTCCCCTGTTCGCGGCCCAGAGTCAAGACCTGGCGGTTGTGGAAGGGGTGATAACCCTGGCGGAGCCGGATGGAACGGTAGTCATCCAGGTGCCGGGCGGTCCGAGTATGCTCATTTATATTCGAAGCGAAACGAAGATTTACTCCTATGAGCAGAGTGAGGAGACGGTCCGTTTGAAAGCCGGCGATAAGGTGAGGGTTACGTACATTCCGGTTTCCAGGTCGGCAGTTGAAATCCGTATCGGCAGATAGATCGATGCCATGCCCCGATCGGTCCGGTGAGTTCGAAGAGGCCATTTCCCTGCGGAACCTGAATGAAGTGAGAGTCCGAATTTCCTCCTGAGCATTCAGCACTCTTCGCAACGGACCACGGAAGGCTGCACGGTGGGCACGAGGATTTTGCGTGCCCACCTTTTCATTAAAAATGAGAAGAAGTTTTCGTCGAAGTAAACAAAATTGCTGACAAAAATAATTTTCCAACACGAAGATGGGGACCTGCTGCTATCCTTCCCTGCCGCATTCTCGTTGTGTTTACCCGCCAAATTTCTCTGTAGACACGGAATACAGTCTTGTAATAAATAGTTCATGTGCATTATCGCTCAACTATCATTCTATTCGAGCGCATCCTTCTACATGAATGTGATTATTAAATCTGTTGCATGCTCGTTGCCAATGAAGGGCCATGAACGCCGATAGGTCGCAGCGGTCGGTGGGGGTAAGCGGGTTATATTTCCAGGGTTATCTATTCACACAACCCGGCACGCGTCATGTAGCGTTGCCTTTGACAGCTTTTTTCAAAGTCAAATAACCAACAAAAACGGTATAGAAAGACAGGCCTCCCGGGAGAGGTGAAACCCATGTCCGGACCATGCGGTTATCGGCCTGTCAGGGTGTACTGTCGTCGCGCACCTGTCTGTAAATGCGGGTAAGGGTTTTCAGGACGGAGATGGCGCCGTACTGAACCATGAGCGGAGCGTCTTTTCGGCGCTAATGGATTTCAGCCCGAGGAAGACCCGGAAAATCAATCCTTATGTGTGGAGGCCCTGTTCCCCATGCCCCCTGACGATCCGCGAATAGTCAATCCACTCCGCCCCGGGAACGCGGGCGGTCAGACCCGAATTGTTACGATCGTCTTACTGTATGCCGTCTTTGCCTCCATCTGGATCCTGCTCTCCGACAGGGCCCTTGGGTGGCTCTTGTCCGACCCGGCCCACATAACCCTGGCAAGCATCATAAAGGGTTGGGCTTTCGTGGCCGGTACCTCCTTGCTCCTCTATGGGATGATGCGGCGCCTGTTCGGACCCGGGGAGGTGCAAACCGGCCCGATTGTCGGGCTGCGCCCCCTGCTCCTGCCTATCGGATTGATCGCAGTCTCCATAACCGCCCTGACGGCGGGCGGAATTATCAATACAGTCATAAATGAGAAAGAAAAAGAAATTACCAAGCTCCAGGCAATCGCGGACCTCAAAACGCGGTCGATCTCGAACTGGTTCGGAGAACGGCATGGGGATATTCGCCTGGTGCGGACACACCGAAGCTGGCTGGAGTTTTTTCGTGGATGGCAGGATAAAGGCGATGTTTCCGATCGCGACCAGTTGCTGAAGCGCCTGAACGAACTCCGGGAAAGCAAATCCTATCGGGCAGCCCTGCTGCTGGATGAGTCGGGGAATCCCCTGTGGAGTTCCGAGGAGGGCAGTTCGTTCAATATCGAGCCTGTCCTTTCTGCTGCGGCCCGGCGAGCGGCTGCCGAGAACCAGCCCGTTCACATCGGACCCTATTTCGACTCTGCCGGCCGGCTGAACCTGGATTTCATGACTCCTCTGATTGCGGCTGATGGAGGCCCGGTCCCCGTGATCGTCCTTCGCGCCGACCCGTCGGACTACCTGCAAAATACCCTCCAGTCCTGGCCCATACCGAGCGACAGTTCCGAGACCTTGCTTTTCCGACGCGATGGTGATGACATTCTCTATCTGAATGAATTGCGCCATGCGGGCAATTCCGCATTGAAATTGCGTGTGCCGGTTGCGACTGAAGAACTGGTAGCCGGCCGGTTTCTTCGCGGGAAGGCCGCGGAGGGCATGCCGATCAGCGGGGTTGATTACCGCGGAGTGGCGGCCATAGGGGTAGTGCGGAACATTCCTGAGACGGATTGGGCCCTGGTGGCAAAGGTGGACAAGGCGGAACTTTATGCCAACATGGGCGGTCATGCGCTCTGGGTGGCATTTGCAGGTCTCTTGGCCCTTTTCGTGGCAATCATCAGCGCTTTTCTCTTTCGGCAGCGCCAGGAACTGGCCGCCTCTTTTCGTGAGCGGGAAATCCAGGCGGAAAAGCTTCGTGCTCTCCACCTGCTCGACTCGATCGCCGAAGGCTCGGCCGATGCCATCTTCGCCAAAGATCTGGAAGGCCGTTACCTGCTTTTCAACAGGGAAGCTGCGCGTGCCACCGGCAAGCCGGCCGCAGAGGTCCTGGGCCGGGGCGACGCATTGCTTTTTCCTCCCGATCAAGCTGCGCTCATCAAGTCCAATGACAGAGAGGTCATGACGAAAAACCGCAGCCTGACCTTCCAGGAAGATCTCAACACTGCAGTTGGAGAAGTGACCTTCCTTGCAACAAAAGGCCCGCTCCATGACGCTGCCGGAAACGTGATCGGCATGTTCGGCATCTCACGCGATATCACGGAGCGGAAAAGGGCCGAAAAGGAACGCGAACTGACGGTTGAATTCCTTCACCTGGTTAACGGGAGTGAAGACGGGAAGGGATTGATTCGGGCCGCCGCCGCCTTCTTCCAGGAACGATCGGGATGTGAAGCCGCGGGTATTCGCCTGGAAGAGGAAGGCGACTATCCGTATTACGAAGTGCGCGGGTTCCCGGCTGAGTTTGTCAAAGCCGAGAATTCCCTGTGTGTGCGCCTCGATACAGGTGAGGTCATGCGTGACGCGACCGGCGATCCTGTCCTGGAGTGCATGTGCGGGAATGTTATCCGCGGCCGGTTTGATCCATCAAAGCCATTCTTTACAAAAAACGGCAGCTTCTGGACGAACAGCACGACCCGGTTGCTTGCCGCAACCACGGAAACTGACCGACAGGCCCGTACCCGCAACCGGTGCAATGGCGAGGGGTTCGAATCGGTTGCCCTGATACCGCTTTGCCTTGGCGACGAGCGGTTCGGTTTACTCCAGTTGAACGATCGGCGGGCGGGACGTTTTTCAGCCGAGGATATCGCCCTGTGGGAGCGGCTTTCAGGGTATCTGACCGTGACATTGGCAAAGTTTGAGGCCGAAGAACTGCGGCGCGAAAGTGAAGAACTTTTGCGGGCGATCATCGACAATGCGGAAAGCGTGATCTGGTTCAAAGACCTCGATGGGCGGTTCCGCATTGTAAACAGCTATGCCGAACGCATCACCGGTAAACCGGAAGAAGAGCTGGTGGGGCGGACGGTATTCGATATCTACCCGCGCGAACTGGCGGAAAAATATGCCGCAAGCGACCTCCGGGTAATCGATACCGGTGAAGCGCTGGAAGTCGAAGAGCCGGCGAGAGTCGGAAACGAGATGCGTACGCTCGTAGCGGTGCGTTTTCCCATCCGCGATCGGGACGGCACGATTTACGGGATTGGCGGCATCTGCACCGACATCACGGACCGTAAGCGAGCGGAGGAGCTTTTACGCCATCAGGAGATGATGTTGCGGGAAGCTGCCGAGATTGCCCAGATCGGTGCATGGGAGTTCGATCCTGTCACCCTCGAAGGAAGCTGGACGGAGGAAACGGCCCGTATTCATGAAGTCGATCCGAACGATCCCATCACGGCACCAAGGGGCTTGAGCTTCTATCAGGGGGAATCTCTCGCCAGAATAGAAAATGCGATAAGGGAAGCCATCGAATGCGGAAAACCCTACGACCTGGAACTGGAACTCATTTCAGCAAAAGGGACGCACAAATGGGTAAGGGCAATAAGCCACCCCATAGTCAGAGACGGCCGGGTAGTGCGGGTGCGCGGTTCCATTCAGGAAATCACGGCTCGGAAACAAGCTGAGGAAGCCCTCCGTGACTCGCTCGAGGAAAAGGTCTCCCTGCTCAAGGAAGTACACCACCGGGTCAAGAACAACCTTCAAATCGTCGCGAGCCTTTTGAGCCTGCAGGCAAACCGCGCAGGCAGCCCGGAGGCCGTAGGCGTACTGCGCGATACCGTCAATCGCGTACGTTCGATGGCCCTGCTGCACGAGGTGCTGTACCGCTCGGCGAATCTCGCTCGTGTCAACTTCGCCGCCTATGTGAGGGAACTGTGCACTCAATTGCATCGCTCATATGGTACGGCATCATCCAGGGTCAAGCTGGAAAATCACGTTGCCGAAATAGGCCTGGCTTTGGAGCAATCCGTGCCGTGCGGCCTGATTATCAGCGAACTTGTTTCCAATTCCCTGAAGCACGGCTTTCCGGCAGACCGCAGAGGCCGTGTGACGGTCGAACTCCGGTCGGATGGGGAGAGAATGCTGGTTCTGAACGTAAGTGACGACGGAGTGGGCCTGCCGCCCGAATTCGACCCGGCCGGAACTTCCACTCTTGGACTAAAGCTGGTCTCCAATCTGGCCGGACAATTGGGCGGTCGTCTCGAAATCGATCGGCCGCTCGACGGCGGTACCGCTTTCAGAGTGGTTTTCCCCGTTTCAGAAGATACGCCGTTGTGAGGTGAGCCATGGATTCATGTCGCATTGTGGTAGTCGAGGATGAGGCGATCGTTGCGATGGACATCGAGGACCGGCTGGCCGCCATGGGCTATGAACTCGCCGGCCGTGCAGTCAGCGGCGAGCAGGCTTTGGCGCTTGTCGATCAACAGCGTCCGAATCTGGTCCTGATGGACATCCGCCTCCGGGGGGCAATGGATGGAATAACCGCCGCGGAAGTAATTCGTTCACGTTTCCACCTACCGGTCATTTTTCTTACCGCTTACTCCGAAGATGCGACGCTGGAGAGGGCCAAACTGGCGGAGCCGTATGGATACATTCTCAAGCCTTTTGACGATCGCGAGCTGAAGTCGGTTATTGAGATTGCGCTCTACAGGCACAGAGCTGAAGAGGAAATCCGGCGACTGAACAGGCTCTACAACGTGCTGAGCCAGATCAACCAGACCGTCGTGCGCGTAGAATCCCGGGAGGAGTTGCTCCCGGCTGTCTGCCGTCTGGTGGCTGAGCGTGGCGAGATCGATCTGGTCTGGATCGGGCTGCTCGATCCATCGGCAAACCGAATCGATACGGCGGCATTTTTCGGAAGCCACACTGAGATGCTGACCCGGGAGGAATTTTCCGCCGGCAGCCGGCCCGACGGCCAATGCAATCCGTGCAAAGCGGTTCGAGAGGGGAATCCCTCCATATGCAACGCGTGCTGCGGCACGGATTGCAGTTATCCCTGTGTATCCGCTCCCGCCCGGTTTGGATTTCAATCCTGCGGATCGTTTCCGATCCGATTTCAGGGGCAGGTCTGCGGGGCACTGAACCTTTGCGTGAAGGAGCCGGGCTATTTTCGCGAACCTGAGATCGAGTTGCTGCGGGAAGTTGTGCTCGATGTGTCGTTTGCGTTGGACAAAATAGAGGGCGAGAATCGGCGCCGCCGGACGGAGGAGGCTTTACGCGAGAGCGAGGGGAGGCTGCGCCTTTTCATAGAGCATGCACCTGCCGCTCTTGCAATGTTCGATCGCGAGATGCGCTACCTGAGCGTCAGCCGACGGTGGCTGAGCGATTTCAACCTTGGGGACCGAGATCTTGTCGGATTATTGCACTACGATGTCTTCCCCAAGCTTCCGGAATATCTGAAAGAGGCCCATCGCCGTGCACTCGCAGGGGAGATCGTTCGGGCCGAGGCCGACCGGTTCGAGCGTGCGGACGGAAGCGTGCAGTGGCTCCGCTGGGAGACCCGGCCGTGGCGTAACCGGAAAGGCAAAATTGCCGGAATCGTGATTTTCTCTGAAGATATAACGGAGCGAAGACAGGCGGAAGAGGCGCTGCAAAAAAGTGAAGATCGCTTCCGCCTGGCGATGGAAGCTACCAGCGACGGCATCTGGGATTGGGACCTGGAGAATGGGAACGTCTACTACAGCCCCGGCTATTTCCGCATGCTGGGGTATGAGCCGGGGGAATTCCCGGACAAAGTGGAAAGCTGGCTGGATCTGATTCATCCGGACGACCGCGAACGCACCATGGCGGCCAATCAAGCCTGTATCCGAAACGATTCTCACTCGGTCAACGTCGAATTCCGCATGCGTGCACGGGACGGGAGCTGGCGCTGGGTTTTGGGCCGCGGCAAAGCTATTCGGCGCGATGCCTCGGGACGCGCGCTGCAGATGGCCGGGACCCATGTGGACGTCACCGATCGCAAGCTGGCCGAAGAGGAAAAAGCCCGCACGGAAACTCAGTTGAGGCAGGCCCAGAAAATGGAAGCACTGGGCACGCTCGCGGGAGGCATTGCCCATGACTTCAACAACATCCTGGGAATCATAATCGGCTACTCGGAGCTTGCCCTTGCCGATCCTGAACAAAAGGCCCTCAAGATGCCCGGCCTCCAGGAGGTCTTGAATGCAGCCTCGCGGGCAAAAGAGCTGGTCAAGCAAATACTCGCATTCAGCAGACGCAGCGCGCAGGAAAAAAAGCCCGTGCAGATCAACCTGATAGTCAAGGAAGCTATGAAGATGCTCCGGGCCTCATTGCCGTCGACCATCGAAATAATGTTGAACGCCGCTTCCAAAACGGTCATTTTGTGCGATCCCACCCAGATCCACCAGGTTTTGATGAACCTCTGCACCAACGCCGCTCACGCAATGGCGGACAACGGCGGAATTTTGAAGGTCGGACTTACTGATGTAGGGCTTGGGCCGGAGGCCATCGTTCCTCATTCCGGTCTGAAGCCCGGGCCGTATTTGATGCTCACGGTGGAAGACACCGGGCACGGCATCGACCCATCCATCATGGAGTGCATCTTCGATCCTTTCTTCACCACGAAGGAGCACGGGGTTGGCACCGGCCTGGGCCTCGCGGTCGTGCATGGAATTGTCAAAAGTCACGGGGGGGCCATTGAGGTGGAGAGCACCCCCGGACAGGGAACCCTGTTCAAAGTGCTCCTGCCCGCGACGAAAAGAGCCGGGGAACCGGACGCCTTCCAGCCGGCCGCCCTTCCCCGCGGGCGTGGCCGGATCCTGGTCGTGGATGATGAGCCTTCCCTGGCCGATGCAACCGGACAAATGCTGGAACGCCTTGGATACGAGGTGGAATGCCGTACGAACAGTGTCGAGGCGCTGGAGTTCTTCCGCAATCAGTTGGGAGGCAAACCTTTCGACCTTGTCGTTACGGATATGACGATGCCTCAACTTACGGGTATGGATCTAGCCGTGGAACTCCTGAAGGTCAGGCCGGATCTTCCCATCTTTCTGTGCACCGGCTACAGCGAGCAAATCGACGTCGCGAAGGCGAAACAGCTTGGAATCCGGGAGGTTTTCATGAAGCCCGTGGTGATGCGGGAGCTTGCGGTATTCTTGAAGCGGGTGCTGGGCGGAGGCAAATAAGAGAGCTTATGTAACTTCTATGAAGTGAAGGGTTAGGGCGGTAGGCGACTTAAGGGCCTGCGGCGCCACACCCCTATTGAGAGACGGGCACCAATCGGAAAAGGGCCGTAGGATGGGTGGGAGCGGAGCGGGAACCCATCGTTTTTGGGATCAAATCGAATCAATGA
>JAEZHY010000215.1 GCA_023416335.1 Pseudomonadota bacterium | reverse complement strand
CTGCTTGCCGATCCTGTACCAGGCGATGTCGCGCTGCCCGATATGCATGAGGCCCTGGGCATAGTTCACGAGGTGGTGAATCTGGCGTTCCAGTATCGGCTCGTAGTCTTCCTGCATCTTGCGGCCGGCCACTTCGACCACCACAGCCAGGGGCAGGTGCGAACCCGGCTGGACGTCTTTCAGATCCGGGCCGATGACTTCCACCCGACCGTCTTCGACCTCGTCCATATCGGCAATGCGGACCAGTTCGCAGCAGGCCGTCTTGCCGCCGCCGCACTCCAGGTAGACGTCGTCCCTGCGGACGCGCTCGCCTTCGAATGCCGGCCCGTAGGAAACCGGGATCGGAATCTCGGTGATGGTCACCTTGAGACCGCGTACCTCGATCGACTTCGCCGTGATCTGGTCGTAAGGAATGCTCGAAACGACATGCTCATAGGTACAGATACCGGTCGGGAGGATTTCCGGGATATCCGTATCGGCAATGGTCGGGAATCCCCAGTTGATGGCGCCGGCCGCGTTCGCGGCCCATTCGGCGTTGACTTCGCCCAGGGCGTTCACGAACGCAAATATGCGGTCCTTGTTGTATTTGAGGACGGTATTGTAGTCGCCAGGCTTTACACCGCCGAAAGCCATTGCAGCCCGGTTTGCGAAACCGAGAGCGAAAACCGCGGCGGAAATGTCCGGACCGAAAGGAACGAGGCGCGTGTTCCAGCCGATCTGCACGCCCGCATCGATAAGCTGCTGCGAGAAGGTCGTGCCGGTCTGGTTGGCGCACATAAACACGTACAGGTTCTTTTTCTGGTAATCTTCGGCGATCATCTTCGCGACTTCCGGACTCGGCGCCGCGCCAACGATTGCCGCAAAACCAGGGGCGCTTCCATCGACGAACTCGATCCCTCTTTTTCTCATGATCGTATCGTCGGCAGCCCCAAGCCAGATGCGACCGTTTTCCAGATCGCACTCTTCACCCTGGCAGTAGTAATCGGGGTCTTCCACGTACCGGATCGCCTCGACTACCTCTTCGGCGAGAATCGCCGCCATACCGGCGTCCAGCGTCCCTCCCAGGTAGGGAAGGTGAATGTTGTGCTCGGCCTTTATGTGCTTCGGCAGAAGCTCCCGACACCTTTTCATGACGGGCTCGGCATCGGCCAGCTTTTCGATCTTGATGCCGAGGACCGAGTAAATGATCGGAAGGTAATAAGCTGTATTGGGGAAACCGATCGGCTGGTTCGGCCCGTATTTGTCCATGGCCTGTTTGAATTTGCCTTCGGCCTTGGACACTATATTGTATGCTCCCTGGATCGCAGCGAAAGCGACTAACCTGGACATTCTGAACTCCTTTTTTCTATTTTTCCTTCAACGCAACCGGCTTCAAGCCGGTGTCAAGAGCCGGATATCTTCACCGGACCGGGGAGAATTACGCCGTTCTCCGGTCTTCCATGCTGAAGAGTTTCCGTTCGCGTTTCTCGGAAAGGCCGAGCGCGGCCCGTTTCTTATCTATATGGTCGATCATCATCTGGGCCATTTCGTACGGATCGGTTGCAAAGCCCCATTTTCCGAAGCCTTCGTCTTCGAGCCCGTTAAAGAGCATGTCGTGGAACCTGGTGCCCTCGACGGTCGGGAAGGTCACGCCGAAAATGGTGTAGACGCCCGATGCAACGAAATACTGCCCGATGCATATCGCTTTTTCGCTCATGTACTCGGGAGCGGCTCCCGCAACCGGCAGGTCGGAGATCTTGTCGCCGAGGCCGCCGATACGGACCATTTCTGAGCAGGCGATGAGGATTCGGCTGTTATCAACGCAGGATCCCAGGCTGAGGACCGGAGGAATTCCGACGGTCTCGCACACTTCCTGGAGACCTTCTCCAGCCAGCACCGCCGCATCCGGCTTCATCAGGCCGGCCTTGGCAAGCGCGATCTGCGAACACCCGGTCTGCACCACCAGCACGTTGTTCTTGATGAGTTCCTTGACCAGTTCGACATGCACCCAGTCCTGCTTCACCCGCGGGTTGGTACAGCCCACCACGCCGGCAACACCACGGATGCGCCCGTTTATGATGTTGTCGTTAAGAGGCGTATAAGATCCGCGGAATTTGCCGCCCAGCATGTAGTTGACATATTCGTGGGAGAAGCCGTGCACGCCCCAGTCCTGCCGCTGAGGAATCACGACCTTTGCGGTCCGGTTCCGGTAACGTTCGATGGCCATGCCGATGATCTTGTTCGGCGCGCCCAGCGGATCGTGTTCCTCGAACTCGAAGTGCTCCGCGCCTTCTATTCTGGCCCTCGGGTTGGTCGTGAAGAACTTCGTTCCGTAGCAGTCGGCCATTTTGGGCAGGGCCTGCATGATACACTGGACGTCAACGCCTATTGCATCAACGGCGCCCGTTGCAATGATCGGCTCGGCGGATACGAAGTTGCCGGCGTGAGGAACGCCGTGGCGGCCGAGAACTTCCGCACCGGAGCAGCACATTCCGAGCAGGTTGATTCCTTTTGCTCCGGCTGCCTTGGCCTTCTCGAGGTTTGCCGGATCGTTCGAAGCGGCAATCATGCCTTCAAAAAGGAGGGGCTCATGACCATGGATCAGGATGTTGACCTGGTCCTCTTTGAGAAATCCCATGTTGACGCCCGCAACCCTCGGCTCGGGCGTACCGAAAAGAATGTCCGAGATTTCGGTTGCAACCATGGACCCGCCCCATCCGTCGGCAAGGGCGGTCCGGGAGCACTGCTTGATGATGTTCTTGTAGTCCTGGTCGACGCCCATATGGGTGCGGTGCATCAGTTCCATTATCTCGCGCATCGCTCCGCGGGGGACGATGCCTGCTTTCCGCCAGAGTTCCAGGGTCTTGGGCGGAACCCTCTTGGCGAAAGGTATTTCGCCCGTAACCTGCGTGTAGGTCCGTTCCAGTTCCTTGTAGAGGTCGTTGGCGATATCTTTGATCGTCCGGTTTTCGGTGGGAATCCCGATGCTCTCCGCCACTCTGATGAGTTTTTCTTCATCCTGAATTTTGAAGTGGGCGATCTTCCCATTCACGACGTCACGGAATACATCCAGCATGGACATGCCATGGTCGGTGTGGGCAGCTCCGCCTGCTGCAACGTTTCGGGCAAAATTTCTGGCGGCGATGGTATCTATCGTGGCGCCACAAATTCCAGTCCGGGAATATGGGTCTTTCGAATTGAGCCGGCACGGTCCCATGAAGCAGTGTTTGCAGCAGGCCGAATCGGCTCCGATTGGACAAGGTTTCATCTCAGCCGCGCGGGTGAAAACCGTTTCATGTCCGTCCGCCTCAGCTTTCTTGAGCATCTGTAAGGTAGACTGGCACGACGTCATCTCCCGAAAATCAACCTTTTTCGCCTTCTTCTCTTCTGCGATTGAGATGGCCTTTTCTTTTTTTTCATCAGACATATTGCACCTCATTACCCCTTCATGGGGATGTTGTATTTCCCAAAATCCTTGCAGCAGTTGTTCCGCAAGTTACATCATCTTGGATATGTAGTTTCTGACCAGCTTTATGGCCTCGGGGTGCCGCATGACGACCAGGTCGGCCCCGGCAAGCATCAGGTCAACGGCGGTAATCGCTTCCATCAGGACCCCGCGCTTTGCCGCATCTCCCAGCTCCGGCGCTTCTTCGGTGCTGAGGCCGGCTTCCTTCGACTTCCAGGTTTCGTTTGCGACGTTGGCGACGATGGGCTGCTGGAGTTTTTCGTCTTCCTGGGTCAGGGCCGCCTGCTGGATGCGCTCGATCACCGAGTAGCTGTACTCGAGCCCGTAGCCAAGCCCGCCGGTGGTGGGATCGATAACCAGGTCGTCTGTGGAGACGCCAAGATTGCCGAGCAGAATATTGAGCTGTTTGGCAAGGTTCACATCGATGGGAGAGGAGGCAAAAACCACCTGCTTGTACCCGAGGCAGGCAGCGCCGATCTGCTTGTAGTCGCCTTCCTCGATGGGGGAGATTCCAACCCTTTTGCCCGTGCACTTTTCAGCCACGAGCCGCATTACTTCAACGTCCTTTTCGTGGTTGGCCACGCCCCAGACGATTACGGGAACATCCACGGCCTCGACAACCTTCTTCACCGTTTCGGCAACTTCCTCGGCAGGTCTGTTGTCTCCGTTCGGATCTGCGCTCTTGGTCTGGACCACGATTATTTCCGCGCCGTAATCCTGCACGCATTTGCGAGCCCATGCAGCCGAATCGCCCAGGACATCGCTGAACGGGGCCTTGGCTGCTTCCGGCCAGTCCGCGCTCGGATCTTTGTCCCAGACTTCCATGGCAATCTTGGGAGGGTTGGAAATTGTTCCTTCAAACGAATGAAAGGCAAAGACGGTCTTACCGCCGATCGTTATCGCCTTGTTTCCGGATCCCAGGGTCACTTCCCTGATTTTGCCCGAATACACTTGCTTTGCTGGTTGAAATGTCAAGGCAGATCCTCCTTCTTGAGAGACGGTTTCTCGATTGATACGCAGCCCGTAAAAGGCTCGCAGGTGCCTGTTATTGCTAGAAATTCAGAGACACTAATCCCTAAAAGCAAATATGCCGATACTGAGACCGAAGCAAAACTGTAATTGTCCCTCTGGATGAAAAGTACTTTTCCTACGGTGCCCAAAACGCTATCAGAGCTAAGTATCGGCTCCACCTTGAGCGCCACCGAAAGAAAGAAGAAGCGGAAAATCTCGGGAGAAAGAATAGAACTGCGTCTTACTGGGAGCGAAAAGAACTCGAGACGGAGCAGAAGAATCGGGGGAATCTTGTTTCCCCTCTCAGGAGTTGGAACAGCTATTTCATAAATTGAGGCTGTCAAAATGTCAATGGTTTTCGTCCGGCGGCACCGCCGGTAACGCCCCATTTTCCCCTGAAATTTCCACTGAAAATGAGACGCGCTCTTGAATGATAAGAGATAACGAGCAGAAAGAAAAATTCTACATCAATCCTGCCCGAAGAAAACTCCAACGATTCGGAACCCGAAATGCGGTTGTCCCCGAAAAGTGGTCAGATAACCGGAACTTACCGAAAGAGTCAATCCTCAGAGAAAGAAAATTGCGAGTGGTCCAATACCCGCATCTTGGATGCTGACGCGTTTTGGCATCATTTTCACATTCTTTCGGTAAATCTCAGCCGTTCCCTCTCTTTAGTCGGTATGTGAGTTTACGGCTCCCGGCAAGGACAAAATAGACTCTCCGAAAAGAGCATCAAGTCTCCCCGGCAAAAAAAATTAATGTGAAAATTTCTACTGCCTCAAAAGCGAGCGTTGAGGCCGGTTTCGAATTATTTTCATCTACGGATGACGGTAGTCTATAACCGTCTTCCGAATCAAACCGGCGAATAGGGTTCACTGCCTCTTCTTTTGGTGGACTTGAGCGGGGAAATCGCGTAGTATAAAACCTCCGGCAAGAAGCAGGCCAGCCTCGCCTGCCATTGTGTCCAACTGGATCTTGTTGAGCTGTAGCTCACCGCTGACGTCCAATTCACCAAGCATTTCCTCCACTAAAGATTTTACAGCCGGGTTGTGTAATCGATTGGTCCCTTTCGAGCAATACTGGTTTCTCATCAAATCCTGGAGGAGCATCATGAATCCCGAACGTAAGCTTGTATTGTTGCCCGTTGACGGTTCCGAACAGTCCATGGACGTTTTGAAGTACGTCACCAAGGCTGTAGACCTCACCGGGTCCGAAGTGGTTCTTCTCTCCATCATCGACAAGACCCCCGATATTTTCTGGGACCCCGAGAAAGACCCCAACGTCAGCAAGCACCTGGAATACATGAAGACTTGGGATTCCTACAAGGAGCAGAGACTGCGCGAGTGCATGGACGGCGCTTGCACGATACTCGAAGGCGCCGGCGTACCCAAGGCGTCGATCACGTGCAACATCCAGAGAAGAAACGAGGGAATTGCGCGGGACATTCTGAACGAGTGCAAGTACGGCTATCATGCTGTGGCGATCGCCCGCAACGGTCTCGGCCGGATGGATGAATCGATGCTCGGCAGCATAGCCGCAAAAGTTTTCATCAACGTCGTCGATGCCCCCGTGTGCCTGATGGGAGGCAAACCCAAGCCGGGTAAGATTTTGATAGGGCTCGACAACTCTCTGTCCGCAATTCGGGCCGTCAATTTCGTCGGCCGGATGCTCTGCACCGGATCGCCGTCGGTCTGCCTGGCGCACATCGTGAGAATCCCGGAAACCGAAAGCGGCAGGCCTCTCGATGAAAAGAACGCAAAAAAGATTGTTGAAGAACACGAAGCCGAAATGAAACCGGTCTTCGAGAACGCAATCAAAACATTGACGGCGGCGGGAATCCCCGCATCCAGCATAACCACAAAGATGCTCAAGGTCAGCGGCAGCCGCGCGGTCAATCTCTTCGGCGAAGCCAGAAGCGGTAAATTCGGCACCGTCGTCGTCGGCCGAAAAGGCATGAACGACGTGGAAGAATTCACCATGGGCCGCATCCCCTATAAGCTCGGCCAGATAGCCAAAAACGTCGCGCTGTGGCTGGTGCCGTAATTAAGATCCTTTTTCCGGAAGACAGGACCCATTTTTCCTGTTTGCGGCGCAATAATTCCTCTCTTATAGAAAACCGCGAGGTTGGGCACCGGCTCCATGAGCTGTTGTCCAACCGATGCGGTGTTTTCGAACTCCTCATAGGCCCCCACTTCGTCATTCCGGCGGCGCTTTTCAGCCGAAATCCAGGCTGTCAGGGCGGATTAATCGCGAATTCGAGACCTTAAAAACCCTGCGTTCCGGCTCAAAGGCACTGCCGGGATGACGGGATTGCCGGTTCTGTAAATAAGTACCCGGGGACTTATGTTGAGGCACGGTTTCCCGACCATGCAGGCCTGGAACCATAAAATGGGTGAAAATCAGAAATCCGGCCATTGGGGCGATTAATTGTGAATTCACCGTGCCGGCCGAACAATTGAGGGTGGCCCGGGCAGCGTCTTTTTGCTCCCCGGGTCCGAAGGACAGGAAGGGCGGACTGAGTTCTCTGCGAAGAAATGCAGGAAATGGAACCGATTCTTCCGTCGAGCCCTCTTGCCCCCGCACGTGAGGATTCACCTCAATCTCGATGCCTTCAGATTAGGTTTTCATTTCAAAATAGAAGTTTCATTCTCGCGGGTTTTCCCACAACCAATCGGAATGACGCCATTTCCGACTTGCCTTCTTCTTCCCGATATGCCATGTACATCGCGACATTTCGTCGATGCCCTCCGCACGATCTTTCCATTGGAAGTTGAACCATTCCCGGTCAGAGGAGTAAGAAATAATGCAGATATTTCGGGTGAGTTCCCGATCGAAGACGAGGATCAATCATACCAGGGTTTTGGCCCTGATTGTTTTCGTACTCCTGCTGCTCAGCGGAAAATTCAGCGGCGAGGGCCTCGCAGAGGATATGCTCGAACTCTCCGGCCTTGCCGGCGTCCTGATCAGCGCGTTCGGCAGGGCCTGGACCTCGGTCTATATTGCCGGATACAAGACGGGCACCCTCATCGACTGCGGCCCGTATTCCGTCACGCGCAATCCGCTGTATTTCTTCAGCTTGATCGGTGCAATAGGGATAGGCCTCGGGTCCGGCAGTTTCCTGTTGCTTGTCCTGTTTTTGACATTATTTGCGCTTTACTATCCGCAGGTGATTATAAGGGAGGAAGAGCAACTCAAACAAATCCACGGTGATGAATTCGTCTCCTACATGGAACGGGTCCCCAGGTTTTTCCCGAAGATGTCCCTCTATTCCGAACCCGATTCTTATGTAGTCAATACGAAACAACTGCGAAGAGCATTCGTCGATGCAAGCTATTTCATCGTCATATATGGGGTGCTCCAGTTAATAGACAGACTCCATGAGGCCGGGATACTCCCGAACTACTTCAGGATTCCATGAAGCCATCTTCTTCATCTCCGGTTGGAATTCTCGAAAAGACCTAAAGAAAATGCTATGAAGAGACGTATTTGTTAAGAAGACCTGGATTGCGCAACTGGAGGAGGAAGTGGGAGGTTTTCTTATAACTGCGGTTCTTTTGGCGTTGCTTGCCTTTACGCCGGGATGCGCGTTTACGGCCGATGAGGTCTTCGAATGCGTACACAAGGCCACCGGCGAAGTGAGGATCGTAGTCTCCCCGGACCGCTGCCAATCATGGGAAGACCAGGTCATGCCCGGAAAACCGGCAAGAAGACTCGATGGCCCGGCCGTCTCGCCTGCTCCGCCCGGAATTGCCGCATCACCCGGTCTTCGTGAAGAGCCCGGCCTTTCCGGAATTGAAGGACGCAAATCCGAGCCCGGTGCTCCGCCGTCACACGGGGCTCCGGTCCACCAATCCCCACTCGCTCCATCTTCTTCTGCTTCGCAGATATCGATCCTGGCCGCGGTACTGGCCCTGGCCGCAATAGCCCTGGCCATAACGGCAGTCGCGGTGGTATTCCTCTTTTACAGAGCGACTCAGAAGATGGC
>JAEZHY010000170.1 GCA_023416335.1 Pseudomonadota bacterium | reverse complement strand
GTTTTATATACTATTCATTTGTCTTGGTTTGATATTGGTGCGGGGCGGGAATTCGGATATTTCCGCAACCTCGGGGGTGGAGAATACGAAAAATCGGCTGCAGTCCCTTGTATGCAGACTGCAAACTGTCGCAGGCATGCGCAGCCGCCGGCCCTCGACTCATGATTTTATGCCGAGCAATATTGGAGATCTATCCAAATATATGCCTCCTGAAAACCTAATAGATATTCGCGGACTGAATAGCTTCTACAACAGCCGCCAGGTCCTTTTCGACATTCGATTCGCGATTCCCCTGCATCAGGTCACTGTGATAATGGGCGTGAGCGGGTGCGGAAAGACTACGTTGTTTCGGCATCTCACCGGATTGAAAAGGACCAGTCCGGGTGAAATCTTCGTGGACGACAAGGACCTGGGCGGGTTTTCCGAAAGCCGGCTCATGCAGTACAGGCGAAGGATTGGGGTCCTTTTCCAGAGCGGCGCGCTGTTTAACTCCATGAGCCTGCACGAAAATATCGCGTTGCCTTTGAAAGTGCACACCAACCTGGCTGACGAGACGATCCGGATTATGGCGGTCATGAAACTGAACATGGTCGGGCTTGCCTCGTTTTCCGACTACATGCCTTCGCAGATCAGCGGGGGAATGAGAAAGAGGGCAGGCCTTGCCAGGGCACTTGCCATGGACCCCGAGGTACTTTTCGTCGATGAGCCTTCTTCGGGCCTCGACCCGATTACCGCCGCAGGTCTCGACCGCCTCATCCTGGATCTGCGCGAGACCCTGGGGATGACCGTCGTCGTCGTGACGCACGAACTCGAAAGCGCCTTCAAAATTGCCGACCGAATAGTGGTCATGGACAAGGGCAGGGTGATGGCGTCCGGCACTCCTGATGAAATAAGAAGCAGCGACAACCCTCGGGTCCATCAATTCCTGAGCAGGGAAGCGGATGCCCTTAGCCAGGACCTCGATTCCTATTATGAATGCCTGCTCGAAAGGGGCAAATGATGTTGCCTGTCCTTGAAAATCCGGTTTTCGCCAGTCTGAAAGGAGAGGTCGGGTGGTTGGTTTGATCCGGTCGATCGGCGCCTTCGGCGTCAGGCAGATATTGGGCGCGGGCCGTCTGGGGTTGTTTTTTCTGTTTACGATCCGCGGTATTTTCCTCCCTCCGGGGAAATTCTGGCCCGTTGTAAAACAAATCGAGTTCATAGGGACCAAATCCTTCCTCGTCATAGGGTTCACAGCCGCATTCACCGGAATGGTGCTCGCCCTGCAGGGCTATTACACTCTCTCGATGTTCGGTTCCGAAGGATTACTCGGGTCGGCTGTCGCAATATCCCTCATTCGGGAACTCGGGCCGGTGCTTTCCGCGCTCATGGTGACCGGAAGGGCGGGATCTGCAATTGCTGCCGAAATCGGGATCATGAGAATAGAAGAACAGGTCGACGCCCTGGAATGCATGGCCATCGATCCCTATTCCTACCTGATAGTTCCCAAGTTCGCCGCCTGCATAATTGCTCTTCCTTTGCTTACCGCTTTTTGTAACGTCATCGGAATCCTGGGCGGGTATCTCGTCGGGGTGCAGTTGCTCGGGGTAAGCGCCGGGTCCTTCTGGAGCGGCGTAAACGCCAGCGTCGAGTGGAAAGACATCTACATGGGAATAATCAAGTCGGTGTGTTTCTCCGTGCTGATCATTTGGATCAGCACATATAAAGGGTTTTACGCGGGTGTGGATGAAGGCAGTTTCGGGCCCGAGGAAGTCAGCCGGGCCACGACGAACGCGGTCGTTCTGTCCTCAATTTCGGTCCTTATCAGTGATTACGTCATCACTTCGATTCTGCTCTAGATAAAGGGAATGGAGATGGAAAAGAAACGTCTCGAATTCAGTGTGGGAATTTTTATAATCGTTGGGCTCCTGTGCCTTGCCTATCTCTCCTTCAGTCTCGGAAAAATCGGGTTCGGCGGCTCCCGCTACCATGTCCTTGCCTCT
The DNA here is from genome assembly GCA_023416335.1 of Pseudomonadota bacterium. Next base: position 23,945 of record JAEZHY010000170.1, on the reverse strand, counting down.
TTTGCAACCGTCTCCGGGTTAAAGAACAAAGCTCCGGTCACCATGGCGGGAGTAACTATCGGAGAAGTGCAGAATATCATACTCAAAGACGGTCGGGCTGAGGTCATCATGGGCATCGATAATGAAATAAAGCTGGAGGAGGATTCCATCGCCAGCATCAAGACGATGGGCATCATAGGCGACAAATACATCTCTATTGCTCCCGGTGCTTCGGACAAATACCTCAAGTCCGGGGAATCGATTCACGATACGCAGCCACCGCTCGATATCGAAGGCCTCATTTCGAAATTTGTATTCGGAAGTGTGGAAGGCAAATCCAAACCGGGCTCGGGCGAGCAGAAACAAAATCCCGACGGTCTCTGATATGCCGGCATATTCGAAGTACTCGACATTAACACGTTATCTTTGCTCAAAGAGGTGAATCACCGGGGCAGGCGCTTTATAATAGAGAAGACCTAGATGAACCAGCCACCCAGGAAGAACAGGCATGAAGATATTCGTGACCGGCGGAACGGGTTTTGTTGGAAAGCACCTGACACGAAAGCTCTCCGAAGCAGGGCATGAAGTATTCATACTGAAGCGTTCCGCTGCGAAGGCAAAGAGTTCCTCTTTCCGGGCCGCGATGATCGAAGGGGATCCGAAAAAGCCCGGCCCGTGGCAGCAGAGAGTTGCCGTAAGCGATGCCGTAATCAATCTCGCCGGGACCTCCATCTTCACTCTCTGGACCGAATCCGCCAGAAAATCCATTCTGGACAGCAGAATTCTTACAACCCGAAATATCGTCGATGCACTTTCCTCATCCAGTAAGGACAAAATACTGATCAACGCGTCCGCGGTGGGCTACTATGGGAGCCGCCTCGATGACGTAATCCTCGAGGAGAGTTCTCCCCCCGGCAATGAGTTCATGTCCGAAATATGTGTCAGGTGGGAGGAGGAAGCAGAAAAAGCATCCGCGGCCGGTGTGAGGGTGGCCCTCTGCCGATTCGGGATCGTTCTCGGCAGGGGAGGCGGCGCTCTCGCAAAGATGGTTCCCGCATTCCGCTACTTCCTCGGAAGTGCTCTGGGGAGCGGCAGGCAATGGCTGTCATGGATCCATGAGGATGATCTTTCCCGGATATTCTCTTTTATACTGGATGCCCCAAGTATTTCAGGCCCTCTGAACTGCGTTTCCCCTAACCCGGAGAGAAACCAGAATTTCGCTAAAATACTGGCACGAAATCTTGGCCGACCGGTTATCCTCCCTGCTGTTCCGGGTTTTATCCTCAGGAGCGTTCTCGGCGATTTTGCCGATGTAGTGCTCAAAGGGCAGAGGGCGGTCCCCAAAAAACTGCTCGATAGCGGTTTTTCCTTCCGATTTCCCACCTTGAATCAGGCCCTGGAAGACATCCTCGGAGAGGAATGAACTCCGGATTCGGGGATAACAAGTAACGATTATCCAATAATAGAGTTGATTCGTTATTCATTCTCTTAGCGATCCTCCAACCCAGACAGTAATTCTAATAGGTATGACCATTTAATTCTAGAGAATCGTCGGTGCAGAACTCTTCGGGCCGGGAGCTTCAAAAGCATATGTGCGTGCTTCCGTTCATATTGAGGACCGGGCAGCATAAGAGCTCTTATAAATCGTAGGTTAAATCAGATAATTAATATTGAATAGAAACAAGTATGCGAATATCCTAAACACGCACAACGAATTGGGTAGAAATATCCTTCTTCGATATGTGTGCAAAATATATTATTGGGCAAATTCATCAAACGCTTGACACAATTTACACATTGATGTAGTAGATTGTCCTAATGGTAACAAAAGTCTGGTTCGATCGTTGCGGAATGCGGGTCCGGATCGGCCGGCAAGCGTCGGGGTATTGCAAGATTGCTCAAAGTAGCGAAACTGCAAGCAATGGGAACAGTACAAGCGAATGAAAGGAATTTTAGAAATGTCGGAAGGCCGCGTGAAATGGTTCAACGACAAAAAGGGCTACGGTTTCATTGAAACGAAGGACCAGGGTGACGTTTTCGTCCACTACAGCGCCATTTCGTCTGAAGGATTTCGCTCTTTGAGTGAGGGCGACCGTGTTTCTTTCGACGTGGAACGTGGACCGAAAGGACCGCAGGCAGTCAACGTTAAAAAACTTCAGTAAACATTTCCCCGATTCGCCCACCTAGCCAGGAAATGTTTCCTGGCTTTTTTTATTCTTGCGAAACCCTGTAGTGAACACTTTCACAATACATACGATTTTTGAAACTTACTTATTGCATGGAGTGCATTTTGCCGGCTGCAGGGGCAACCGGATTTTGGTCCGATTGCTTCGTGATCGCCCGGATCCCGATCCGACTGGGGTGGTGGGCACGATGAAGCTTTGTGCCCACCCTACGTCGCTCGCCGTCCACTTCTTACGGCAATTCCTATGCAACCCCCTTCACGCCACATGGCACCTCTATCGTTTTTCCTCTTGCGGTTTCGACCGGAAGTGATTCCAGGCCGCCAGACAGGTTCTGCACCACCCGGTCGTCATTCCGGCGGCGCTTTTTGGCCGGAATCCAGGGGGGCCGCCACAACCCCGGTGCGGTTTGAACGGGAATCGAACCTGGATTCGGAAATGCGGCAGCGACGGTAGGGTGGGCACCCGGCATTTTGGGGTGCCCACCGCCCGGCCATTCTCCGATGGGAACAGATCCGAGGGGCGCGGGGTGGTGGGCACGATGAAGCTTTGCGCCCACCCTACGCGGCTTCGGTGTTGCCGATTATTGCAGGTAAGGCACGCGATCGTCATTCCGGCAGGGCTTTTGAGGCGGAAATTACACGAGGAAACGGCGTATTCTCAGTTCACTGCTCACCGTTCACTCCCCCGTTCACTCTCCTGCTCGCTCTCCACTAACATCCGCTCAGTTCAAAAGGCTCCAGGGATTCATCCTGTTGGCCGAGTTCAAACCGGACGCACTCCCATTGGGGGGATTGCCGGATTTGACGGCAGCTTTCCAGGACCAGGTCGGGGGTATTGTTTGTTTCACTCAGGTGGGCAAAGACGACGCATTGCATTTTTTCGTGGTAGACGGTTTCGAGAAGCTTGCAGGAATCCTCATTCGACAGATGGCCATGTGCGCTTCTGATCCGCTGCTTGAGTGCCCAGGGATAGGGCCCCTGGAGAAGTCTCTCGACATCGTGGTTTGCTTCGAGAATCAGGCCGTGACAGCCCTGCAGGCGGACTCTGACAAGGTTGGTTGCAATTCCCAGGTCGGTACAGATGCCCAGGCGCGAGCCCTCATGTTCAATGATAAAACCGGCCGGTTCAGCCGCGTCGTGAGAGGTCGCGAAAGCGTGGACGCACAGGTCCCCAATCTGGAAGCTCCTCCCGGTCCCGAAGACGCTCACCGATGCCAACTGGCCGATACTGGGAGGGAGACTGTCGAGGGTCCCCCGCGTCATATACACGGGCAGGTTGAATTTCCTGCTGAGGACTCCGGCCGCGCTCACATGGTCGGAATGTTCATGGCTGACCAGCAGGGCGTCGAGCTTTTTGGCTTCCACGGGGCTTTTGTCGAGGCGCTGGACCAGTTGCTTGCAGGTGATCCCCGCATCGACAAGGATTCGCGTTTTTCCGCCGGCAACCAGAACGGCGTTCCCTTTGGAGCCGCTCGCAATTACCTGGAACAGCAAAGACATGGGGCAAGTCCTCGATCAATGGATGATGCTGTTCGCTTTTCCTGTTTCCGTATTGACGGGGCCATACAGTAACAGGGCCATCCTGTCGGGACTGTAGATACCCTGGAACCACTTCAGTATTTCTTCCGAAGTAACCGCGTTTATCTTCTGTTCGACTTCCTCGAACGGAACGTAGCGGCCGAAGAGGAACTCGTTCTTGGCCAGCCGGTTCATTCTGGAGTCGTTGCTTTCGGCATTAATGTACATGTTGCCTTTGATGTATTCTTTTGCGGCGCTCAGTTCGGCTTCAGGAATGGGTTTTTCTTCGAGAATCTGAAGCTGCTGGTTTATCAGCTCCATGACTTCATTGATGTTTTCGGGGGCTATTCCGGCGTAGATACCAAGCATGCCGGTATCTACATGGCTATGGGAAAAGGAGTATACCGAATAGGCGAGGCCCCGTTTTTCGCGGATCTCCTGGAAAAGACGGCTGCTCATGCTGCTTCCCAGGATTACGTTGAGCAGGTGCGACATGAACCGCGCATCGTCCACCTGTGAAGTGCCCTTCATCCCTATGGTGAGGTGTACCTGTTCCAGGTCTTTTTGAATTACCCTGGAAAAGAATCTGTGGTCTGGGGTCTTCCGGTCGGGCAGACCATGGGAGTGATTCAAGGTCTCCAGCGCCGGTCCGATCAGATCGACGAAGTTCTGGTGCTCCAGGTTGCCCGCCGCGGACACTACGATCCTTTCCGGGCCGAAGTTTCTCAGGATGTAATCCAGCATGTCGTTGCGGCCCATTGCCTCGACCGTATCGACCGATCCGTAGATTGGAAGGCCCAGGGGGTTGTCTTTCCAGAAATCTTCCTGAAAAAGGACATGGACGTACTCGTCCGGCGTGTCCTCGACCATGCGGATTTCCTGAAGGATTACGTTCTGCTCGCGTTCGATTTCGACGGGTTCGAAGACGGATCGAAGAAAAAGGTCCGTCAGCAGATCGGTCAGGAGCGGAAGGTGTGCGGCCAGGACTTTTGCGTGAAAGCAGACATGTTCTTTGGATGTGAAAGCGTTGGCAAACCCGCCGACGGCGTCGAATTCCTTCGCGATATCCAGCGCGCTGCGCCGTTTGGTGCCTTTGAAGAACATGTGTTCGATAAAATGAGTGATCCCCCGCTCGGATGTAATTTCATCGCGGGAGCCGGTATTGATCCAGATGCCGGTGGAAACCGAGTGGGCGAAAGGAATCTTTTCGGTGACCACTCGAATTCCATTACGGAGAACCGTCTTTTGGTACAATTTCCCCCCTTCCGCAGAAGACGAGCCGGGCCTGTGGCGAAGCGAGTGAGAAAGGAGCCCGCTGAATGCTCCCTCTCACCACCACGGTACCGGAAAGGCCTTTAAATCAACTGCTTATTTGCCTGTCTCATTCTGCTCTGGAGGCAGAGCGGCCTTCCGGCTGAGTCGAATCCGGCCGTCTTTGTCGATGTCGATAACCTTGACGAGTACTTCGTCACCTTCATTGACAACGTCGGTTACTTTGCGAACCCGCTTGTGCTCAAGCTGGGATATGTGAATCAGGCCTTCGGTATTGGGAAGAATTTCCGCAAAAGCGCCGAAGTCGGTAACTCTAACAACTTTGGCCATGTAGAGCTGTCCCACTTCGGGTTCCTGGGTAATTCTCCTGATCTTGTCGATGGCCTTGTCACATGCTTCGCCGTCAGGGCTCATTACAACGACTCGACCACTGTCGTCAATGTCGATTTTCGCTCCCGTTTCGGCAACAATCGCCCGAATGACTTTCCCTCCCGGGCCGATCACATCGCGGATCTTATCGGGATTAATCTGGATTGTCACGACTCTCGGAGCATAGGGAGAAAGTTCCTGCCTGGCTTCCGTTATTACTGTCTTCATTTTTCCAAGGATAAAAAGCCGTCCGGCCCTCGCCTGTTCGAGTGCCTTTTTCAGGATCTCGCGATTGACTCCGGCGATCTTCACATCCATCTGAAAGGCGGTAACACCCTGATCGGTTCCGGTCACCTTGAAATCCATGTCGCCCAGGTGGTCCTCATCGCCAAGGATATCGGAAAGGACGATGAATTCGTCGCCTTCCTTTACGAGCCCCATTGCGATGCCCGCCACGGAGTCGGAGATGGGAACACCGGCATCCATCAGCGCGAGCGAAGACCCGCAGACGGTTGCCATGGAGCTGGATCCGTTGGATTCCAGGACTTCAGATACGACCCGGATCGTATAGGGGAACTCGCCGTTCTTGGGCAGAGCGGGTTTGATCGCGCGCTCGGCGAGTGCGCCGTGACCGATTTCCCGGCGTCCGGGGCCTCTCAGAGGCTTTACTTCGCCGACCGAAAACGGCGGGAAGTTATAGTGGAGCATAAACGCTTTGAACGTCTCGCCCGCGAGTGCTTCGATCTTCTGCTCGTCGGAAGAAGAACCGAGGGTAACGACGGCCAGAACCTGGGTTTCTCCCCTGGTGAATATAGCCGAACCGTGTGTCCGAGGGAGTTTTCCGACCTGGACCGATATGGGCCGGATTTCGTCGAAGGCGCGGCCGTCTATTCTGCGGCGCTGCTCGACCATCATCCTGCGCACGACCTGCTTTTCGATGTCTTCCAGAAGCGCGTCGATCTCTTTTTCCCGGCCTTCGAATTCCGCCGCCAGTTCTTCCTGGACACGCTTTTTCAGGGCCTTCTTGCGGTCCCTCCGGTCAAATTTCCCCGGGACCGACATGACCTCCTGCATTTCTGCATAAGCGAGGCTGTTTACGCGGTCGATGAGGACATGATCCGTAATGACCTCGGGAGGAGCGTCCTTCGGATTTCCGATCAGCTTCTGCAGTTCGTCCTGGGCATTGCAGATCGGAACGATCGCCTCGTGCGCAAACATGATGGCGTCTGCGATATCGGCTTCCGGAACGAACTCGGCCCCGCCCTCGACCATGACCACCGCGTCGCGGCTTCCGGCCACAACGATATTCATGTCGCTTTCCTGCAGCCGGCTCGCCGAAGGATTGATCACGAACTCTCCGTTGACCCTGCCGACCCGTACGGCGGCTACAGGTCCCTGGAACGGGATGCTCGAAATATGCAAAGCTGCCGATGCGCCGGTGAGCGCGACAACATCGGGTTCATTTTCCTGGTCAACCGACAGAACGGTAGCGACCACCTGCGTCTCGAACGCATATTTTTTCGGGAAAAGGGGACGAATCGGACGATCGATCAGACGTGAAGTCAGCGTCTCCTTTTCACTCGGGCGGCCGATTTCACGTCGGAAAAAGCCCCCTGGAATCCGGCCGGCGGCATAGCTCATCTCCTGGTAATCCACCATGAGGGGGACGAAGTCGATGCCTTCCCTGACTCGGTCTTCCTTTGTCGCGGCGACAAGCACCACCGTATCCCCGTACCGCATCAGCACGGATCCTCCGGCTTGTTTGGCAATTTCGCCGCTTTCAAACGTGAGCGGTCGTCCGCCCACATCAACTTGAACTGTTTGCTTCATGTACTGTTTTCCCTCTCTGATGAGAATTTTGCGCGCATATCGCTGGGGATGTGCGGCATAAGAACAGTTGCATGATTGATTAACGGCGCAATCCGAGCCGCTCGATAACGCTGTTGTAGCGGTCGAGGTTTTTCCTTTTCAGGTAATTGAGCAACTGCCTTCGCTGGCCGACCAGCTTCAAGAGGCCTCTGCGGGAATGGTGGTCCTTCTTGTGAGTCTTGAAGTGCTCGGTCAGGTAAGTGATTCTTTCACTGAGAAGAGCGATCTGCACCTCGGGCGATCCCGTATCGGTGGGGTGCACTCTAAAATCATCGATGATTTCTTTCTTCTTCTCTGGGGTCATTACCACGGCTGGTTCCTCCTTAAAGTCTTCAGCAAAAATGTTGTGCGGAGTACTTTTCCGGACTGATTCCGGACCTGACCTCGAAAAGATGGTGGTAGTTCTTTCCGGAGGTCTGATTAGCTTAAAGTTATGCCACCATTTTCCTTCGGGAGCCCGATATTGTCCGCGGCTCCACCGCGAAAAATCACCTTTGAGAGCGTCAGGGACACCGGTCCTTCCGCCCAATCCAGTCCGGCAGGTGAGGAGGCGAAACGCATCCGTGAATGCCGGGTCTTAAATCAGCCCGTTCCGAAGCAACGGCTTCAAAACGGGAAAACACGCAGCCGGCGGGATCCGTCGGCCGAAGAGTTCGGCCACCACAAAGCCGCCAGTCCATCGGACTTCGTTACAATGCGGACCGCGCCGGAGTGCGCGGCAAAAGACTCTTTGTGCCGGTTCTCCCACTCCTGGTCGAGCTGTCCGTTCCTCAACCGCTCCAGAACGTGCGTCTCGCCTGCCGCAACTGCGGGCAGGTGGGAAAGCGCTTCATTCAGAGGGATTATCCTTTCGGCAATCGGCTTCGAATCGTCAACGGCGGCTGAGAGTTCATCCAGGTCCAATGCCTGGTCCAGGTGGAAAGGGCCGACGCTGACCCTTCTCAATGCGGAAAGGTGCGCGCCGCTTCCCAGCTTTTGGCCGATATCGGATGCGAGCTGCCGAATGTATGTGCCCTTCGAGCAGGAGACTTCGAGTACCGCCTCCGGCCATTCGAAAGAGCGCAGCGCAATTGAATGAATGCAGATTTCACGCTCCGGCTGATCCACTTCGATTCCCTTGCGGCTGAGTTCGTACAGCCTGCGTCCCTCCACCTTGACGGCCGAATAACGGGGCACCTTTTGAACGCACTTGCCCTGAAAGGAGGGGAGCACCTGCAGCAGATCCTCTTCAGAAAACCTGTGGTCGCTTTCCCGAACCACTGTTCCCGTCTTATCGAGGGTGTCCGTTTCCACACCGAACCGCATAGTGGAAAGGTAGACCTTGCTAAGTCCGGTAATCTGATCGGCCGCGCGCGTCGCCTCGTTGAGGCAGAGCACAAGCACGCCGGTGGCAAACGGGTCGAGTGTTCCGGTATGCCCGATTTTGCGGGGCTTGAGCAGCCACTTCACCTTGGATGCGACCCTGGCGGAAGTGAGTCCTTCGGGCTTGTCCAGGACTAGGACACCGCCTTTCCGGTCAGTCGCGGCCGGTTGTGCCTGTTGTTCTCTCGTTTGCTCTATTGCGCTGTTTTCCATTTCACAAAACTTCGGCCGATATAGTCTTCACGGCTTCGCCGACAAACATGGACCGGACCTCCCGGAGGTCTCCGGAAATCCGGCATGCCGCAGCCTGTTTATGCCCGCCGCCGCCATGCTTTTGAGCCAGTCTCGCAACGTCGATCCCGTTTTTGGACCTCAGGCTGACGTGAATCAATCCGTCGTTGCCCTCCCTGAAGAGGATGGCGAGGTCTACCGACTTCACCGAACGCAGATAGTTGATGAACCCCTCGCTGTCCATATAGGTGGCGGAAGTGCTTGCGAGCATGCCGCGGGTCAGTTCCGCGGTCGCAATTCTCGAACCCGCATGGAATTCCACGGTTTCGAGCACCTTGGCCAGGAGGTTGAGCTTTTCGGGCGAACCCGAGTCATAGACCTGGTTGGCGATATGTGCGGGGTCGGCCCCGGCCTGGATCAGAACGGAAACGATTTCGAAGACGCGCCTGTTCGTATTGGAAAATCGAAACGACCCGGTATCGGTCAGAATTCCGGTATAGAGCAGCGAAGCCAGTTGCGGGTCCGGTGCGAGCGACAGGTGCATGCAAAAATCGAACAGCATTTCGCAGGTACTGCTTGCCGAAGTCTCCACCCAGTAGATGTTCCCAAAGGGCTTATTCGGGCAGTGGTGATCTATGTTGATCAGAAAAGGCACCCGCGCGCTGGTAAATTGCGCTATCTCATCGCCGACTCTTTCGAAATCGCCGCAATCGAGAAAGATTGCGACATCGTATTTCGCTGATTCCGGCGGTTTGCTCGCTACTCCCTCCGTTTCCGGCAGAAAAGCGAATTCGGGAGGAAAAGAGTCCTGAACATAAACGTCGGCGAGTTTTCCCATGCGCCGGAGCATCAGTCTCATGCCGAGGACCGAGCCGATTGCATCTCCATCGGGCCGGACATGAGTGGCAAGCATGAAGCGTTCGTTATTCCGGATCGCAGAAATGATCTCCCGGATTTTGTCGGTCTGGATTTCACTCATCCTTGTGCAGCTCTTTCAAAAGTCTCTCGATCTTGTCCCCGTACTCAAAAGAAGTATCGTATTCGAAATCGAGTTGAGGGATAAATCTCAGGCGCAACCTTTTTCCGAGTTCCTGGCGAATAAAGCCTTTAGCCTTATCGAGTCCGGAGGCGGCGTTTTTTTTCACGCTATCGTCAGCGGTTCCGCCCATGACGCAGTAGAAGACCCGCGCATGTTTCAGGTCGGGCGATACGGATACCCCGCTTATGGTGATGTTTGCCACGCGAGGATCTTTTACGCGGCGAAGAACGAGGTCCGCAATTTCCTGCTGGATCAGATCGCCGACTCTGTCGGATCGCTTGTATTCCATCAAAATTCTTTCTACATAAGACTTTGACGCTTCCCTCCGCCCCGGGCGGACTCTTCCCCTCCGATTCCGAAGACGGGGGAGGGGGAAACCTGGCGGAAGGCGAAAAGTCGAAGACATCTCCCCCGGAATATGCTGCGGGAGAGTATCTGCACCACAATGCCGTTAGGCAAAACCAATGCCGGGCAAGACGCTCGACGGCCCGTGCCCGCGAAATATCTCGTTCGACGTCAACCCATGGGAATCAGCTCGATTTCTCTGCCGACCAGATCGGCCAGCCCGAGCGAATCCATAAAATCAATGATCCGGTCCAAAACAGAATTCAAAACGCGTCCGTCATTACCGATTACGGCTATGCCGATGGCCGCTTTCTGGTGCACGTCCTGGTCGGCTACTTCAGCCACCGCCACATTGAACCGGTTGCGGCTTTTTTCTACCAGGCTCTTCACGATCTTGCGCTTCTCCTTGAGAGAATGGACTTCGTGGAGCCTGAATGTCACGAGAGCTACGCCTACGGTCATAGGGGCCTAGGAACCCGCTTTCCTTTCGCGTTCCGGTTCGAGAACCTGCTTTATCTCCTGGATCTCGTATGCTTCCAGGATATCTCCCACTTTCAGGTCGTTGAAGTTCTCGATGCCGATACCGCATTCGAACCCGGCTTTGACTTCCTTTACGTCATCCTTGAATCGTTTGAGAGAGCTTATCTTGCCGTCGTAGACAATGACATTGTCGCGAAGGACTCTTGCCTTCGCATTTCTTTCCACCCGGCCGTCAAGCACGGAGCAACCGGCGATCATTCCGATCTTGGGTACATGGAAGGTCTGCCGCACCTCGGCCCTGCCGATCACGTTTTCCTTGAGCGTCGGCTTGAGCATGCCGACTACGGCGGCCTTAATGTCGTCGATGAGCTGGTAAATGACGTCGTAGTAGCGGATGTCCACGTTTTCAAGGTCCGCAAGCTCCTGCACCTTCGAATCGGAGCGGATGTTGAACCCGATCACGATGGCTTCCGATGCGGCGGCGAGCATGACGTCCGTTTCCGTAATTGCTCCGGTCCCACTGTGAATGATGGTGACCTTCACCTCGGAAACCGAGAGTTTGAGCAGCGAGTCGGAAATGGCTTCCAGAGATCCGTGAACGTCGGTCTTGAGGATGAGTTTGAGTTCCTTGACCTCGCCTTCCTGAATCTGGTCGAACAGGTTTTCGAGAGTGATCTTGCTCGTCCGGGAAAGTTCTCTTTCCCTCAACTTCAGCAGCCTGTGTTCGGCAACCGCCCTGGCCTGTTTTTCGTCCGCAAGGACGATGAAATCGTCGCCGGCATTGGGAACGCCCGAAAAACCGAGGACTTCGACGGGAATTGCGGGGCTCGCTGCGTCGATCTTCTTCCCGCGGTCGTCGAACATGTTACGCACACGGCCTGCATAGACACCGCAGACATATGCGTCGCCGGCCTTGAGAGTACCCTCCTGGACCAGAACGCTTGCCACCGGGCCGCGGCCTTTGTCCAGTTTGGCTTCGATGACTCTTCCCCTGGCTTCCTTGGTGGGATTGGCCTTGAGTTCCAGAAGTTCGGCCTGGAGGAGCACCATTTCGAGCAGGTCTTCTATGCCGATCCGCTTCTTGGCCGAAATCTCGACCATGGTGGTTCCGCCGCCCCATTCTTCCGGAATGAGCCCGTGCTCCGACAGTTCGCGCTTTACCCTCTCGATGTTTGCGTTCGGCTTGTCGATCTTGTTGACCGCGACGATGATCGGGACTTCGGCAGCCTTGGCGTGGTTGATGGCTTCTATTGTCTGCTGCATGACGCCGTCGTCCGCCGCGACCACCAGGATGACGATATCCGTGACCTTGGCGCCTCTGGCGCGCATCGACGTAAACGCCTCATGGCCCGGAGTATCGAGAAAGACGATGTCGCCCTTTTCCAGTCTTACGTGATATGCACCAATGTGCTGGGTGATGCCGCCCGCCTCGCCTTCGATCACGTTCGTGTCGCGAATGGCATCGAGCAGAGATGTTTTGCCGTGATCGACGTGGCCCATGACCGTAACAACGGGAGGTCTCGGCATCAGGTCTTCCGCCTTGTCCTCTTTCACCATGAGCACCTCCTCTTCTTCGAAAGCGGTTTTTTCTATTTCGAATTCGAAATCGGAGGCGACCAGTGCGGCGGTGTCAAAATCGAGGGCCTGGTTGATGGTGGCCGTCACGCCCAGAAGAAGCAGTTTCTTGATTACCTCTCCGGCCTTCATTCCCATCTGTTTGGCCAGATTTGCGACCGTAATGGCTTCATCGATCTTGATGCGCTTCTTGCCGACTTTGGGGGCGACCGGTTCCGGCTTGGGCGCTTCCCTGAACATCGGCCTGCCGCCTTTGCCCCTTCCCCTGTCGTCCTGGGCCGCCAGTTCCTTCTTCGTATAGAGATCTTCCTTCTGGAAGACTTCCTTGCGGCGTCCTCCCGCCTTGGCCTTTTCCTTGTCGGCTTCTTCGGGTCTGCGGCGTTTTTGATCTTTCAGATCGACCGCTTCCGGAGTCCTTCCCATGAAGCGCGCTGCGAGGTCCGTGAGGTCCGGTTCCTCTTCGGTCTCCTCGGCCATGACCTCGGGAAGTTTGATAATTCTGGCCGGCTCTTCTTTCTTCGCCTTTTTTCGCCGTCTCTTCTTGGCTCTCTTGCGTCCCTTGCCTTCCTCATCCTCCTCTTCGGCCTCGGCCGGCTTAACGGCTACCCTGGGCTGTCCCGGCTTCACCTCAGCCGGAGCGGGAGAAGGTGTCGGAGCCGCAGGGGCGGGGGCCGGTCTGGTCGGGGCCTCCACCTTGGGTCTGGCCGGTTCGACAACCACTGCTGCAGGCTTCAAGACTTCCACCACGGTTGGTTCCGGCTTGGGTTCTGCCCTGACGGGGGCCGGTCTTATTATCCGCGCAGCCTCATACTTGGGCTGAGGAGGCGAAACGATTCTAGCTTTTTCGACAACCGGTTCGGGTTTGGGCGCGGGTGCAGGTTCCGGTTCAGGTTCAAGTGCCACTTCGGGGGATTCTTCGGGTTCAGGCATCGCTGCTGCTTCCTGCGCACCCATTTCGGCGGGGACTTCCGGAATGGGCTGCGGTTCGACGGGAGTTTCCAATACCGGTTCTTCCGGGATTTCCGCAACCGGTTCGACCTGCTTCTCGACTTCGGCGGAGGGCTCGACGAACTCGGGCTCCGCCTGCAGTTCAACCCTCTTGCGCCTGCGGATCACTTCCCGCCCTATGCGCTTTTCTTCCACCTTTTCCGATTTCTGATCAAACGATTGTTGCCTGATCTTGAGCACTGCCGTATCGGTCAAGGTACTCATGTGATTCTTGACCTGAATGCCCAATTTCACCAGCCGGTCAATCAGATCTTTATTATCCATATTCAATTCCTTAGCGAGTTCATGCACCCTGTATCTCGTCATGAAACTTTCCCCCTTAACACTTTCTGCAGCATCGATTTCATTTTCCATGCCGACTCATCCCCAAGTCCTTTGGCGTGGAATTCGAATTTCAATTCTTCGAAATGCGTTCATAGATATTCACTAATATTAATTCTTTTGGCCTTGTCCCGGAAAGCCCGCTGAATGCGCTTGTTGAAACGCAGTTTCGGCAGGCACTCCCTGCATGCGTATCCGCCGCGGCCTTGCATCAAGCCTTTTTCGTCCGGTATCACACATTCCTTTTCGGAATCGAGTCCCAGCCGAATCAATTCTCTTTTGGGCCTTTTCCCTGCGCATACAAGGCAGGTGCGAACGGGTTCATGTTTTTGCGGTATCGATTCGTTCACTTCGAAAATTCACCCGGTCGTCGAGAGCCTTTTTATTCCTGTGCGGGCCCGGCGCCGGGATCGGCTTCAGCCTGCTCGGGATTTGCCGCTTCCTCATTATCCGTCGTCGCAGCCGGTTCTTTTCCGTTGAGATCGAGCAGCTTACGGGCTTCGGCGCGCATTTCCTCCAGGGTCGAGGCCGAAAGATGCGTCATGTCTTCCAGTTCGACAACGGAAACCTCGAGGAATTCCTCAAGGGAACCAATCCCGGCCTCGTAGAGCCTGTCGGCCAATTCCGTCGTAAGTCCAGGAATGCGAAGCAACGACTGATATCCGGCCTGTTTCTGCCTCTCGTATCTGCTTTCGCTCTTGACGTCTATTCGCCAGTTGGTGAGCTTCGAGGCGAGGCGGACGTTTTGCCCTCTCTTGCCGATCGCGAGCGAAAGCTGATCGTCCGGAACGATTACTTCCATGCTCCTGTTTGCCTGGTCGATGATGACCTTGGAAATAATGGCCGGAGCAAGTGCGTTCACAACGAATTTTGCCGGGTCCATATTCCAGGGAATAATATCGATTTTTTCGCCGCGGAGTTCCTGGACCACATTCTGTACCCGCGTACCCTTCATGCCGACGCATGCGCCTACCGGATCGACGTCCGAGTCCTTCGAAATGACAGCGATTTTTGCCCTGGACCCGGGCTCGCGCGCAGCGCTGATGATGCTGACGATTCCTTCGCTGATTTCAGGAACTTCCGAATGGAAGAGCTGAATGAGGAAATGCGGATGCGTCCGGCTCAGGATGATTTGAGGACCCTTGCTGATTTTTTTGACTTCCAGCACGTAGGACCGAATCCGGTCTCCCTGTCGGAAAACTTCCCTCGGAATCTGCTCCTTTTGCGGCAGGATGGCTTCGGCCTGGCCGATATTGACCACAATGGCGCCTTTATCGACCCGCTGCACGATACCGTTTACAACCTCTCCCCGTCGGCCCTTGAACTCGTCGTAAACAACTTCCCGCTCAGCGTCCTTCATCTTCTGGATAATGACCTGCTTGGCGGATTGTGCCGCAATTCGGCCCAGGGTCTCCGTATCCATCCTGATGCCGAGTTCGTCCCCGATCTCACTCTCACTGTCCAGCTTCTTCGCCTCGGACAGGTGCACCTGCTTGTCCGGGTCCGTTACCTCTTCGACAACCTCCTTGAACTGGAAGGCTTCGATTTCGCCGTATTCTTCGTTGTAGGTAACGTCCAGATCCAGCTTGGAGCCGAATTTTTTCTTGATAGCCGATTTGATGGCCTCTTCAAGAGTGTGAATCAAGGTCTGGCGGTCGATGCCTTTTTCTCTGCTCACCTGATCGATCAACCGCTTGAGTTCACTGGCCATATGTTGAAATCTCCTCCGTCAATAAAATAATTCCTTTTTCCGACTGCCGGTTATTTCGGTTTCCGCTCCATAGATTCAAAATATAGAAACCGGGCGCGCTCGATGAGCGGCATCGGTATGGAAAATCCTTTCCCGTCGCACTCGACGCTTACTTCGTCCGGGGAGGCTTCCTTCAGGGTGCCCTTGAAATTGCGCCGATTTTCAACCGGAGAGTGTGTCCGGATTTCGACGATTTCCCCGATGTACTTTCTAAAATGCTCCGGCTTCCGCAGGGGCCGGTCCAGCCCCGGAGAGGAAACCTCCAAATGATATCGGGTCGGGATAAGGTCCGCAAAATCGAGTGTATCACCGGCAAGCCGACTGATTTGTGCACAGTCGTCGACCGATACGCCGCCTTCTTTATCCAGGAAGATGCGCAGTACCCACCCGATCGACTCGCGCCGATATTCGATTTCCAGGATTTCCATCCCTCCGGTCGTGACGACGGGTTCAAGAAGATTCCATATCTCCTGTACGAGCTGGTTTTCTTCTTTTTGTAATTGATCAGCCAACTTACGCCTCTTCCACGCCGGTCCGACGACAAAAAAAAAGCGGGTCGCACAACCCACTTCTTAGTAGACCGACAATAATCTAAATGGAGTTAGAATACTGCTTATTAACTCAGAATCCAGAATTGTTGTCATCCACTAATCGAAGTAGGCCCGACAGACAAGCCACCTCAAAAAGGGAAGCCCTTCCACTACAGGAGAAGAAGGGGGAACATCACGACCTGGAGCGGGCGACGGGATTCGAACCCGCGACCCCAAGCTTGGGAAGCTTGTGCTCTACCAACTGAGCTACACCCGCAAAGTGAGCACGAAAACAGACCAATTGTAATGAACTCGCGACCGCCAGTCAAGCTAAATCGCTCTCTTGCGGGTAAGGGCAATTCCAGGCCGCAGATTGGCGACGGAGAGCCGTAGCCTCCTCCGTTTCCGGCTCCCGCGCAGACCAATCTAAAAAGGCGGGCGGTTTCGCTTAAAGTGCAAACAACCGGGCCGGAAATAAATGGGGTCAAAAAAGTATTTTAACCCGTGACGGAACGGTACGGCAATGCATGTTTCAGTATCCGGCCCTCAAAAAATTGCCGCCACGGTGCGGATTAAAAATATTACTTTTTTATGAAAATGATTTCAGCTAAATTTCTTCTTTTCGCCTGTTTTCCGATGCTTTACTATTACCGGTGACGGAAAGAGGCTCCAGTTCGATCGATTGAGGGGCCGCATACCTTACGGACGCGTCACTAATGCGAATGTTTATAGATCAATGAAAGTCAAAGTAAAATTCGGAATTATCCTTAAGCTTCTTTCCTGGTATGTGGTTGCCTCGATTATTTTCTACGGCACCATTCTCAGCCTGTTCGTTCATATACGGGAACTCGTGAAAGTCTCGGAAGATATTGCGAACAGGAATTACCGGATCTCCTCCGCCTCGAAGAAGATGGTGGATAATCTGCTCTGGATGGCGGAAAATCAAAAAAAATACGACCTCCTGAAAAAAGAGGAGTATAAAGAATATTTTGCGTCCGCTCAAAAGGAATACGAAGCTAATCTCTTCGATATTCTGTGGCTGGGATCGGACGATGAAGGGGCAAGCCCGTGGAAGGAACTTCACCAGGAATATCAGAATCAGTTTGCCGCGCAGAAGAACGAGCAGGCTGAAGCGCACTCTGAACTGCCCTGGCTGAAAGAAGACCTGATCAATGCCTGGGTAGATAAAATTTCAAAGGCCAGGACGGCAAACGAACAGCAAATTGAGAGCCGCATGAAAAGCCTGAACCAGCGTGGCCGCACGGCAGTGGAATGGGGCTTTATAGGTCTTGCGGCATCCCTGGTGATAGGACTTCTCGGCGTTATCGCCATCAGTTACTCTATGAGCCGTCCGTTGCGGGAGTTGAGGCGTGGGATCAAGTCCGTCTCAGGTTCCGGCAATACAGAGCCGATCAGGATATACTCAAACGATGAATTCGGGGAGCTTGCCGGTGCATTTAATGATATGGCTGCGCGACTGACCGAAGAAGAGCGGATGCGGTCGGATTTCATATCGATGCTGAGCCATGAAATCCGGACGCCTTTGACTTCGATTCGCGAATCGGTGAACCTGA
The DNA here is from genome assembly GCA_023416335.1 of Pseudomonadota bacterium. The sequence goes on along the minus strand of JAEZHY010000170.1, from coordinate 6,538 downwards.
TCGCCGAAGAAGTAATGGGCGACATAAACGCGAAGCAGAGGCGCTTCCTCGAGATTGCGAGCCGGGAGATAGAACGCATCACCACGCTGCTCAATCATTTGATGCAGATATCGAGGCTCGAAGCCGGTGCCGTTGAGATACATCCGCGCAAATTCGATCTTTACGAATTTGTAACCGGCGCCATATCCCGGGTTATACCCGTGGCGGAGGCCAAAGGTATTGAAATCAGGTCGGAAATCGCGCCCGGGATACCGCAGTTTTCCGGCGACCCCGACAATTTGCAGCAGGTTCTGCTCAACTTGCTTGGAAATGCGATAAAGTTCTCTCCATCCGGAACCGAAATCTTTGTATCTGTGGAAGAGACGGATTCCGGCAAGGTTCAGGAACTGGTGTTCTCGGTAAGTGACAGCGGTCCCGGTATTCCGGAGGAAGAACAGCCTCTCGTATTCCACAAATACTACCGGGCTTCCGGGGTTCGTGACCAGGTCGATGGGGTCGGCCTGGGGTTGAGCATCTCAAAGTATATTGTCGAGGCGCATGGAGGTAGTATCTGCGTGCGCAGTTCATTCGGGAAGGGGAGTACATTCAGCTTCACTCTCCCGATGTCCGGGAAAGAATGAATCATGGTTTTAAAATTTCCTCAGTACAGAATCCTGCTGCTTGCTTGCCCTGTTCTCGTGTTCATTTTTCTTTTTGCGGCCTGTGCGTGGGCCGCAGGCGAAAAAGTGCCGGACCCGGCTTCTTTTAGGCGGGAAGTGGAGCAACAGGCATGGGACGAGGCGATGAAGGCCTTTGATGCGGGCGACTACGCAAGGGCACGGATCACTTTCGATGTCCTGAGCGACAGCTCCGAATCTCTCGAAATGCGCCGTAAAGCCCTTTTCGCTCTGGCCGCGTCCAAGCTCATGCTGGCCCAGACACCGGAAGAGTATGCGGACGCTGTTTCCATCTGGGAACGCTGGAGCAGTCAAATCACGAGCTTGGAGGGTGAAGATCCGAGGATGGTTACACCCTTCCTGCGCAGGTTCGACCCGGCTGCGCAGTCCGCAGCGAAGAACAACAAGGCCCCGGAAAACCGAAAGGTTCAGAAAAATTCCGCAGCACTGGATAGCTTCAAGGGGCTGCTCCAAAATAAAGAAAAAGAGGTCGAGGTCCTTCGGTCCAAGCTCGACATGCGGGAACGGGAGATTCGACGATTGCGGCATCAGCTCGAATCGCTCGATGAAATACACAGGAAATACCAGGAGAAAAAACAGGAAGCTTCGACTCCCTGATCTCAAAGATATGGCGGTGCGAAAGTTGGCAACTAAACCCATGATTCTCGTGGTCGATGACGATTTGAACATTCTGGCCGTTTTGGAGGCCAGGCTTTCGTCTATCGACTACCAGGTGCTGACGGCTTCGGGCGGCGAAGAAGCCCTCCATATTCTGAAATCCAGACCGGTCGACCTGATGATCACCGACGTGAAAATGCCGGGAATGGGAGGGATGGATCTCTTTTCGGTTGCCCAGTCGGTTCGTCCCGGGCTCCCGGTGATGTTCCTCACTGCGTACGGGACCATTCCGGACGCGGTCAGGGCTTTGAAAGCCGGCGCAGCAGATTATCTCACCAAGCCCTTCAACGGGCGTGAACTCATCTCCAAGGTCCAGGAAGTTCTGAAGAAGAGCACCGCGAGACCCGCTCTCGATTCACTGCCGCCCCTGAACGAGTCCCTCTGGGGAGGGAAGAGCGCGGCAATGCGCGAACTCTACGACCTCATTGACAGGATCGCCCGCAGCGATGTGAACGTATTGATCCTGGGAGAGAGCGGAGTAGGGAAAGAGCGTGTGGCGCGCCTGCTGCACCAGCGCGGACCGAGACGCGAACAGCCGTTTATGGTTGTGGACTGCGGATCGACGCCGAGCGGACTGCTCGAAAGCGAGCTGTTCGGACATGTTCGCGGCGCATTCACCCATGCGATCAAAGACAAGAAAGGGCTGATCGAAGCGGCCGATAAGGGGACTCTTTTCCTGGACGAAATCGGCAACATCTCGCAGGACATGCAGATGCGGCTCCTGAGGTTTCTGGAAGACAGGAAGATCAGAAGGATAGGGGACCTCAAGGAGATCCCGGTAAACTGCCGGGTCGTTTCCGCCACCAACGCCGATCTTCCCGAGGCGGTCGCAGCGGGGGATTTTCGTGAAGACCTCTACTACAGGCTGCGGGTGGTGACCCTGAAAATCCCGCCTCTGCGGGATCGGCGCGAGGATATTCCCGTGCTTGCCCAGCAGTTCGTGGAAGCTTTCTGCAAAAGCCAGAATATGCCGGTTGTGAAGATGCTGCCGGAGACGGTCAAATGGCTGTCCGAGTATTCCTGGCCCGGCAACGTCAGAGAGCTGAAGAATATGCTCGAAGGCGGAGTGGTCCTGTGCCGGGATGGAGTTCTGCGGAAAGGCGACCTGGATATCTCCGGGCTTCCGGAAGCGAGGCAGAAGGCCACGGCGGCAGTCGTCGATCCGGCTTCGCTTTCGCTGGAGGAAAGTGAGCGCAACGCAATTTTGCGGGCACTGCAGCAGGCGGGATATGTTCAGAAAGATGCGGCCCAGTTGCTGGGTATAAGCCGGAGGGCTATCCATTACAAAATTAAGAAATACGGCATCGAATGCGCCGGGAAGCGCTCCGGCGGAGGGGATGATGCGGATTGATGCGGTCCGCACCATGGGAAATGAAGCACAAAAATATTGAAAGCCCCTCGACCATGTGTTAGGAGTTTCGAAGGGAATTTGGAGAGGGCCTTCGACGTTAATATACCATCAAGGGAGAATATAAAATGAACTGGGCATGGCGTTTTGGAATGATAGTCCTTTCAGGGGTTCCGGCAATTATCGGCGGGGGCATCACATTCGGGTTCACCGAGAGCTGGGGCGCGGTGATCGGCTGGGAGGTCGTCGTTCTGATTGCACTTATAGCGGCGCTCATCAAAGGCGGTAATCCGTCTGCCGCGCATAGTCACCAGCTGGAGTCGGCGCACTGATGGAATGCAGGAAAGAACAGAATTCCAAGAAATGCGCCTGCACCTATGCTGGATGTCCTAGAAACGGCATCTGCTGCGAGTGCATCCAGCATCATCTGAAAAACCGGCAACTGCCCGGCTGCTGCTTCCCCGCGGATGCCGAAAAGACCTACGACCGTTCCTTCGAGCATTTTGCCCGACTGGTTTCGACAAAAAAAGTCTGACCCCTTCCCGATTGGGTGGCCCGGATTTTCGAATCCGGGCGGTGGGCACAATAGAGTTCCATCCCGAAAGCCTTGATTCCGGTGTGAGCTTGTCCTGATCGAAGAGAAGGGCCGGAATGACGGCACTTGCTTTAAGGAAAATACGCCCGCCGGTTCCCAAGCTCCGGGGACTGTTGCCCAAATGGCGGCAAAGCTTTTTGCCTTTTTTGCCGGGCATTTTGCGACCAAGTCCCCCCAACCCGTCATCCCGGCAGTGCTTTTGAGCCGGGAACCAGGGTTTTTAAGGTCTCGAATTCACAATTAATCCACCCTAGAGCCCATAAGCGTCAACTTACCTGTGATTCTTCCCAAAAGAGTTGCGGCGCGGTTTCCTGGCCGCACCACTTCGAGGCGCTCATTGGACGTGCTCTCATAACCGTGTACCTAAGCACAAGGGTCGGATGTTTCAGAACACGAAACTCCACCAGACTTCCGGGTATAACCTCCACCGACTCCCGGGCCGGCACGGTCGGGAAACCGTGCCTCAACTCAAACGAGGCCATTCTCGTTCAAACCGAGCCGGCGGCGTGGCGGCTTTGCTCTTATGAAACTTCATTTTTCAGGAACGACTCGGCAGCACAAGTGCTGAAGTTTCGTTCTCGATAAAACTCCGTCCAAAGACGTGGCGGCTTTGCTCTTATGAAACTTCAGAAAAGTGAACGGCGAGCGGTGTAGGGTGGGTACAAGCTTTACCGTGCCCACCATCCCGCCCCCTCGGACCAGGGCCCATTGGAGAATGGCCGGGCGGTGGACACCCAAAAGCCGGGACCGCGCTTCGCCCCCCAGCCCTTGCCGTAGCTGCCGCATTTCCGAATCCATCTCAAAGCGGATTAGCGCAACGCAAATACGGGTTTTTTATCGATCGGCCTGCCGGATTCCGGCTCAAAGCACTCAAAGAGTATTCCTGGTTGCGGCTTATCTCCCCCCCACGCCTTTTCTAAACCGCCATCCCCGATACTCGAAAACCGCTCCTTCGTGCGTTATTCTTTCCAGGTTCAATCCCGCTTTTACCATTTGTCCCTCAAACGTCTTCACCCCGTTGATGATGATCGAACTCCTGCCTGGCCGAGTCGAATAGACCATCATCGAAATATCCAACCTGAGAGACTCCCGAACATTTCGGGGCAGGTCGCCGTAATCGACTGTCTCTCCAGTGTTGCCTGCATCTCTTTCAGCGCGGGGGATGCCGGGGGAATAGACAATTGTATCCACCGCGGCGTTCTTCCCCAACCGGGCAATCGCCCGCATGTCCGCTTCTGCCGATTGCACCCAATGCGGATAGAAATTACGTATGGCGGACCTCGATCTCAGACCGCTATTTCCGTAGTCCTCCGGAAACAGAACCGTCTTCCCGCCCAACCAATACAGAAGAAACACGGTGGCAATGACTGCGGCAAACAGGAATTGCCGGATCGGCGGCTTGGAGCGGACAGGCTGCCGTTTGAAAATTGGATTGCATTCCATCATCAGTCCCTCACGGAAACGCGTTTTGTTCGACCGGGCACAGTTTCTATTCGTTGACAAGGAGTGCATTTGGACCTGCGGAATCGATGGAAGAAACGGGCGCTGCTGTTTTTGCGAACATCAGAAATGGCCTGTGCCGATGTAGAGCAAACTTCGTGCCGATGATCCTGTGATTGAAAGAACTTAATTATTGCGGTGACTTACAAATTATTGACGTGAAAAAGGCCGGGAATGGAAGCGGCAGTGGCAGGATATTTCGATCACCATGGTGGTCGGCGATATCGGTTGTTATAGTTCGCAAAACCTTTTTCGTGCGGGACAATTTTAGCGCACGACCGAGGTTGTTTATCGCAGTCCTGAGTTCCGGGGGGCGGGACAGCTCACCGAGCAGGAATCAAGCCCTGTTTCCATGGCACGGGCACGGGGCTTCCGGCACCTCTAGCGCGGGCCCCTTGTGCTGCACGCCCGGAAAAATTTCAGAAAAGTGAACGGTGAGCGGCGTAGAGTGGGCACCCCAAAAACGGGGACCGCGCTTCGCTCCCCCACCCCACCGTCGCTGCTGCATCTGATCATCGTACCCACTCTCGGGGCACCCGAATCAGGACGAGGCAAATCAAACATCCCGCGTCCAGAGCGAAGCCATTGCCGGGCCGCCTCCGACGCACAGGGATGCGCCGCCCATCGTATATCCGAGTCTCTCCATTTCGTGGAACATGGTCACGACGATCCTCAGGCCGGTGCTCCCGACCGGATGTCCCAAGGCAATTCCGGACCCGTTGTTGTTCAAGCGGTCAGGATCGAGTTCCATGCCGAAATCCTTCGCGAGCTTCCGGCCGACGCCGATCGACTGGGCTGCGAAAGCTTCGTTGATTTCCCAGTACTCGATATCCCCGAAGCTCAATCCGGCCTGTTTGAGACATTTCGGAATCGCCAGGGCCGGGCCGAGCCCCATGATCTTCGGATCGATCCCTTCCGAACAAATGTTGATGAGCTTCATGAGCGGCTTGAGTCCAAGTTCGGCGGCTTTCTCCCGGGACATGATCACCACTGCCGAAGCCCCGTCGTTTATGCCCGACGCGTTCCCGGCCGTAACGACGCCGTTTTCTATAAAGGCCGGTTTCAGCCGGCTGAGCGCCTCCAGGCTCGCGTCCCGCATGGGATGTTCGTCCACGTCGAAAATCCGGACTCCTTTTTTCTCTTTGATCTCGATTGGCACGATTTCCCTTCTGAAATAACCCCGATCCGTTGCGGCAACGGCGCGCCTGTGGCTCATGAGAGCGAGTTCGTCGCACTCGCGGCGCGTGATGCCGTACATTTCGGCGACATTCTCCGCGCTGATCGCCATGTGGCCCGGTATCAATTCGTCGTGCAGCCCGTCGTGGATCATGTGGTCTTCGATGACGCCCGCGTTCATTCTGTAGCCCGATCGGGCCAGAGGGAGGAGGTACGGGGCATTGCTCATGCTCTCCACGCCAACGACAAGCCCTGTTTCGGTTTTCCCCAGCATGATGTTGTGGGCTGCAATTTCCAAAGCCCTCAATGCTGAGGAGCAGTTCTGGTTGATCGTGACCGCGCTGCTTCTTTCCGGAAGCCCGACTCTCATTGCCACCTGTCGGGCGGGCAGCGATCCCTGCATGGCCATGAATATCTGCCCCATGGTGATCTCATCGATCATTTCCGCAGGCACACCCGACCTTTTGATTGCGGCTTTCGCGACCGTGATAGCCAGATCGCGGGCGGAAACGTTTTTCAGACTGCCCAGGAAGTCCGCTATTGCAGACCGGCAGGCACTCACCATCACGACGTCCTTGATAGACA
>JAEZHY010000122.1 GCA_023416335.1 Pseudomonadota bacterium | reverse complement strand
CGGCGGCCCTGCGCGACTCCTGCACCTCTCCGCTCTGTTCGCAGTGGGGTGCAGGTTTAAAAACAAAAAAACAAAGGGGGTGGATCGAATCCCTCTTGACCCCGTCATCCATATCAGGATGGGTGGGCGCGGAGCGGGAACCCATCGTTTTTTAGGCTCCTTCCCCTCTCAGCTGCCGGGAAGCTCAAGGGCCGACTAATACGACTTCTTCTTTCCGTATGACAACTTCCACGTGTTTCCAGGCACCGACTTATGCCCCACCAGCCAATCATTCCCGGGCGTTCCGAAAACGATGGGTTGTCACCCATCCTACGCCTCAAAATCATCGCGGCAGCCTCGAATGGACTTGCAGAGCCAGGCTTCGTCATTCCGGCCCTTCTCTTCGATCAGGACAAGCTCACTCCGGATTCCAGGCTTCCAGAGCAGATTAACTATGAATTCAAGACCTTAAAAACTCCGGTTCCCGGCTCAAAAGCACTGCCGGGTTGCCGGACTTGGACCGCATTTGGTTCGAAGCCTCCGGCACTCGTCAATGACTCACGGGGCTCAAACTCATCACCCTTCCGACTCGAGCAGTTCGGCGACCTCTTTCAGGGCGGCTCTTATCTGGATATGCTGCGGGCACGCTTCTTCGCATTCTCCACACTCGACGCAGTTGGACGCATAGTGATCCGCGCCGATATGGACGCGATAAAAAATGCGGTGTATTGCCGCGTCATCCAGCATATGGGCGTTGTTGAACAGAGTGAAGCACCCGGGAATATTGACTCCGGAAGGACACGGCATGCAATACCGGCAGCCGGTGCAGTCTATTCTCCGTATCGAAAAATAGACGTCCCTTACCTTTTCGATCAATTCCCGCTCCGCGTCGGTCAAGCCGTTCGCGCGCGCCTCACCGGCCACGCGGACGTTTTCGACGGCTTGCGCCATCTCGTTCATCCCGCTCAGGACGACACTGATCCCCGGATAATCCCAAAGGTAACGCAGGGCCCATTCCGCCGGGCTTCGCCTTACTGGCGTACTGTCCCACACTTCCTGCGCCGCGGGAGGAATGTTGACGGCCAGCTTGCCGCCCCTTAGCGGCTCCATGATCACCACACCCATTCCGCGATCGGCCGCGAGTTGCAATCCTTCCTTTCCCGCCTGGTAGTTCTCGTCCAGATAATTGTATTGAATCTGGCAAAAAGACCAGGCATAAGCATCCAGGGCTTCTTTGAACATATCGAGTTCGTCGTGGAACGAAAAACCTGCGAAACGTATCCGGCCGTCCGACAGGGCCGAATCGAGGAATTCGAATACTTTGTTCTCTACGAGGGCCGGCCAGAACAACCTGTTGACCGTATGGACGAGGTAAAAGTCTATATGATCTGTCTGCAGTTTGGCCAGTTGCTCATCCAGGTAGCGATCCATGTCTCCCCGGGACTGGATCAGCCAGCTCGGCAGTTTCGTCGCCAGGTGCACTTTTTGCCGGTACCCGTCTTTCAGCGCGCGCCCCAGGAACAGTTCGCTGTTGCCGAGATGATAGGGATAGGCGGTATCGACGTAATTCACACCCTGATCGATGGTCCAGTGAAGAATTTCCGCCGCTTTCGGCTCGTCGATCGCTCCATCGTCAACACCCTGTTTTGCGTTAGGGTTCAAGAGCGGTAAGCGCATGCAGCCGAAACCCAGAGCGGAAACTTCGATACCGGTTTTTCCAAATTTGCGGTAAAGCATTTTTGAATCTCCTTGCAGATTAGCGGATGGTCCGCGGTTTCTCTCCGACAAACTTACCGGTATACATGAAACTACATTCACCGCATCCCAACAATACCGATATCTGCAAATTGATTGCCTAATTCTGCTTTCCTGAAGATAAGGGATACCTGCAGGACGATTTCAAAACTTTATCGTGGAGCTTTCGATGCAGGACATTCAAGCGAGCAACAGGCGAATGACGGATTTGCTGGACCGGCTCATTGTTCATGAAGGCGCATTTCCGTCCTCACTCGACGGCGTCAGGCTGATGCGCTCCGAGAGGTCCATGCCGCGCGCCCCCGTGCTCTACGAACCCAGCATCGTGATCGTCGGTCAGGGACGAAAGCGCGGCTATCTCGGCAACCGGGTCTATACGTACGATCCGCACAACTACCTCGTCCTCTCGGTACCGATGCCCTTTGAGTGCGAGGTGGAGGTCGGTCCCGACGGGCCTTTCCTGGGGATTGCAATTGCAGTCGATCTTGCCGTTCTGTACGAACTGATGACGAAGATGGAGCGCAAACCTCTGCCGTCCGGATGGCAAGATGAGCACGGCATGTGTTCCACCCCTCTCGACCCGATGCTGAGCGAAGCGACCGTGCGCCTGCTCGAATGCCTCTCTTCGCCTATGGATGCGCAGGTCCTCGGACCTCAAATCGTGCGGGAAATCACTTACAGGGTGCTTTGCGGCGAACATGGCGATTCGCTGCGCGCCCTGATTGCCCTCAATGGACGCCTCAGTCAGATTCAACGCGTGGTCGGGGAAATACACGTCAATTACTCGCAGAACTTCGATGTGGCAAGTCTTGCGGAACACGCAGGCATGAGCGTTTCCGCATTTCATCGCAGCTTCAAGTCCGTTACGGCCAGTTCCCCGCTGCAGTACCTCAAGGCAATACGCCTGCATAAGGCAAGAATGCTGATGGTGCAGGAAGGCATTGGAGCGGGACTGGCTGCAAATCGAGTCGGCTATGAGAGCACTTCTCAGTTCAGCCGCGAGTTCAAGCGCTTCTTCGGAGCCACCCCTCTGGACGAAGCCTCGCGCGTGCGCGGCTATCTGGGGCTGGCCGCCCCAACGGCCGAACATTCTGCGGTTGGATAAGCCGGCTTAAAGTCCCAATCATTGAATCGAGCACGACTGTTGAACAACGAAGAAATTATTGACAAAGGTTTTGCACGGGATGTCACTGCTCACAAAAATGTGACATCCCGTTTTTTCTTTTAATGAATATAATGTGATTCAAATCTTCATCAGCGATGTAGTCATAGTTTCTTTCAAGCAACACGGGGGTAAATCGAATGGCGTGTAACGGCCGGAATTCAGGAACTCCAATGCGACAGGTGGCCGTCGAAGATGCGGTCGGTATGGTTCTTTGTCACGATATTACACGCATCGTCCCCGGCGAGTTCAAAGGCCCGGCTTTCCGCAAGGGCCAACGCGTTGAGGCGAAGGACATCCCCCTGCTCAAGGACATGGGCAAGGAGCACCTGTATGTATTCGAACTGAAGGAAGGCTGGATTCACGAGGACGACGCCGCCATGCGCATTGCCCGGGCGGTTGCGGGCCCCGGCATAACGCTGACCGACCCCGTCGAGGGGCGCGTCAACCTGATCGCCTGCGAACCGGGATTGCTCAAAGTGGACTCAGCGGCCCTGATGAACATCAACATGGTGGACGAGGTCGTTTTTTCCACTCTGCACACCAACCAGCAGGTCGGCGCCGGACGTCCGGTCGCGGGGACACGGATCATTCCCCTCGTAACCAGGGAAGAAAACGTCGCGGCGGTGGAAGAGATCTGCAGGAATGTCCCGCCGGTAATATCCGTGCGCCCCTTCCGCCCGCTTTCGGTAGGCATCGTGACCACCGGATCCGAGGTCTATTCCGGGCGAATCGAAGATCGTTTCGGACCGGTGCTGAAGAAGAAATTTGCCGAACTGGGCAGCAATGTGATCGGCCAGGTACTTGTTGCCGATGAAGTCGAAAAGACTGTTGCCGCCATTCATGGTTTTCTGAACCAGGGCGCGGGCCTCGTGGCGGTCACCGGCGGTATGTCGGTCGATCCGGACGACCAGACCCCGGCATCCATCCGCGCAGCCGGCGGCGAGGTGATAACCTACGGCGCCCCGACTTTTCCCGGAGCGATGTTCATGCTGGCCTATATCGGCAAGGTCCCCGTGGTGGGGCTGCCGGGCTGCGTCATGTACCATCGTGCCAGCATCTTCGACCTGGTTGTACCGAGAATTCTTGCAGGCGAGACCCTCACGCGGACCGACATCGTGGCCATGGGCCACGGCGGCTTCTGCTCAGGCTGCGAGGATTGCCGGTACCCGATATGTGCTTTTGGGAAGGGGTGTTGAATCGCCGGACTGCAAGCTTCCTGGCAAGAAATCGCGTAGTATTCAACATCAAAGGCAACACTTACCGGCTCGTGGTATCAGTTCAATATGGATTCGGAATTGTCTATATCAGATTTGTGGGCACGCATCGGGAATATGACGACATCGATGCAACCACTGTCTGACTGGAGCCTCGTGATTATGGATATTCGGCCAATAAAAACCGAAGAGGATTACAAATCGGCGTTGGAGGAAGTGGAACACCTCTTTGATGCTGTGCCCGATTCTCCCGAAGGAGACAGGCTGGAAATATTGACTGCCCTTATTGAAGCTTACGAAGAAAGGCATTACCCCATTCCATTACCGGACCCGATTGAGGCTATTCTATTCCATATCGAAAGCCGTGGTCTCTCACGTCGTGATCTTGAGCCGTTTATCGGGAGCCGCGCCCGCGTTTCCGAAGTCCTGAACCGGAAGCGCCCGCTCACGCTGGGAATGATCCGAAAGCTTCATAAAGGATTGGGGATACCGGCGGAAGTGCTGATACAGGCACAATCATCGGAAGAGTCAGCGGCGTAGCGTACTGACGCGGTTATCTCTCAGAATATTCCGCATTGGAAACCTCGCCCTCGGAGACTCCAAGTGAAGATCCGTACACTGGATTGCTGAATGAAAACAACGAAGACGCCAACCACTGTATATCTGGATTCGCAAATCCACTCCGCTCTTAAATTCAAGGCCGCCGATTCGAATCGTACTATTTCCGAATTGGTCAATGAAGCTGTGAAGCTTCTCCTGGCTGATGATGCCGACGATCTGGCCGCCTTTGAGGAGCGGGCGTATGAGCCGGATTTGCTTTTCGAAGATGTCCAAAGAGATCTAAAATAGCGGAGAAAGGCGTAAAACCTTTAACTCTCGCGGCTGTGGACACTTGAGGGCTATAATGACTACCAAGAAACTGATCGAGGAACTCCTTTCCCTTCCCGTCGAAGAACGCGCTTTCATCGCCGATTCTCTTTTGCGCAGTCTCATTGCACCGGATGCAGCAATTAGCGCAAAATGGCTGGAAACCGCAAAAAGAAGGCACGAAGAAGTACGTACCGGCAAAGTGAATCCCATCCCAGACGAGGAGGTATTTTCGGAAATCACTGAACGGTTCTCCAGATGAATCCTGTCATGGATACGCTCCCCCATCAGCATACGGAATCGACACCGCCGATTTTTTAGGCCTACCCCAGCCCCCCGGCCATCAACCTCGCCTCGGGACGCCGCCGCAGGCGCCAACTCATAAGCGGCCCCGGCAGGGCGCCCAACCCGAGACAAGTCCAGGCCAACCCCCAGCCCAGATACTCAGAACCCATCGTGCCGCTTCGCCCGAGGTCTATCATCAGGCCGAAAAACATGGGACTGATTGCGCCCGCGCCAAATCCCAGCACGGAACGCACGGCATAGGCAGCACCGATGTTTTGCGGTTTGACGAGTTCGGTCAGTGCCGTGGAATGTATCGAGGAATCGGCGATGGAAACAAGATTATAGATGGCTGCCGCCGCAAACAGGATCGTCAGCGGCCCACCGAACATCCAGCCGAAGGTGAAGGAGAACGTGAGGCTCACGCATGAGAAGAGCAGGATGCTTGCGGACCTTCCCCAGCGGTCGGAGAGAATCCCTCCGATGAAGCTGCCGAGCATGCTTGTAAAATATGTCAGCCCGGAGAGGGCGACGGCATATTCGACAGCATAGGCAGCGTTACCGGCTGTCCCGGAGGCCTGGGCCGCAGCGGCAAGATACGCCGGCAGCCAGGCCCAGAGCCCGAGGAGTTCCCAACTGTGGAATGTATAGGAGAGCATCGACAAAAGAACGGGCTTATCCTTCACTACCGTGGTCAGTGAATATCTCAGGTTTGAGACGGCGGATCCGGCATAAACCCGGTTTGGAGTATGGCGAAGACACCACAGTGACAGAAGGAGTCCGAAACACGGCATGCTGCCGGTGACCAGAAAAGCGAGGCGCCATCCGCCCACAGGAAAAAGCATGCCCGAGAATATTACCGAGAGCGCATACCCCAAAGAGCCCGAAGCGAGATAGAAGCCCATGGCCCGCCCTCTGCTCGCAGGCGGAAAATTTTCCGCCAGGAGGGTCAGCCCCGGCGTGTACGATCCTCCCGAGCAGAGTCCGCAAATCCCATACAGAACCAGCCCGGACACAAAGCCGGAAGCAAATGAGGCAAATACCAGGGCACTGACGCCCGCGACTACGGAACTCCAGAGGTAGACCCGTTTTGCTCCGAACCGGTCCCCAAGCAACCCGACGACAAACAGGGATACCAGATAGCCCAGGTGCCATGCCGACTGAATCATTCCCGCCCTGGTAGGGCTCATCGCCCATTGTTCCCTGAGAAGCGGCAACGCTGCCGAATAGCTCATGAATATGAAGCTGAAGGCTGCCCGGGCCATGCAAAAAAGAGTGAGCCATCGCCAGTCACGGTTGGAATCATGCATCGGAAGCGGCCCTCGATCGGAATCGGCATCCTGTTTACCGAGTTCAAAATCCTGAAGCAATCGTTGTGTTACCCGGGCAACCCCATTCCAGTCGGATCGCCCAGTTCCCGCTGCATCAGCACAGTGTCTACCCATCGCCCGAACTTGAAGCCGACGGAGTAGAGGGTCCCTGCCAATCGGAACCCAAGCCTTTCGTGCAAACCAATTGATGCGTGGTGAGCCGAGTCTCCTATCACTGCGACTATCTGGCGAAAGCCTTTTTGTTCGCATTGATCGATCAAATTGCTCAAAAGGACATGCCCGATTCCCTGGCGCAGAAAATCAGGATGCACGTAGACGGAATTTTCGACGGTATATCGATAAGCAGGACGTGAACGATAGGGAGCGACATAGGCATAACCGACGATTTCTCCCTCGACCTCGCCAACCAGGTAGACAAAGCCTCGGGCAAGAATCTGTGCACGCCGTCTTTCCATTTCCACCACATCGGGCGGTTCTTCCTCGAATGAGGCGAGCCCGTAAAGGACGTGGTGCGCGTATATCTGAGTAACAGACGGCACGTCGCGGGGCTCGCACGTGCGAATTATTGGAACAACAGGGACCACTCCGTTCTCCTTTCGACTTCCAGTGGTGCAGACGAATCCGCCCTTTTCCCAGGATTGGACGGATTTGCACCTCTATTCGTGATTATTGGGAGCAGGATATCTCGCCCGAAAAGCAAAATCAAATTTATTGATTTTATGTTTTTGATAAGATAATTTTATCATCATGGGTAATCTCAACCTCGACCAGCTTCAGACTTTCTCGGAAGTGCTGCAACTTGGCAGCTTCTCCGCCGCAGCTCGTCGCTTGAATCTGACACAGCCTGCAGTAAGCCTGAAAATCAAGCAACTGGAATCACGCCTCGGAGTGCGCCTTGTCGAACGCGTAGGGAAACGGGCCCATCCCACTGCCGCCGGTCTCGACCTGCTGAAACACTTTCAGAAGATCAGGGAAGCGGTCGAGAACGCGGAAAGCGCAATGGCGTATCACCGGGAAGGGGGGATCGCAAAGGTCCGGCTGGGCACGGGTGCAACCGCCTGCATTTACCTGTTGCCTGCGGTGCTGCGCGACCTGCGAACCAGGTTCCCGTTTCTCGAGATAACGGTTCGAACAGGCAATGCGTCGGACATACTGAATTCGCTGCAGGGAAACACGCTTGATGTGGGGCTGGTAACTCTACCGGCGCCGGGAAAAATGTTCGAAGTAGTGTCGGCGTTCGACGACGAGTTGATCGCCATTTTTCCGCGCGACCGTATGCAAATTCCGGTAGAGGCAACCGCTCCGGCCCTTTTCGATTTACCCCTCCTTCTCTACGAGTCCGGCGGGCACACGCGCAACGTCATCGATGACTGGTTCGTCAAGGGAGGAGTGTCCGCGAAGCCGATCATGGAACTGGGCAGTATCGAAGCGATAAAGAAACTTGTGAGTGCGGGACTGGGATGCGCCATACTTCCGTATCTGGCCGTTGCGGACAACCAGCCCGGTGACGAATTGCTCGTGCGCTTTCTCTCTCCACCGCTGCACCGCAAGTTGGGAGTTGTGCTTCGCCGCGACAAACCGCTGGGACCTGGCCTGCGGGAAGTGGTCGAAGCGTTGATGAAAATCAGGTCGAGAGTGCCGGAGGCCCCGTCCACAGGCCCTGTCTGATTCCGCAATATGCAGCACCACATCGCACTAAAATCAGGTTAAGATTCGTCTGAATAACCTGGTTCAGAATGAATTGGAAAAATACAAATGCCTAAAACAATCATTTTGCAGCTGAGTGACGAGGTTTACGAAATATTTAATCGTGCCGCCATTAACGATAACCGCAGCATTGCGAACCTGATTGAGACCCTTGCTTTGCGAAAGCTCGAAGAGGACAGTCTGACCTGCGATTTTGAGATGCAGGAAACATCTTCAAATGCTCGTTTGTTGAAGAAGCTCGAAAAAGGCCATGGTGACGCAACTCTGAAAAATGGCAGGATAGTTGGATAAATTCAATTATTCGAAATCGACAATTCATGAAGGACCTGCCAAACTATTTCAGCGGGCAGCAGACCGAAAGTTGCCAACTCACTACGGTACCAGACTTATATCTTTTGTGGATTTTCTCCGGTCGTCTCGCTGCCGATGACCGGCACCCTGCAACAGGAGCACCGGTGGACTATCTCGACGGGCTGGAAAACAAAGCCGTTTATGTAATAAGAGAGGCCTATCAAAAGTTTAAAGGGCGCATGGCAGTGCTCTGGTCGATGGGGAAGGATTCGACAACCCTCCTCTGCCTGGTACGAAAGGCTTTCTTCGGGGGCTTCCCGTTTCCGGTAATTCATATCGATACGGGCTACAAGTTTCCGGAAATGTATGAATTCAGGGACTATCTCGCACGCCAATGGAATTTTGAAGTCATCGTAAGCCGCAATGAAGAGGCGATTGCCGCGGGGATGGGTCCGGGCACGGGAATGAAACTGGAGTGCTGCACCGAACTAAAGACCAATGCCCTCAAGCAGACCATCGAGCATTTCGGGTTTCAGGCCGTAATGTTGGGGATTCGCCGGGACGAACACGGCATAAGAGCCAAGGAGCGGTATTTCTCGCCGCGAGATGCCTCTTTCCAATGGGACTATGAAAACCAGCCGGCAGAACTCTGGGACCAGTACAATTCCTTCACACGCGAAGACGAACACTACCGCGTTCATCCGATCCTGCATTTTACCGAAACGGATATCTGGCGCTACATCAAACGGGAAGATATACCTGTCGTGGATCTTTACAGGAGCAGGGGAGGAAAGCGGTTTCGGAGCATAGGCTGCCTTCCCTGCTGCTCGCAGATCGATTCCGATGCATCGACAATTGACGAGATCATATCCGAAATAGCGGAATCAGAGGCTTCGGAGCGTGCAGGGAGGGCCCAGGACAAGGAAAACCTCTATACCATGCAAAAGCTTCGCGCCCTTGGTTATATGTAACGAAACAGAAGCAAACCCAAAGGAGCAAAGGCGAGTTTTGGCAGACGATGGAAAGCGGGCATTCCCGATCGTTGTAGCGGGCCATATCGACCACGGCAAGAGCACCCTTATCGGCCGGCTTTTGTATGACTGCGGTGCATTGCCGCAGGAACGCTATGAAGAGATGAGGCAAAGCTCCATAGAAAACGGCCGCCACCAGGAGGAATTTGCCTTCGTACTCGACTCATTCGAGGAAGAACGGCAACGCGGGATCACCATAGACACTGCGCAGATCTTCTTCCGTGCCGCCGGCAGACCGTACGTGATCATCGATGCTCCGGGACACCGCGAATTCATCCGCAATATGGTAACCGGGGCTTCCTATGCCGAAGCGGCAATCCTGATCGTCGATGCGGGCCAGGGCATCCGTGAACAGACCAAGCGCCATCTCCGGCTTTTGCACATGGTCGGAATCCGCGACATTTGTGTCGTCGTCAACAAAATGGACGCAGTCGGTTACGAGCAGACAATATTCAGCGGGCTGTACGCCGATATCGATCGACTCTTTGCCTCCCTTGCACTGGCTCCACACGCAGTAATACCTGTTTCGGCACTGACCGGTGAAAACATGGCATCCCGCAGCCCGTCAATGCCCTGGTATTCCGGCCCGATTCTCGTGGAGGCGCTTGGGAGTTTCGAATCCAGACCTCTCGAAGAGCGCCCTTTCCGTTTCCCGGTCCAGGACGTTTACGAGATCGACGGAGAGACAATCGCAGCAGGAAGGGTTGAATCGGGTTCAATAAGCACGGGGATGAAGATGCAGCTCTTGCCTGCAGATACTCCGGTCGCCGTCGGCGCTGTCCGGAAATATCCACACAAGGATATCGGAAGCGCTTCTTACGGAGATGCGGTCGGCCTCGTAGTGAAGAGCAACGACATCATCCGGCGCGGGGACGTTTTCGTTTCCGGGGAGCGGCCGCAAACGGGGACCCGTTTTCAGGCAAACCTGTTCTGGTTCCAGGACACATACGAAAGCGGCGATCCGGTTATTCTCCGATGCGCTACCCAGGAAGTTCGGGTCAGGATTTCCCTCGAAGAAGTACTCGACCCGGGCGATGATTCTGCAGACAGGAACGATGGTCGGATCGTCGTTGGAGAGATTGCGCGCTGTGCAATTGAGTCGGAGAGGCCTTTGATCTTCGATAAATGTTCGCTGATACCCGAAATGGGAAGGTTCGTTATCGAGCGTGACGGGACCCCGGTCGGGGGCGGGATAATAGTGTAATCCTTCGCCGGAGTATCAGATCAGCGATCGCCCGTCCATATCCGCGGAAAGGCCGAAGTATTTGAGCACGGTTGGCGCGATATCGAGGACACTGGGCGATTCCGGATCGATCTTCCGGTTCATGAAAAGAACGCCGGGAACCAGCGACGGGTCCATGCAGTGGTCGCCCGTCCATTTCTGATTGTTTTCTTCGATAAGCAGGGCAGGTGCACCGCCGATTGCGGTCTGCCAGGACATGCGGTAGCCATCGTTAAAGCCCACGACCAGATCGGGGGCATCCTCCACGAAACGGCCTTTGTAGATATCGTTTCTCGGGTAGGCAGCCTTCACCACCTTTTCCTTCGTAGCAGGATCGCTGAACTCGAGGAGCCGATCGCGGACGGCACTCACCACCTTCGGGTACTCTTCCCGTGATACCGTGCCCTCGCCCTCCCGGTCCTTCAGGTTGATGTAGATTCCGCCCAGCCCCATTGCATATGCTTTGGTCGATTTCCAATCCACATTCTGGAAAAGGGGCCCGCCCTGCGTATCCGAAGCACTCGGCTCTTTTTTGAGCGTCATGAAACCGTTCCGGGCAAGCCAGGTATTCAGATGAACAGCCTTGCGAAATGAAGTGAATCCATGGTCGGAGCAGACGATCAGAAGCGTCTTTTCGTCCACTTTATCCATGACCTCCCCCAGGACACGATCGAGCCTGCAGTAGTAGTCCTTCATCACCTGCCCGTATTCCTGCACAAGCTGCTCGTTGAAGGCCGGATGCAGAGGGTCCCTGGTGGCCCAGAATATGTGCTGAATTCTGTCCGTGGTGAAGAACACGGTAGCCAGAAGTCCCTGTTTGAACCTCGCCAGTTCGTGCCGGAACATTGCTTCCTGTTCGGTCACGATCTGGTCGCACATGCCCAGAAAAGCATCTTCGGTGAGGCGATGCTCCGTCACGGCCTTCGTATCCTCGGGGATGCCGAGAGTGTAGTAGGTGCCCACCTTCGTTGCCAGTTCAGATGCATAGTTTGCCGGTTGTGAAATGGGGAAGCAAGGCGCCTGGGGATCCACCTGGACAGGGGTCAAATAGAGCGAGAAGAAGGGCTTCAACTCCTCCAGGTAGAACCTGCATGTGCCATATACGCTGCTGAAAAAGCCGACGTCGAATTTAACCCTTATCCACGGGCTCCAGGCTTTTTCTTTGACTTCGTATTCTTTTCCATCCAGGTGGAGGACGGCAAGGCCTTTTTCCCGGTCAAGCCGGACGGTCAACGGTATTTTGACTGCCTTATTCCCGGTAAAGCCGCCAACAACCGGTCCTTCCATCTCCGTTTTCACCAGGTTTTCGAAGACCTTGACGGGTACGACTTTTTCAGCGCCCTCCTCGTCTTTTTTCACGAGTTTCGTCGTGAAATAAGTATATCTGCCGAGCCCCCCTTTTATATCCGGAACACCCAGCCCTGCAAGCACGCGGGCTGGCCCCTCTTCTGCCGGAAACGTCATCGGCCATCTTAAAACAGTTGAGTCGATGCCCGCCTTCGAGAGGATCTCCCAAAAGGCTTGTGATTGCCGTGCAGGAGTGAAAGAAGGTCCTGAAAGCTGCAGACCACCCTTTTTTACGCGGATGACGCTAAGGTCCGGAAGGTAGTTTTTGGGATTCCGGATGAGAAAATCATAGACCCCGTGTTTGCCGGGATTGTTGCCCGTTGCAATGCACGACCAGGCTACGGGACTCTGCGGAGGGTTGCTGGTGACCAGCGAGGAAAAATGACCCGAACGCGCCAGCGAAGCGAAATACGGAAGTTCCCCCTGCGACATCAGGGATTGCATCATCTTCGGGTCAAAACCGTCTATACCCAGGACTATGACTCTCTTATCCATATTCGCGGCTCTCGGGACGGGCTTTTCACACCCCGTACCTATAAGAGGCAATCCTAAAGCGAGGACTGCGGACGTTTTGATAAACTCACGACGGGTCGGCATGTCGGGACTCATACTAACAAGTTGATATTTAATTCCCTGCCGAGTGGAAGAGGTTACCCCCCGACCGGGTGCTTGCACCAGATTTCGGCCTATTGGGCCGATCGCTCGGCGCTTGCTGTGTCTGCCCGGTGCTTTTGCGGGGCGCCACAGCAAGCGTCAAGTAAGCCGCAGAGCGGCGCAGGGGGTGTGGGGGCCACCGGTCCCCACGCTATTTGGATCCTTCCTGAACGCAACTCCGTACCATTCGAGTCAATTCTGGAAGGTGTCAGGGGCTTCATTCATGCGGCTGTGCGATCCTTATCCGAGCGAATTTTCGTTCTCATCCATGCAAGAAGTTTCCGAACAGGCCTGAACAGGAAACCGGCCGCAACGGTTACCATCCCGATAATGTAGCCGAGGCTCGAGAAGACGGCGCCGGATGTGCCCGGATCGACATAAGCCCATGCCCTCCCGGTCCAGGCGGCGAATATAAACAGGGACAAAATCAGCTTCGACAATGCGGCGGTCCTTCCTGCGACCCCTCTAGCCCGGTCCCGGCCGGGGTTTGGGTTAGCTCTCTTTTCCATCTGTTCCGTTCAAAAAGCTATTATTTCACCTGATTGCGGCATGTGCGTGCAGTATCGCGCATCCCGCAAGCGGACCTCCGACCGAAAGTCCTGGTCGACTATTCTTCAGGGTCTTGGTGTATCGATCCCATTCGCGCCAGGAGGGTCGTGAATTCAGGAAGCTCGCGCAGGGACGCGAGATCCTGGTCGCTTCCCGCAAGGCCGGCACCCGCAAATCCTTTATTTGCCGCGTTCTCCAACAGTTTCATCGCTTCTTTCGAATTTCCTTCCATCGCTCTCAAACAGGCCAGATTATAGTCTGGTATCCAGGAATCGGGCCGCAGACTTTGTGCTTTGCCGTAATAGATGACGGCCACATCCTTATGCCCTGCTGCCCGGGCGCAATTGCCGGCCTGTACCAGCGCACGGAAATCGGTGGGGAGCCGCTCCAGGGTCTTTTTATAATATTCGAGTGCCTTGGCGTATTCCTGTCTTTCATAATAGACATCAGCTATGCGGCGGTTGACATGGGGGAAGTTCGGATCCAGTTCGGCAGCTTTATCGTACCATGCCATCGCACCCTTTTCGTTATTGCGCAACAGTTCGATCATGCCCATGTTGCTGACGGCCTCGATAAACTGAGGCGTAATCTTGAGGGCCTCTTTGTAGTAACCTTCGGCACCGGCCAGATCGTTCATATAGAGGGCAATGTTTCCCAACATTGCAAAAACCCTGGACTGTTTGAGGTCGTCCTGGAGGGAGCGACGATACTCCTTTACGGCATCGTCCAGGCGGCCCTGTTTGAGCAGAACCAGGGCCAGAATGTTACGAGCCGAAATGTGACCGGGCATGGCATCCAGAATCTCCCGCAACACCGATTCGGACTCGTTCCAGCGGTCAGTCTGCGCCAGATGGCGTGCATTCTCAAACTTATTGTATATAGTGATGCCGTCCTTCGGGTCCATTCCCCCCATGCTCTTGCGTTCCCGGCCGCCATGCAGGTAACCGAGGGATTGAAGCATCTCCAGGGTTTCCCGGTCCATGGGGTTGTCCCGGGCAGCAATTACAGTCCGGCCGCGGCTCTCCAAAATGGATTGCAGGTCCTGGTCCAGAGCGGCCGCGCGATCCGGATCGGCGGAGTACAGATTGTTCAGCTCCGCAGGGTCCGCCCGCAGGTCGTACAGCTCCGGTTTCGGAGCCCGAATCAGTTTGTACCTCCCTTCCCGGATTCCATACAGCGGAGCCATACCAAACCCGACTTCGCAAAGAAGGGACTCGGAGTATTGCGGGAGATCCGGCTGCGGAACTTTTCCCACCGTCGGCGGCAGCAGATCGATTCCCTGGGTTTCGTTGCCTCCGGGCAGCTTGAGCGCCGAGAGCACCGTGGGCGCTATGTCCACGCTTCGAACCGGCCCTTCGTAGGTGGAACCTTTGGGAAAAAGACGGGGATACCTGATGATGAGAGGCACACGCACGGTGGCGTCATAGATGAAAATGGCGTGTGTTTTTTCCTGATGCTCTCCGAGGCTCTCCCCATGATCCGCAGTGAAAACTATCAGTGTGTTGTCGAGAACCCCTTTTGCCCTTAAAGCATCGAAGAGTCTTCCAAGCTGCCGGTCGACGAAGGTGATTTCTGCGTCATAGGGGGTGGGAGCAAGGGCTCTGGCCCAAGTGGGAGCGTTATAAGGCTGGTGGGGATCGAAAAGATGCACCCATACGAAGAAAGGTTTCCGCTCTTCCCGCCCGCTCCATTTTTCGATCCAGTCCGTTACCCGATCGATCGTTTTGTTCCCGGGACGCTTGCGGATCATAAACAGCTTCGGGGCATCTTCAGCCCAAAGGTTGTCGTCGTAGCCGTCAAAGCCTTTGCTGAGATTATACCGACGGTCCAGTACCAATGCAGATACAAAGGCTTGGGTCTCGTAACCCTCCGCCTTGAGCCGATCGGCCAGGGTGACGGCATCGTCGCCCAGAGCGAAGGTACCGTTATCTCGAACACCGTGGGCCGGAGGATAAAGACCCGTCATGATGCTGCAGTGCGAGGGGAGCGTAATGGGAGCCGAACAGACCGCATTGCGGTAAAGTACGCCTTCCGCGGCAAGTGCATCGATATTCGGAGTACTCGCCATTTTATATCCATAACTGCCCAGATGATCCGCGCGAAGGGTATCTACTGTGATTACAAGAACATTCGGTCGAGGGGCACCTGAATTCCTGAAGACGAAATAACCGGAAGTCGGCAGCAAACATAGACATACTATAATGAAAAGACGGCGTTTAGCCGACGAAGTCGCCATGTAACGAGTCGCCCCGATCAGGGATTGAACTCCCGAGAACACTGATATCTGCTTGATCCTACTCTTGACACGCACAGACTACTAACATAGTATCGCGAGCCAAGGCAAGAGCCCCGATATTTCCCGGAATTCGTGCACATTTTGAGCTTGAGGAGTCGCTGAGCCGTGAGGTCAGATATTTCCGCGCCGGAAATACCGAAGGGCCTGGTATATGTCGCAAGCCGGGCTATTCGGCCGTTACAGGCATCCATCATCGCTTTCTTCTTAATATATTTCATGGCCGCAACGTCCTCTGCCATGGTCTCACTCACCGAGAAACAGAACGTACTCAAGCAGCAGGAAAAGCGGCACAACCAGATGGATACCCTGCTGAAATCCACCGGTTCGATGAGTTTGCTTGACGGTTCCGGAGTCAGGTGGTTCATAAACACCGATATAACTTTCAATACTACGAGTTCAGCATCGGGAGCCATGTCCGAGGCTTCGTATACTCATCCGGTAGCAGCCACCACTGCGGGCGGAGGCACCGTAATGTCGACGCTCAACGATACCTTCGATGGGTACAATACGGTTTGCATCAGCCTTACAGGTGCCACCGGACCCTGCACGACAGGTAGTCAAGACTACACGATTTACAATAGAAACGGCCCGGCAACGACGGAATTGGGCGGACGGCAGGTGGTTTTTGCCAACCAGCAGATGGGGCCCCTCCAGGTATCCCGCAAGATTTATGTGCCGGAAAGCGATTCCTTCGCCCGGTGGTTGAACATCGTCACCAACACGGGGGCAGTCTCGCAGAGCTTCACCCTGATCACCAGCAACAATCTCGGTTCCGACAGCAACACAATCATTACCGGGACTTCAAACGGCAGCACCACGCCCACCCTCTCGGACACATGGGTCGGAACGATGCAGAACTATTCAGGGAACACATCCAGCGATCCTCGCCTGGCGCATGTTCTGCAGGGACCCGGGGCTATTTTCCCCTTAAGCAGGATCTCCTTTCAAAATGGAGACGATAACCCTTTCTGGAACTATCAGATCACTTTGGATCCCGGCGAAACGGCTATCGTTATGAACTTTGCCGTAATTCAGCCCAGCAAGGCCGCAGCAGCACAAAAGGCAGCCGAACTGGTTTCTTTGCCCGCGAATGCAGTCTACGGGATGACGGCCCGGGAATTGAGTGAAGTGGTCAATTTCAGGACTCACAACAATTCGATCCTTCCCGCTTTGCAGCTTTTGCTCCTGGGCAACGAGCCTCCCGTCATTACCGGTCCGCCTCAGGGACCTGCCTCGGGGCTGCTCAATCAGGCGCTTTCGTACACCGCCCATGCTACCGACCCCGATGGCGGCAGCCTAATGTACCTTTTCGACTGGGGTGACGGAACGACGAGCGATTGGCTCTCCACCGGCACCGCGCAACACGCGTGGACGCAGCCGGGAGACTACTGCGTCAGGGTAAAAGCACGCGACGCGGACCTGTCCGAGTCTGCATGGACGGACTGTACCTCTGTGCACATCCTCGAGAACCAGCCTCCCGTCCTTGCCGGTCCGCCTCAGGGACCTGCCTCGGGGCTGCTCGATCAGGTGCTTTCGTATACGGCCCAGGCTACCGACCCCGAAGGCGGCAGTGTGATGTACCGCTTCGACTGGGGTGACGGAACGATGAGCGATTGGCTCTCCACCGGCACCGCGCAACACGCGTGGACTGAGTCGGGAGACCACTGCGTGAAAGTGAAGGCACGCGACCCGAGACAGCTCGAGTCTGCATGGACAACATGCACCAACGTGCACATCCTTGAGAACCAGCCTCCCGTCATCGTCGATCCGCCTCAGGGACCTGTCTCCGGACTGGTAAAGCAACTGCTCTCGTTTACAGCCCAGGCGACCGACCCCGAGGGCGGCAGCGTAATGTACCTTTTCGATTGGGGTGATGGAACGACGAGCGGCTGGACTACTACCGGCGCCGCGCAGCACATGTGGTATCGACCGGGAGACTACTGCGTGAGGGTGAAGGTACGAGACGCGAGTCTGGTCGAGTCCGCGTGGACGGCCTGCACCACCGTACACATCCTGCCGGCGGAAGCCGCGTCGACAGACGGCGGGCAGGAGTAGTGCCGAGCCCGAATAGGTATCAGAGAGGATGATGGAACAGGTTGCCCTGATCCTCAAAGGCTTGTTTTTTGAAATATTGGAATGAACCCGACGGCATCACAGGCTGGTGATGCTGAGTTGGACAGAATATCTCAAGTTGTGAATGGTCATATCCATCGCTAAGCGCCCGGATAAATGACGGCCTTGACATGTTTCCTCACATCTGCAGCTTACCCTGCCTCGATGTCCTTTAAGGTGGAGCGGACGTCCGCCCCGCCATGATTTCCGAAAATCAACTGACGATCTTTTCCAATTTCAGGTAACCAGTTCTAATACCAATCGGCGATTTAATATCACAAAGGAATAGATCATCTCTAATAATGTGCGGCAGTGTTCGAAAAAGTTTTCGGAAGATTTGGGAAACACCTCTGAGGTTGAGCAACCGCCTCGTGGGCGTAGCTCATGCGAGGTAGTTTCATTTTAGATGTGAAATGAATTTTCTCAGGAATGGAATAGGAACCTGAAGCGGCCGCCTTCCTGTTCTTGCAATATATTGGAATGAATGTGTTTTTTGTCGTTGCTGAGTTGGCATGTATCATGCTCCTCCAACCAATTCTCTCTCGAGTGGAAACTGAGTCTTTGCTCAAATCACCCGGATTTTCCAGGAGGAAAAATGGAAAAGTTAAAAAAAGCGGCAATCCCGGTAGCTTTGGGATTGATCATCTGGTTCCTGCCGATGCCGGCGGGCCTTACGCCCCAGGCATGGCACCTGTTCGCATTGCTGGTGGCCATCATAGCCGGCTTCATCACGGCACCGCTGCCGATCGGCGCGGTGGCTTTCATCGGGCTGACCGTCACCATGCTCACAAACACTCTGAAGGTGGGTGAAGCCCTGAGCGGCTTCGGCTCCGGCTCCATCTGGCTGATCGCAGCAGCTTTCATCTTCTCTGCGGGGTTCATAAAGACGGGCCTTGGCCGACGCATAGCCTACCTGATTCTGCGAACCATCGGAGACTCGACCCTTAAAGTGGCGTACGCCTTCACCCTGAGCGGCCTCGTGGTAGCCCCGGCGACACCGTCGTCCACTGCCCGTGCAGGCGGGGTCATCTTTCCGATCCTGCGCAGCGTCATCTCGGTTCTCGGCTCGGAACCCGGCCCGACAGCCAGGCGCGCCGGGGCCTTCCTCATTATGAGCTATTACCAGGTGGACGGCGTACTCTCCGCGCTGTTCATGACCGCCATGACCGGCAACCCGCTGGCTGCCGAACTGGCCACGAAGACCGCAGGCATCCAGATCTCCTGGCTCATGTGGACCCTGGCTGCCCTCGTTCCCGGCGTGATCGGCATGATCGTGGTACCCTATTTTGTGTACCGCATCTATCCTCCGGAAGTAAAACACTCCCCCGAGGTCAAAGCCCTGGCAGCTAAAGAACTGGAAGCACTGGGCCCCATCACCCGTCCGGAAATCATCCTGCTCGGCGTATTCGTCCTGGCGCTCATCCTCTGGTGCACCGGCCCCATCACGAAGATGGATCCCACGCTGGTTGGTCTGATCGCCGTGTCCATCATGCTCATCGGCAAAGTCATCGACTGGTCGGACGTGCTGAAAGAGAAGGGTGCCTGGGATACCGTGGTCTGGATGGGCGTGCTGGTAGGCATGGCCGGACAGTTGTCGTCCAAGGGATTCATCCCCTGGTTCGCAAAAACGGTGGGCGCATCCATGGGAAGCATGGGCTGGCCACTGGCCCTCGCCCTGCTCATGGTGGTCTATCTCTATTCCCAGTACGGCTTCGCAAGTATGACCGCCCACGTTGCCGCCATGTACGCGGCATTCCTGGCCGTGGCAGTGGCTCTTGGGGCTCCCGGTTACCTTTCCGCCCTGCTGCTGGCGTACGGCGGGTGCCTGTGCTACTCGCTTACCCATTACAGTGCCGGCCCCGGGCCGATTTTTTACGGTGCGAACCTTGTCGATCTGCCCACATGGTGGAAAATCGGCTTTGTTACTTCCATACTGCATCTCGTGATATGGGGCGTAACCGGCCCCTTCTGGTGGAAATTCCTAAGCCTGTGGTAGCCACCGGTTTGAAAGTTTGAATAAGGAGAGATAATGAACGTACCTGAATCATATACGGCCCTGGAAGTTAAGGAACTGTTCGGAAGACGCGGCGAATTCGCCGTACTCGACGTGCGCGAGCAGGAGGAATTTTCCCGCAGCCACATGCTGCTGGCAAGTTGCGTACCGCTCAGCCGCCTCGAACTGATGGTCGAGGACCTTGTTCCGAGAAAGACCACCCCAGTTATCCTGGTGGACAGCGGGGCCGAGACCGGCCCCTCGCGCGCCGTGCGCGCGCGCGAACGCCTGCTCGCGATGGAGTATGCCTGCCCTGTCGTGCTGGAAGGCGGCATGGAAGGCTGGAAAGCCGCAGGCTTTGTTGAGTTCACCGGAGTCGGCGCCCTGAGCAAGGGCTTCGGCGAGTATGTGGAAGAAGAACTCCACACGCCTCGTCTCGATCCCAAAGAGATCAAGGCCCGCATGGATGCCGGCGAGAAGATTGCGGTCATTGACGTGCGTCCCCGTGAAGAATACAACAACATGAACATCCCGACCGGGATGAACACCCCGGGCTGTGAGGTCACCTACCGCTTCGCGGACCTCGTGCCGGACCCGGATACGACGGTCATCATCAACTGCGCCGGCCGTACCCGCAGCATTATCGGCACGCAAACCCTCCGCAACGCGGGCATCCCGAATACCGTCGTTGCCCTCAAGGGCGGCACGATGAACTGGCAGTTGGCCGGCTTCACCCTAGAATACGGTACGCAACGCCGCACGGCCCCGCCCTCGATTCGTGCCCTGGACATCGCAAGAAAGCGCGCCGCCGCCGTTGCCGAAAAATACTCGGTGTCTTTTGTCGATGCCGCCACGGTCACTGCGTGGCAGCAGGACGATGACCATACACTCTACATCTTCGACGTGCGTCAGCCCGAAGAGTTTGAATCCGGTCATATCCCCGGCTCGCGTAATGCGCCCGGCGGACAGCTCGTGCAGGCAACCGATGAATACGCAGCCGTGCGCAATGCACGCTACGTCCTGGTTGACGATACGGAGGTACGCGCCATCATGACCGCGCACTGGCTGAAGCAGATGGGGCTTCCCGATGTGTATGTCCTGAAGGACGGACTGGGCGGAGCCGGCTTCGGCAGCAAGGGACTTGACCGCGGCCTGGTATCGCCCAGGGTACCACAGCCGCCCGCGGTGCAGACAATCAAACCGCTTGAGCTAAAAGCGCTGATGGAAACATCGAAGCCACCTCTAGTCATTAACGTGGGCGTCAGCCGCACGCACCGGAAGGGGCACATTCCCGGGGCGGTCTGGGTGACCCGCGGCTACCTGGAACGCGCAAAGACCGCCTACCCGGAAGCGCGCGATATCGTTATCACCTCCGACAGCGACATCCACGCAAAGTTTGCGGCGGCCGATGCAGCAGTGCTGTGGCCCGAGGCCGTTGTGCGTGCCCTGGCCGGCGGCACTCCCGCCTGGGTTGGGGTCGAGCTGCCGATGGAACCCGATATGCCCGTCGCCCTGTGCGCCGAAGACGATGTCTGGTACAAGCCCTACACCGACGTCAATGCCAAGCCGGAAGCCATGAAAGGCTACTTCGACTGGGAGTTCGGCCTGGTGGAGCGGATCAAAACTGACGGCGACGCCCATTTCGCGCTTGTAAAGTAGGCTCCAACAGTCAGGTTGCGATAACAATCAGATCTGCGGAAACCCTTTGAAATCCCGTGCCCCCGGTGCAAGCCGGGGGAAACGGGATTCTTTATTTCGCTCTCCGCACTTCAGGATATGGATTGTTCGGGTTCGGGCATTACCGGCTTTATTCCAAATCGCCCCCCACGGGAATGTTTTTCCTGCGCTGCCTTTCGCGAGTATAATATTCGACGATAAATGACGAGGGCTTCTCCGCAACTCGGCCGCCGTAACCCAGGGTATTGAGATGAAACCGGAAAGACCGTCAAAAACAAGTGCAATTCCAATAAGCCTGATCGCCCCCTGCGGAATGAACTGTCGCCCCTGCCGCGCATATATTAGGGACCGGAAGCCATGCCCCGGCTGCCGGGCAGACGACAATCTAAAACCGCAGTTCTGCGTCACGTGCCGGATCAAAAATTGTGAGACCTTCATCAACGGCAAAGTCAGGTACTGCTTCAGTTGCGATCGCTTTCCCTGCCCCAGGCTGAAACAGTTGGACAAGCGCTACCGGACAAAGTACGGCATGAGTATGATTGACAATCTCGAGAGCATAAGAAGGTTCGGCATCAGGCATTTTATAAGAACCGAAAAGGAAAGGTGGACCTGTCCCGATTGCGGTGAAATCATTTGTGTTCACCAGCCGCAATGCCTTTCCTGTGGACGCCGGTGGCGCTAGAGGTTCAGCCATTTCCTATGAGAGACGCAACACTAAAATGTAATGATTTATGCACAGCCGTCTCTAAATACGGGTGTGGCACCGCAGGCACTTGAGTCGCTTGTTTCCCTTTTTTCGGTTTGTGCCCCTTTGAAGCAACAGCACGAATTGGGCGTAGGCGTCTTAAGGGCTCCAGGGCGCCACACCCCTATTGAGAGACAGAGGCCGGAATCTTTTGTGAAGGTGGAATGTAAAACAAGTGGACGGTGAGTCGCGTAGGGTGGGCACAACGCTTCATCGTGCCCACCGCCTTGCACTCGGAACCAAACATGGGTGACACGGGCAACGTGGTTTTAGTTGCCCGTGCCGCAGGCAAGAGGGACGGTAATCTACACGAAGCCTCTTGTCCTCCGGACTCAGGCAACGGTAAAACATGTTGCCTGGGCCACCCACGGTACATCACTCTTATGTCTGTGACGTGTCTCTCTTGGGAGGATGGGTGACACCCGGGAATGATTGGCCGGAGAGGTATACAGAGGAGCAGTTATTGCTGTTATCCGCAAGCTTGTTCGCTCACGCCGGAGCTTGCGCAACCGCTCCGATCTTCCCCAGTTCCCTGTCATGTACCCCCGACAGCAGCACCTGAGCCAAAATAGCACCCAACAAAGCCAGGAGCATATCCCACTGAGTATCCCAGACATCCCCCTGGGTTCCGAGGAATGAATCCGCGGCTTCACCTCCAATCAAAGCAGCCCACCATTCGATGAACTCATAGCAGGCGCTTATTGCCAGGCAAACGGCGGTGACCAGGAAGAAGAGCCACCCTCCCCGAGTGAGAGGGGTATGTCGAAGAAGCATCTCTCTCGTGATGATGGCAGGAATGAAGCCCTGCGCAAGATGCCCGATTCTGTCGTAGTGGTTGCGGCCGAGGTCGAGCAGGTCCTGGATCCAGAAGCCCAGTGGAACGCGGGCATAGGTATAATGGCCCCCAAGCATCAGTATCAGTGCATGGATGAAAATAAGCCTGTAGACAAGAGGCGTGAGCGGGAAACCGCGATAGGTGAAAACGAGAATAGGTATCGCCAGGAGAATCGGCATGACTTCCAGCAGCCAGGTGATACGGTCAAAAGGACGCAACCCGGAAACGACGAGGGCGACGGCTCCCAGGGCTAAAAGCGTTGCATTTTCATATCGCATCGGATCTCCGTTCCTTATGCAGCCCATTCCGAGATGTTTTTGACAGTACCTCTTTTTAGCATTTCCTCGCTGCAGATTCGTTGCATATCTTCACATTGTTCCGATTTACCTATCCACTCCGGAGAATGCGTACAGGATACCAAAGTCTTGAGATGCGCGACATGGCCAAACCGGCCCCCAAACGCCATACCGAAATTCTTTGGAAATTGCTCTCCATCAAGACGAAAAGTAGTAAATACCAATCGGCAGGCTGTTGCAGTTGTGTGAGACCTTTTCAAGGCGCCTATGAGAGGAAGTATTTATCCGGGCTCTTTGACTCGATGACCGGCTCATAATATAAACTGGTCGAAAGGAGGTGAAAGCTATGCCTGTGGAAGTGGGAGTTTTTGAAGCCAAAAGGAAATTTTCGATACTTTTGGAGCGTGCTCAAAAGGGAGAGCAAGTAATAATCACGAGACGTGGAGTCCCCGTTGCACAACTCACATCCATCTTCGGGAAGAAGGTTGGCGATTTATCGAAAGTGATTGAAGAGCTAAAGACCATTCGTGGCAGGACTCTAGCCGACGGCGAGAACATCCGCGCACTGATTGAAGAAGGAAGGCGGTACTAAAGCTTTTCCCACTCATCCCTGTTGATGCCGGCCTGGCGGAGGATTCGCTGCAAAAGATCTCTGCCGATGTCGGTTTGGTGGGGATTAGGAACACGTATGGTTGTGTCTTTTCTGACCATGAATTGATGCCTGCCGCCGGAGTAAGGCCCAGCAAATCCTAGATAAGAGAGGTAACGGATGAGGTCCTTTCTTTTGATCGGCCCGAATGGGGGCATCAGGCAACCTCACGGATGATCAATTCGATCCCGTCGATTGCCGGTATCTGCAGATTTTTATGTACACGAAACAACACCCATTCTTCCAGCACTTCCCGTAGTTCTTCCCGACAATCCTCCAAGGTGCCTGCATTCGCGTACACACCGTTGCATTCGGGAATCTCTCCGTAATAACTGCCGTCGTCGGCAAGGAACTCGTATTTCGCATGGCGGAGTGCCGCCTGGATATATTCCAAAAGCATATTCTGACCTCATGAGCCGGGATGTCTCTTCTTAACACAAACTGCGTTCGAACAAAGACCTCACCACGTTTGCCTCAACTGCACCCTGCCCGGCATTTGTCATGCCTGCCACCGGCAGCTCAAAGGAGATACTATCAACATCCGGGGTAGACTCACCATACTCGATCCTATCGAGATACCCCTGAGTTTAATGATTTACCGTGCGAAATCAATGGAAAAGCATCCAACAGGAAGGCGTGAACTCTGATCTTCGCCTGCAAATTTCAGGATCATGCCAATAAGCAGTGTTTCGGCCTCTTGACCCGCCTCCGGCCAAACCATCCCGCTACGCGCTGAGTTGACCGAAATCCGAGAATGTTTATGCTGAAGTCTATAGAGGGCCTTTTCACTTCTGAAAAGGCCCGTTCGGATTCGTTGTCCGACTCAAAAGAAGTTCCGTAAAGGTATCCGCCGACTGCAGCAAAACGGCAAATCGAGAAGGAAAAATCATGAATTCGGTGATTGATAAAATCTGTGGGTGGGAACTGAACAACCCGGACCCGGAGACATTCGAGACTCGAATGCCCACGCCATCGGGAAAATCGGAAAAGCGCGCGGCCCCGGGCAAATGTCCCGGATCCTGCTGGAGTTGCGAATTCCTGCTCGAATGCATCGGTCCCTCGCGACTTAGTTGCCTCATACCGAGGGACTGCGAGCTATACGAAATAGGACGCGAAAAATCCGATGACGGCTCCTCGGTCACATATTTCGCTTCAAAAAAGGGCGATAAAATTACTTACTTCCGGCTTACGGAGCCTGCTTCCTCCTGGGCCGGCATTCGCAATATCCGGGAGGACGAGGTGCCTGACTGGGCACTGTCCAATGTAGAGAGCTAATATTTCCGACGGGTTTCATCTCCCGATGGCCCGTTTTCGAAAACGTCCTGCCTATGCCTCGTGGAAGGTACGGGCTAAATCAAGGAAACAGCTCAGCAGGACTTCCCGGCAGACCGGATCGCTTTCCACCTTGTGTAAATACCGGATTCGCTGGAAAGAGAGCGCTTTTTTCTCTTCACCGAAGTTATAATAAGATTGGCAGTGCGGTATTTCACACGCCATCACGGCATGGAGGGGGCTTGGCGCCGACTTCTTATGAAGGAAGGATCAGATGACGATGCTGATTCGAGATCGCCCCCTTTGGAAACTCTTTTCAGCCTTCATCCTGGTTGCAGCGGCCGGAGGCTTCCGACTCGCCTTTCTACGCAGCCTCGGCGAAAACAGCCCCTTCCTTACCTTCTATCCGGCAGTGGCGCTTTCCGCGATTCTGGGAGGACTTCTGCCCGGCGCTCTTGCGACACTACTGTCAGTTCTTTTTGCCGACTACTTCTGGATGGAACCCGTCGCGACCTTTGGCATTCTCAGCGAGCCCGACTGGGGCGCGGCAATCACATTCTTTGCTTCGGGCGTGATAATCTCGGTTGTCTCTGAAGTAATGCACCGAGCCACACAAAGGGCCAAAGTCGCTGAGGCGGATGCCGTACTTGCCGCCGAACATGAAAAAGCAGCTGTATCTCTCCGTGAGAGCATGGAGCAGTACCGAATGCTGTTCAAGAATATGCTGAACGGACTTGCGTACTGCAAAATGATCTTTGATGATGGTCGACCGCACGATTTCATTTACCTGGCCGTCAACCCGGCATTCGAAAATCTTACGGGCTTGAGAGACGTTGTCGGCAGGAAAGT
>JAEZHY010000098.1 GCA_023416335.1 Pseudomonadota bacterium | reverse complement strand
CTTCGAAGCTGCGGCGAGCCGGTTCCAAGAAACTTCAGCACTTTCTGGTTATCCATCCGATCTTCCACTTTGAGATTCCCTCCGGGATGTTTTCCGAAAACAGTTCCGGTCTAAAAACATCGGATCGATAGGTTAATCGGAATCTGAAAGGTAGTTCTTAAGGGATTTCAATTCATTGGACCGGAAATCCGAAAAACGGCGGGAATTGGAGAGAAAAAAGTACAAATGAAGACGGACCTGGTTCCCGGGCACTTTTCGACGGAGCCCTCAATCCCGTCATCCCGTGTTTGAGTGCTTTTGAGCCGGGATCCAGAGTCATTAAAGTCTTGAATTCGCGATTAATCTGCCCTGGGAACCTGGTTTCCGATTTTTTCCGGGAGTTCGCGCGTGTGGGTCCGGATCAGACGCCGAGTTCGCGGACAACCTCCTGCTGCATTGCCTCGACTACGGAGATCGGATCGGTTGCATCTCTTATGGGACGGCCTACGACCACATGATCGGCACCGGCCGCAATCGCTTTTCCGGCGGTGATTATCCGCCTCTGATCGTCCCGTGACCCCGAGCCGGCGGGACGTATCCCCGGAGTGACTATAAGAAAGTCGTTTCCCAGTTCGCGCCGCAAACTCGCTGCTTCGAGGCCGGAGGCAACAACTCCGTCAACACCTGAGGCAAGGGCTCTGCGGGCACGCGATATTACGAGATCCTCAACCGTACCGTGCGCTCCTGCAAGATCTTTCAAATCCTCCTCGCCAATGCTGGTAAGAACCGTCACGGCCAGGATCTTCACATCTCCTTTGACCTCGGCGGCAGTCTTGAGCATCGGTCCGTTCCCGCTGTGCACCGTCGCAAACGTAACACCTCTGTTCCTGAGCTGGCTCACCGCCAGTTTAACGGTCTCGGGAACATCGAAGAATTTCAGGTCCAGCATGACCTTGTGGCCGCGCGCCGTGATCCAGTCCACAATAGGGAACCAGCCGGCAAGGAAGAGCTGCAGGCCGACCTTGTAGAATTTTATATGGCTTTCCAGGCGCTCGACCAGGCGTTTAGCGAGATCGGGAGACTCCACATCGAGTGCAAATATGATTCGTTCATTCATAGGGATGTTTTTCGAAGCCATGGATTTTTCTCTCCTGCTCTTCAAGATAGATACCAGCAGGGTTTCTTTCCCATTTCGTCACTCATGTCAAGGCATTTAGCGCCGGATTGTGAAACCACGGAATCGGCAAGACTGAAATTGGATTGGAACGTTTTTGCCGTTCGCGTCAGGGTGCTGAAAATGATACACTTTATCGAACCCAAACAAGGCGGGAAAAATCCCCATGAAGTTTCTCCAAGGGCTTGATGAAGACATCAGAAAAAACCTCCTCGAACAACTCAGAGTCCTGTGGACTCACACGTCCACGGCCATCGAGGGAAACACTCTTACCTTGGGTGAAACCGCATTTGTTCTCAGCGAAGGACTGACCATCAGCGGGAAGCCGCTGAAAGATCATCGCGACGTCGAAGGCCATGCCAGGGCGGTCGATCTCATGTACAACCTGATCGGAGAACAGGAGATCAATGAATCGCATCTGTTCGATCTTCATAGGCTCGTGATTACCGAACCGGTCTTCGACGTCTACAAGCCTGTCGGACACTGGAAAAAGGAAAACAATTCAACCAGTGCAACAATCAGTAATCAGCCGAGGATAATCGAGTTTTCGGATTTCTGGGAAACTCCGGAGCTTATGGAGCGCTGGCTTGAGTTGCTCAATGAAGAAATCCGAACTTATAAGGACTCCAAGGAGATCCTGAAATCCTATGCACGACTGCATATATCCTTTGTTTCCATACATCCCTTCTGGGACGGTAACGGAAGAGTTGCACGTCTGATTGCCAATCTCCCGTGCCTCAAAGCCGGATATCCACCGATCGTTATCGAGAAGGAAAGGCGCTACGAATATATAACGGCACTTGCGGAATATACGTCGACAAAAGGCGTACCTTCGCACGGCACTCCCCTTGTCCACGAAGACGAACTCTTCGAAAAATTCACATCGTTTTGCGGAGAGTGTTGGCAGGAGACTCTGATGCTGGTCGGAGAAGCCCGGAAGTTACAGCGTCAAAGAGATCAAAGATTATCCGAGGCCGGAGACTTCACTTCTTAATTTCGCAATCCGTCGTCTCTCCCTGAGTCTGATGCCGCCGGTCTCCGCAAACTTGGTTGCATTTTTTCTCCAATTCCCTAGAATACCGCCATTCCTTGCTTATTTTGAAATTGCGGCGCAATACGCGGTCCGCCAAGGCTCAATTCTTTTTCACTTCGGAGTTCACGTGCTGCTCTCACTTATTGGGATGTCGGGGTCGGGGAAGTCGTTCTGGTCGGCCAAACTTGCAGGCATCGGGTACAAGCGGTTTTGCTGCGACGACCTTATTACCGACAGGCTCGATTCCCAATTGAAACGTGAAGACGGCAGCGCTTTGAGTCTCGGGGAATGGATGGGTTTTCCTTTCCAGCCCGACTACGAGCGGAAGGAAGCGATATACCTGGCCTGCGAAAAGGAAGTGGTCTCCGATGTCCTGGAGTGGCTGGAGACGAATGCGTGCGGCGAGGGTTCCGAGAACGTAGTCGTGGACACCACCGGAAGCGTGATCTACACCGGAGAGGACCTGCTCGCGCGGCTGAGGTCCCTCACGACGATGGTGAACTTCACCAATCCCCCCGAGATCCGGGATGCAATGCTGCGGGAATACAGGGCAAATCCCAGGCCTGTGCTCTGGCGTGGCTTGTTCGGCAGACGGGACGGCGAAAGCGATGAAGCGGCGCTGCTTCGATCCTATAACCTTTTGCTGGACGAGCGCGAGGGGCTTTACCAGAAGCTGGCCGATATCGAAATCGACTACCGGACGCGGAGCACACCGGGGTTCGGAATTTCCGATTTTCTTCAGATCGTGAAAAGATCCGGCGCGAAAGACTGTCCTCAGGAATGACGGTTCTTCGTCTATGCAGCGTTCATCTTATCCAAACCACTCGAAATAGAACATGAGAGCCGTTGTTTTTCACCAGGGGGCGCTGGGAGATTTTCTCCTTGCAGCCTCGGTTCTGGATGAATTGTGCGCCGCCGATCCCCGCCTGATGCTGGACTTCTGGTCCAAGCCGGAGCATGTGGCCCTTCTGGTTGGCAAACCCTACTTTGGAAAATGCGTTCCCCTCGATGGGCCGCTCATCCCTTCCCTGTTCCAGGATAATCTGTGGAGGAGTACTCCCCTTCCCGACTTTCTCGAAGAGGCCGACCGGGTCTTCATACTCGGCCAGAGCGGGACCCGCATTCTTGCAGAGAGGCTCTCGACCCAGCTACGCGCGCGAGTGAACTGGATCAAATCTTTTCCGACCGATGAAACAGGGATTCACGTCACTGATTTTGTCCGCCGGCAGATGGCCGCTCTCGGCCTGCAATTTTCCATGTCTTCCGGTTCTCTCATCCAACCGCCCAACGTGTTGGAAGAATCGGACAGTTTTCTGAAGCGATTCGGGATTGCGGAGAAGCCGGTTTTCATTCATCCCGGCAGCGGCGGAAAAAGAAAAGTCTGCCCCCCGAACAACTGGCATTCCCTTCTGCATTGGCTAAAAAAAGAGTTTGCTGTTCCTGTTCTATTCTCCACAGGCCCCGCAGATTATTACCTCGAAGAGTTCTCCAAAAGCATTGCCGAATTGGGAATCCCCATCGTTTCCGGCCTCCCTCTCACAAATCTCGCTGCTCTTCTTTCCCGGTGCCGGCTCTACATCGGCAGCGACTCCGGGGTAACCCACCTGGCCTCGGCAGTCGGTGCTCCGGTGATTGCGATCTTTGGCCCAACCGATCCGGTAGTATGGGGCCCGCGGGGACAATCTGTTCATGTAATAATAAAGAACTGGGAAGAAGCCGCTTTCGACGATTGGCGGACTGCGGACACCGGAGAAACGCCCGATCCGGAGCTGAAAGAACTCGTCAGGGAATTGATGTAAGTCCATTCGAGATTTCACGGCAACTGTAACATCGATGCATACCTGTTCGACTTACCCTTGTACCTGTTACTATAGCGGGTCGTATACACCACCATTGTGACTATGGTTTCTTTCGATTAATTCTGGTATCCTCGCGCGGGATGCGAACGGATACACACTCTATATCCAGGCTGTTGCCATTAACGATTCGAATTCTATTGAGGACCCCAATATGCGGAACCCCCGACTATTGAAGATATTTCCTAAACATTTCCTGTTGATTCAAGTGGTTGCGTTACTGCTTATGCCGATTGTCTCGCCTGGAATTTGCCCGGCGGGAGGGGGATCCGGCTTCTGGACCGACAATCAGGCAAACTTGGGACAAACGCCGGAGCAAAAGGAATGGGACGTGAAGCTCGGGGCGGGTCTGCGGGTCGGCCCAAGGTATGAAGGAAGCGATTTCTATACCCCATCTCCCGTGCCCTATTTCAATGTGAACTGGCGCGATATCGTTTCTCTCGGAGTGGGCGGGCTTAACGTCAACTTTTTACCCGGCCGTAACTATCAATTTGGCGTTGGACTCACTTACAACCCGGGCCGTGACGAAAAAGGCGACAGCTTCTTCGGGACAGGCCTTTTCGGCACGGACGACAGATTGGTGGGCCTGGGAGATATCGACGCCGCCCTGGGGGTCCGCGTATTCGGCGCCTACAAGCTGGGACCCGTCGCGTTTCATGGATCGCTCGTGAAATACACCGGCGATCAAAATGACGGAATATTGTTCAATCTCGGTATGGGTGTTCCGTTTCATCCGACCCCGAACCTTATTCTTACACCGGGCATAGGCGCCACTTGGGCGACCGACTCCTATATGCAGACCTTCTTCGGCGTGACGGCTCAACAGGCCTCGCGCACGGCGTTCCCGACCTTCAACGCGGAAGGCGGCCTGAAGGATGTGACGGCGGGTCTGAACGCCACCTACCTGCTGGACCGTCACTGGTTCATTTCGACCGATGCAGGGATAAAACGGCTGATGGGCGACGCCGATAAAAGCCCCATAACCGAGTCAGGTACGAGCGCAACGGTCGGGAGTGTGGTCGGGTATCATTTTTAGGCCGGGGTAGCTTCGAGAATAGCATGGTTGTTCGAGGCGTCTGATTACATTCGACGATCGATGGACCCCAATGTTGTTGCGTTAAGTAAAGAAGCCGCTGGTTCCCAAGGTCCGCCTTGGGAACCCCGTCCCGGCAGG
>JAEZHY010000090.1 GCA_023416335.1 Pseudomonadota bacterium | reverse complement strand
TCGTATGCCCGTCCATCGGGTTGGTTGTTCGCACACCAGGCCAGCACTTTGCAGAGGTCGCGTATGTAGAGAGGTTGGCGCACATAGCGCCCGCTCCCCGGGATGGGAAAAAAAGGAACGCGTTCCATGAAGCGGGAGAGCCATCCAAGGTGTTTGGGGTCGAACCAGCCGAACATCAGGGTGGGCCGGACGATACAATGCCTCAGCCCCGAAGCGGTGACCATCTCTTCCTGGAGTTTTTTGGATCGGACATAGTCGTCGTGGGCAACCGAGTTCAAAACGGAGGAACTGATACAGACCGTGAACGGTACTGTTGCGTCTTTAGCGGCCTTGATCGTCAATTCGGTCGAGCGCACGGTGTTACGTTCGAATACTTCCCAGTTGGTCCCGGTGATCTGTGCCTGGAGCAGAAAGAGGCATTTGGCCCCGTGGAAATGGTCCATCCAGTCTCCGGGTTCGGAGAGGTCTGCAGTCGCAGTATGTACGCCGGGCGCGGTTTTCGAAAGGATCTTCAAATTATGCTCGTGCTTGTCGACGGCAACGATATTTGAAAAACCCATCTCCAGAAGATGATGAACGAGGTTCTGGCCGACCAGTCCGGCCGCTCCCGTTATGACTACTTTTTCATCCTGACCAAGCACTGACTCTCTTGCCTCCGCTTATGTGTATAAAAGGACATAAAAGCTCAGAAGCCAGAGGACAATGGCAATCTGAAGGAAGGTGTCTTTCAGAACCAGCCTTGTCGGAGAGCCGGTTCCGAGCCCCAGGAAAGTTATCTGAAGATACCGGAGCAGTCCGGCAATCACGAAAATCGAAGTGAAATAGAGGTTTGACGATCCCACTCTGGCTATGACTTCGGGGGAGACACTGTAAAGGATATAGGTGACCAGGGTTACCGCCGCGGACATGACCATGCTGAGCGATACGAAATCGAGGTTGTAGCCGTCCAGGCTCTTCCTGGGCGAGGCACCGTTGCCGGCCGCGATCACCAGGTCGTCTCTCCGCTTCGCCAATGCTAGAAAAAGCGCCAGCAGGAAGGTCATCATCACGAGCCAGTGACTGACGTGCATTCCCATTGCAAAGGTCCCCGCGAAGACGCGCAGGACAAAACCAACCGAGACGCAGAGCAGGTCCAGTATGGCTAAGTTCTTCAGTGAGAGTGAATAGAGCACGTTCAGGACGACGTAGGAGATTAGAATCAGGAAAACGGAGTTATCGAGCAGAAAAACGGAACCCGTAATGGATAACAGGAGCAGGAGGCTGAGCAGGAAAATCCCTTCACGCGGAGAGACTGCTCCGCTCGCAAGAGGCCGGGAGCATTTGGTGGGATGCTTCCGGTCCATTTCGACATCCTGAAGATCGTTAAAAATATATATTGCGCTTGCAGCCAGGCAGAACAGCACAAAAACGGGGACAACCGTCGCAAGCGCGGAGATATCCTTCATCTTGCCGCCAAAATAGCATGGCAGGAAGATGAACCCGTTCTTGATGTACTGGTGCGGTCGGAGAAGGGTGATAAAGGCCGACAGGCGGCCTGTATTCGGAACCATTCGCATACTCCGAAGGGCACGCATCTTCCCGAGGCGAGTCCCGGCGACAAGTCAAAGATAGTCCGTGAATAAGTATTGAATTTTTCGCAACAGGAATGCTGCAGTGGGGTAACTTAAACTTTTTTCACTGAAAAGTCCAAAGCTGCTTAGGTGTGGGTCAGTGCCGTTGCCGGTTTGTAAAAATAAGTAGACGGTGAGTCGCGTAGGGTGGGCACAAAGTTTCACCGTGCCCACCGTCCGGCCAATCCGATTGATATGGATGCACTCTCTGTGGAAGTCCAGATTCTTGAATCCGGGGGAGAAGTGCAAGAGGCCGTACGAAATGTTCGGACAGCAACAAAGCGTCCAAACTTGATTGGAGCTTCTGAGTTCCCTTGATAACAGATCCCGAACCACGATCAAGAACCGGTGGGCACGATAAAACCTACCCCGCTACGCTCCCCCACCCCTACGGTCCTATGACGTCCGATGCTGTTGTTTCACTTCAATTCAAAAGTTTTGGCAGCTCATAAAGTTAATTATAAAGTTACGCCAACTCATAAGGATCATGGCGCGGTTTCCCGACAAAGTTATGGCAACTTATAAAGTTGAGGCTCGGTTTCCCCACCGCGCCATTTACGGTTCCGGGCCGGCACGGTTAGGAAACGTGCCTCAACGTAAAGGAGGGAAACCGCCACAACATAACGGGAACAAGGTGCGCCGTCCGATTAAATTAGTGACAATTTTGTGCAAATACGTTACTTTCCGGCTTGATTAGAATAAGAATAGCTCAATTTTTAGAATGGGTTAAAAAATGCCGGATAGTTTCAGTCTGGTTGAATTACGGGCACTGCACGAAATAGCAAGAGTCATGTCGCGTTCGGATGAACTGAAGGACCAACTCCAGGAGACCCTGGACATCCTGAGCGCACGCCTCGGCATGGAGCGCGGCATGATCTCCATACTTGACCTTCAAACCGGGGAGGCATACCTCGATGTTGCCAGGGGCGTCGATATCGAAACCGGAAAGATCTGCTATCGCCCGGGTGAGGGCATAACGGGCAAGGTGGCCCTGACCGGACGTCCTTTGGCGATCGCCAACCTGGACAACGAGACCCATTTCCTCGATCGGACCGGGGCCCGTAAGTCTCTCAATCGGGCGGAACTGGCATTCCTGTGCGTGCCCATTTTCTATCAGGGGCGTTGCGTCGGAGTTCTCTCAGCGGATAAACTGGCTCACCAGGTTGAAGAAATCGGAGATGAAGTCGCGATTTTGAGCGCCGTCGCCGAATTGCTGGGGAAGGTGGTTCATTTTCGTGCGGTAGAGGAAGAAAACAGGCGTCTGCGACGTATGCTCGCCGAAGCCAGGCGCCCGACCACGAGCATAATCGGCCGATCGAAGGTGATCCAGGAAGTTCTCCGCCTTATCGACCAGGTTGCCGACACGAACACCACCGTGCTGATCGCAGGTGAAACGGGTACGGGCAAGGAACTCGTCGCCAAGGCCATCCACGAAAACAGCAGGCGGCGGAACGGACCTCTTGTCCAGGTGAACTGTGCGGCCATGCCCGATACCCTGCTCGAGAGCGAACTGTTCGGGCATGAGAAGGGCGCTTTTACTGGAGCCATTACCCGCAGGCGCGGACGCTTTGAGGAGGCCCAGGGCGGGACTATTTTCCTCGACGAAGTGGGGGAACTTTCGCCCATCGCACAGGCCAAACTTCTTCGTGTACTCCAGGAAAGGGAATTCCAGCCGCTGGGATCTTCCCGGATGGTCAAGGTGGATGTTCGTGTAATCGCGGCATCGAACCGGGACCTGGAAGAAGAGGTCGGGCAGGGAAATTTCCGGCAGGACCTTTTTTACCGGCTGAACGTCTTTCCCGTCTACCTGCCGCCGCTCCGCGAACGCGGTCCGGATATCCTGCTCCTCGCCGACTATTTCGTCCTGAAATACGCCCGTGAATTCGGCAAGGATATAAAGCGAATCACCACAAGCGCTATAGACATGCTGATGTCGTATCACTGGCCCGGCAACGTCCGCGAACTGGAGAATTGCATAGAACGCGCCGTCCTGCTGTCCCAGGAAAGTGCAATCGATTCGTGGCACCTGCCTCCGACTCTTCAAATGAAGCCGGAAGGGATGCAGAGCGTGAGCCGTGGAAAACTGGAAGCGCTCACAAGCGCATTCGAAAGGGACCTCATAACCGACGCACTGAAGGACGTTCGAGGAAATCAGTCCCAGGCGGCGCGCCTCCTCGGAACGACAAAGCGGATCATCCAGTACAAGGTCGAGAAATACGGCATCGATCCGAAACGGTTCCGGGCAAAAGGTACGGCGTAATTTTGCGCAGCTGAAGATCTTTATCGACACCGTTAATAGAAACCCGGACTAATTCTCCCAATCCCGCTCTTTTCGCTGATAGCTCTCACCGTGCAACTGCATGTCCGCAGCTCCGAAGACCTTTCATATTGCCGTGCGAACGGAAGAATCATGGATTTAAGCCGGCCTGCGGCCAAACTTATAACAGCCGAGGGGGAACCGGGCCTGCGGGACGCGGTTTCTGCTCCATCGTCTCCGTACGGTTCTTTCGCGTCCTATCGTTCCCTGCTCCTGATTTCCTGTGCGGTCTGTTTCGGATGTTACTCCGGGGCATATATGCGAATCCCCATTCTGCCCCTGTTTGCCCGCTCCCTCGGAGCGGACAATCTGCAAGTCGGAATCATCACCTCATCTTTCATGCTTGCCGCGGGGCTTCTCTGTCTGCCGCTCGGAATCATGTCCGACCGGCTCGGCCGCAAGCGCCTGATACTTTCGGGCCTTCTCGTTTCCGCCATAGGTTCCTTACTTCTGGGCTTCTGCCGCACCCCTCTCCAGATGATGGGAGTGTATGTTCTTTCCGGTGCCGGAATTGCCGCTTTCGCTCCCACGATGATGTCCTTTGTCACCGATATATCGCCAAAGACGCACCTTGGGCGGTCATACGGCTGGTACACGATGGCCATGTACGGCGGAATGAGCCTCGGGCCTGCGATGGGCGGATTTGCCGGCCAGTTCTTCAGCTTCGAATGGGTGTTCGGTATCTCGGGTATCATTGCCTTTGTAATGTTCTGGATCGTGGTCGGATGTTTGCCGAGGCGTAAGAATCCGTCGCACCATAACGGAGTGGTCCGGAGGGGCAGCAGAACGATCTTTCGAGAACTTCTGAGAAACAGGGCCCTGCTTGCCTGCTGGCTGGTAACGCTCATAAGCTGTTTCGGACTCGGCGTATTCGTTACCTTCGTCTCCCTCCACGCAAGCGATAAGGGAGTGGGCGTCGGCAGAATAGGACTTATTTTCGGTACGCAGGCCCTGGTGAACGCGGTTTGTCGGATTCCCTTCGGCCACCTGAGCGACAGGGTCCGGGACCGCAGCAAACTCGTACTATCAGGCTTGCTCGGCTACTCGGCCGCAATCGCGGGAATCGGGCTTTCCGGCTCGCTGCCATACTTCCTGGCCAGTGCCTTCCTGATGGGGATCAGTATGGGGGTGGCTTTCACCGCTGTCGGAGCGCTGATTTCGGAGGTCGTTCCCGCGGATTCCCGAGGGCTTGCCATGGGTGGGTATAATACGTGTATATATATAGGAATGATGCTCAGTGGTCTGGTCATGGGTTTCGTGACACGGGAATTGGGTTTTCAGGCGGGTTTTTTGATTACCGCTCTGCTGAATGCGGTGGGGGCCGTTTCCTTTGGTTTGCTTTTCCGGGCCGTTGCGGTCGGAAAAAGAACGCTTGCCTGATGCGGCTTCTCAAACATTTTTTCCAAATGCCGCCCGTAGTTACTGGACATACCGGAAGAGATGAGTGATAATTTTGCGTTACCCCCTTTCGTACGCCGCCGGCCCGCGGTTTGCTATTTACTGAGGGTGGGCAACGGCTTATATGAAAGTCTAAGGAGGCTTCACAATTTGAGTCCATTTTATAAGAACCTCGCTCTTTGGCTGGTAATCAGCCTCATGGTGATTCTTCTTTTCAACATGTTTCACCAACCGCAACGGTCCAGTCTGGAAACGACCTACAGCCAATTCCTGGCTTCCGTCCAGAAAGGTGAAGTGGCCCAGGTGACTATCCAGGGAGACCACGTTTTCGGCACCTACTCGGACGGCAAGATGTTCAAGACCTTCGTGCCCAGGGATTCGGACATGATCCGCATTCTGAGGGAGCATGGGGTCAACATTCAGGCCAAACCGGAAGAAGAATCCCCGTGGTATATGACCGTGCTGGTCAGTTGGCTTCCGATGCTGCTCCTGGTTGGCGTCTGGATCTTTTTCATGCGCCAGATGCAGATGGGCGGCGGCAAGGCCATGAGCTTCGGAAAGAGCCGCGCGCGCCTGCTCAACGAGAATTCCAAGAAAGTGCTTTTCAACGATGTGGCAGGTGTTGATGAAGCCAAGGAAGAGCTGCAGGAAATAGTTGAGTTTCTAAAAGATCCCAAGAAATTTACAC
Organism: Pseudomonadota bacterium; assembly: GCA_023416335.1. Next base: position 93,479 of record JAEZHY010000090.1, on the reverse strand, counting down.
GCCTTGGCGGGCGGATCCCGAAAGGCGTTCTGCTGGTGGGGTCCCCGGGAACCGGAAAGACTCTCCTTGCCCGCGCAATTGCCGGTGAAGCAGGGGTTCCTTTCTTTTCGATAAGCGGTTCCGATTTCGTCGAAATGTTCGTCGGCGTCGGCGCATCTCGCGTGCGCGACCTGTTTATGCAGGGAAAGAAAAACGCTCCCTGCATCATTTTCATCGATGAAATCGACGCGGTCGGCAGGCATCGTGGCGCCGGGCTCGGCGGAGGGCACGACGAACGCGAACAGACTCTGAACCAACTGCTCGTCGAAATGGACGGTTTCGAATCCAATGAAGGCGTCATTTTGATCGCCGCCACCAACAGGCCCGACGTACTCGACCCGGCTCTGCTCAGGCCCGGCAGGTTCGACAGGCAGGTGGTGGTACCCGTTCCCGATATCAAGGGTCGTGAAGGTATCTTGAAGGTTCACGTCGCTGCCAAACCTCTCGCGCCCGATGTCGATGTGCATACCCTGGCAAGAGGTACGCCCGGCTTCTCCGGCGCGGACCTCGAAAACCTGGTGAACGAAGCCGCTCTTCTCGCTGCCCGCAAGAACAAAGACCTTATCGCCATGTGCGACTTCGAGGACGCCAAGGACAAGGTCATGATGGGGCTGGAGCGGAAGAGCATGGTCATGAACGACGAAGAAAAACGCATTACCGCTTATCATGAAGCGGGACATGCTCTCGTTGCCAGACTGCTTCCCGGTGCCGATCCTCTGCACAAGGTTACGATCATCCCCCGCGGACGCGCTCTGGGACTGACTCAGCAGTTGCCGCAGGACGATCGTCATACCTACGCGAAAGACTACCTGCTCGACAGCATCGCTATCCTGATGGGCGGTCGTGTTGCCGAGGAAATTTCGTTTGATATGAATACGACCGGCGCTTCGAACGATATCGAAAGGGCCACGCAGATTGCCCGACGGATGGTTTGCGAATGGGGCATGAGCGAAAAGATGGGACCGGTGAGCTTCGGCCGCCGTGACGACCAGCCTTTCCTCGGCCGCGAACTGGGGCATCAGCGCGATTTCAGCGAGCAGACTGCTCTGAACATCGACAAAGAGGTCCGGCGCATCGTGGATGAAAACTACCAGAGGGCGCGGAAGATACTGACCGATCACAACGCAGGCCTTGAAAAGATCGCGCAGTCGCTGCTCGAAAGGGAGACCCTCGAGTTGAAAGATGTCGATGCGATTCTTAACGAGTTGGAACCCGGACTGATCACGTCCCTTCCGAAAAGGAAGATGGCGGAGAAAGTGGTTTCCGCCTGTGTCGTTCCCATCTCCGACCAGTCAGCTCAACCGGCAGCGGCCCAAAGTGAGAAAAAGGACCCGGACGGCGGCTCCTCGTTGAATTAGGCACTAACCCTGCTTTTGCATAAGGGGAACGGCTTCGGCTGTTCCCCTTTTTTTTGCGTGGCCGCACCCCGATCGACCTTGCCTGTCTCATCCTTACCGTTTTTGTAAACACACGTCGGTCGACAAATCCTATTTCATTTTCTTCCCCACGGACCGGCTTCGAAGATGTCTCACCCGGGAGGGGAGCAGACAGATGCGAATGCATTCCCTGGTGGATGAGGTTTTTTGTACAAGACGGAAAATACCTGCAACTTTGTTCAAGACGCCAGGGCCGATGGGCTGCTTTTCTTGAATCGCTCTGCAGGGGGAGCCGATTGTCCGCAGTGAGAGAAAGGCGGTACAGTGCGGGCCGTATGTGTGATTTTCAGCATTTTTGTAAATTTCCAGGATTATTGACGAATATTGCGTAATTGCCTCTTGTTTTTGCTTCAATTCTTCGATTTGCTCGGTTATAACCTCGTTCGCCGGTCTGGAATCCGTTAGCAGGAATAATTTGTGACATAAGTTTCAAGTTGGTAGTGCGAATTGTGCACTCTCTGTCCTGAATGCATAGCTAAAAATATTGCATTATCTACGCACTTCAATTAAAAACGTGTAGGTTGCATGGCGCAGGTATCGCGAAACATAAATGCTTGAATTGGATGGCCTAGGAGGTATCTATGAGTCAAGGAAACGGTCTGGAAGAAAGATTGGAGCGGAAGGGAATCTCACGAAGAGATTTCATGAAGTACTGCACTATTCTCACCGCAACGATGGGTCTATCTTCTTCTTTCGTAACAAGAGTAGCACATGCACTCTCGAATGCACCCCGTCCGCCTGTTGTCTGGCTCGCTATGGCAGAGTGCACAGGTTGTGCGGAAAGCGCCCTGCGCACAACCTATCCCTGGATCGACGAGTTGGTTCTCGATATTATCTCCCTCGACTATCACGAAACGATCATGGCGCCTTCCGGCGAGGCTGCCGAAAAATCCCTGCACGATGCCATGACCAAGAATGCGGGCAAGTTCATCCTCATCGCTGACGGCGCAATCCCGACTGCTCAGGATGGTGCTTTCGGTACCGTTGGCGGCAAGACGATGCTCGCGACCATTAAGGAAGTTGCTCCGAAGGCCCTGGCCACGATCTGTATCGGGACCTGCGCTTCCTTCGGCGGACTCCCGGCCGCCGCTCCGAACCCCTCGGGGGCCAAGAGCGTCAGCGAAGTGACCGGAATCAAAACGGTCAATCTCCCTGGCTGCCCCCCGAACCCGATCAACCTTGTCGGAACCGTTGTAAATTACCTCATGTTCGGAAAGCTTCCCGACCTCGACGACAAGGGACGTCCTCTTTTTGCCTACGGCAAGACCATTCACGACCAGTGCCCAAGACGGTCTCACTTTGAAAACGGCGAATTCGTGACCAACTTCAACTCCGAAGAAGCCCGCAAAGGCTACTGCCTGTACCAGGTTGGGTGCAAAGGCCCCGAAACGTACAACAACTGCCCGACCGTAAAGTGGAACGACGGTACGAGTTGGCCCGTACAGGCCGGACATCCCTGCATCGGATGCAGCGAGCCCAATTTCTGGGATAAGTCCACTCCTTTCTACAAGTCTTCCTAGAGTTGACGGAATAAACGAACAGCACCGGTAGAGCAAAAGAATCAATGCGTTTTAATAAATAAGGAGAATCCATCATGGCACGAGTCGTAATAGACCCGATCACCAGGATCGAGGGTCATCTTAAAATAGAAGTGGAAGTGGCCAATGGAAAGGTCGCGAATGCCTGGAGCAGTTCGACTCTTTTCCGCGGCATCGAAATGATGCTTCAAGGCCGTGACCCGAGAGATGCGTACCTGTTCACGCAGCGCGCCTGCGGCGTATGTACCTATATTCACGGGCTTGCGTCCATCCGCGCGGTAGACAGTGCGGTGAACGTAAACATTCCCGATAATGCCCGGCTGGTCCGCAACCTGCTGCATGGCGCCCAGTACCTGCATGACCACGTGGTCCATTTCTATCATCTGCACGCCCTTGACTGGGTCGACATCACCAGCGCCCTCAAGGCCGATCCGAAAAAGACCGCCGACCTGGCCGCATCGGTCTCTCCGAACAGCCCCAAGAGCGGCGTAAACGATTTCAAGGCAGTCCAGGCAAGAGTAAAAAAGTTCGTTGACAGCGGACAGCTCGGAATTTTCGCAAACGGCTACTGGGGACACCCCGCATACAAGCTGCCCCCTGAAGCCAACCTGATGGCCGTTGCCCATTACCTCGACGCCCTGCGCCAGCAGGCCCGCACGGCCCGTATGCATGCCATTTTCGGCGGCAAGAACCCCCATCTCCAAAGCCTTGTTGTCGGCGGCGTAACCTGCGCAACCGATCTGACCCCGGGCAGGATTGCCGAGTTCAAGTATCTGTGGAAGGAAACCATGGACTTCGTCAACAACGTCTACATTCCGGACGTTCTGGCGGTTGCCGGCTTCTACAAGGATTGGGGCAAGATCGGCGGAAACAAGAACTTCCTGGTATACGGCGACTTCCCGCAGACGGCGAAGGAACCGGACAGCTTCATGTTCCCGCGCGGCGCGATCTTCAACAGGAACCTCAAGAATGTTGAAGCAGTCGACGTCAACCTGATCACCGAACAGATCAAGCACAGCTGGTACGAAGGCGATCCGAAGGGCCTCAATCCCGCCAAGGGCGAGACCAAGCCGAAGTTCGACAAGTACGACACGGAAGCCCGCTACAGCTGGATGAAGGCCCCGCGCTACAAAGACGAGCCGATGGAAGTCGGTCCGCTTGCACGCGTCCTGGTGGCTTACGGCAAGGGACAGCCCCAAACGAAGCAGATGGTCGACGCAGTGCTGAAAAAGCTGGCCATTCCGCCCGACGCTCTTTTCTCGACCCTCGGCAGAACCGCTGCGCGCGCGATCGAGACGAAGATCATCGGCGATGCCATGGAAGGCTGGATGGATCAGCTGGTTGGAAACATCAAGAAGGGCGATCTGAACATCTGCGCCGATTACCAGATGCCTGCCGAAGGCATGGGCGCAGGCCTCAACGACGTTCCCCGCGGTGCGCTGGGTCACTGGATCAGCATCAAGGACCAGAAGATCGGCAACTATCAGATGGTCGTTCCCTCGACCTGGAACATCGGTCCGCGCGATGCGGCCGACAAGCTGGGCCCCCTGGAAAACGCCCTTGTCGGCACCCCGGTCGCCGATCCGAAACGCCCGGTCGAAATTCTGCGTACGATCCATTCGTTCGACCCCTGCATTGCCTGCGGCGTGCATGTGATCGATCCGAACACTAACGAAGTCTACGAATTTAAAGTTGTCTAATTCTGTTTTTTTGGATACTTAGAGGGAATCCGGCCCGTGCTTGCGCCTGGCCGGGTTCCCTTTTTTGTTTGTGAAAGGCGCGACAATGAACCCTAAACGCATTTTGATACTCGGAGTCGGCAATATTCTGCTCGGCGACGAAGGAACCGGTGTTCGGGTAATCGAGAAACTCGGAGACGAATACGTCTTCTCGGACAACGTCGAACTCTACGACGGCGGCACGCTGGGACTGAGGCTACTCGATCCCATATTCGAGTCCGACTACGCTATCATCGTCGATATCGTCAGGGGAGGGGGACCTCCCGGATCCATTTACCGGATTCCCGAAGAAGATCTGCCTAAGAAGATTCCATACAAGAGTTCGCTCCACGAGTTGAATGTGGTGGAAACCCTGATCTATGCCGAAGAACTCGGGAACAAGCCCGAAGCCGTAGTGATCGGGATCGAGCCCGGGGACTGGACTTCGTGGAACACCGGCCTGACGGAACCCGTCCGGAACCGGATGGAAGACATTGTTGCGGCGGTGCTGGCGGAAGTCGCCAAGGCGGGCGGTACCTGGAAGAAGATCGAAAACCCCGCTCCGGTGTGCCGCGTTGTGTAAAGCAGTCTTCAGTGACCGGTGAGCAGTGAGCTGAAAAAATCAACTGCTGAAGAGCCGGTTTATGATTTGGATGCTGCCGGTATGGCGGCTGATTGTCAGCATTTCGAAAGGAAACTACCATGTGCCTGGCCATTCCCGGGGAAGTAATCGGGGTTGAGGAAGGTGTTGCGACCGTCCGAATCGGCGAAGCGATCAGGAAAGCGTCTCTTCTGCTCCTGCCTGAAGAACCGAAGATCGGGGAATTTGTGATAGTGCATGCGGGATTTGCTCTGAATGTGCTCGATCCGGATGAAGCCCGGGAATCACTTCGCCTGATAAGAGAAATGGCCTCCTGCGCCGACGAAGAGCCCGTATGAAAAAAGTAATCGTTTCCGTTCTCGGACATGACCGGCCTGGGATCATTGCGGCCGTTTCGGCGGTCCTCTTCGAAGCCGGGTGCAATATTGAAGACGTTAGCCAGACCATTCTGCAGACGGAATTCGCCGGCGTTTTCATTGCGTCCGTTCCCGACGACCTCGTGCTCGACAATCTGCTGACCCGGCTCCGCGAAAAGCTGGATCCAATGAAGCTTTCCGTCCTTCTTCGTGAGATGGAACGAGCCGGAGTGTGGGATGAACCTCAGAGCGAGCCGTTTGTTATCACGACGCTCGGTCCAGATCGTCCGGGTCTGGTAGCCGGAGTAACCGAGCTTCTGGCCGGGTTTGGCGTGAACATCTCCAATCTCAAGGCGGTCTTCCGCGGTGGAGATGCTCCGGGCGCAAACATCATGATCTATGAAGTCGATATCCCCATATCGCTGGACCAGCACCGGTTTCGCGAAGCATTGTACGAGCGCGGCGCCGACCTGGGCCTCGATATAAGCCTCCAGCACAGGGACATCTTCGAAGCCATTCACCGAGTCTGATCTCTCTCATCCGGAAAACGAATCCATGCTCAGCCACAGAGAAGTTCTCGCTACACTTGAAATGCTCAAAAACGAGCATCTCGACCTCAGAACCGTGACACTCGGAATCAGCCTTTTCGACTGCGCAAGCGACGAACCGGACAGGTTCATCGAAAAGATGCGGTCAAAGATTCGCCGCCTGGCCCACAACCTTGTCGCCGTTTGCGACGAGGTCGGGATCCGCTACGGAATACCCATCGTAAACAAACGGATTGCCGTGAGTCCCATAGCCGTTGCCGCATGTCCGTTCGGCCCGGAAGATATGGTCCGGATTGCCGTCGCGATGGACCAGGCAGCCGGAGACGTAGGAGTCGATTTTATCGGCGGCTTCGGAGCACTCGTGGAAAAAGGGTGCACATCGGGTGACCGCGCCCTGATAGAAGCCATTCCCGAGGCCCTTGCCGGGACCGATCATGTATGTTCTTCGGTTAATGTTGCCTCCACGCGGGCGGGCATCAATATGGACGCCGTTTATCTCATGGGCAGGACCCTGAAAAGGGCTGCGGAACTCACCAAAGACCGCGACGGGGTCGGCTGTGCAAAACTTTGCGTATTCGCGAATATCCCGCAGGATGTCCCGTTCATGGCGGGCGCATACCTGGGGGTGGGCGAGCCCGACTCGGTCATAAACGTCGGCGTGAGCGGACCCGGTGTCGTCAGGAAAGCAATCGACCGTGCGCGCGCCGCCAATCCGGGGCTCGACCTGGGAGAACTGTCGGAAATTATCAAACGCACCGCTTTCAAGGTGACCAAGGTCGGCGAACTGATCGGCAGGCACGTTGCGAAGGAACTGGGAGTCACCTTCGGCGTGGTGGACCTCTCGCTTGCTCCCACCCCTAACGTCGGCGACAGCGTGGGGGAAATCTTCCAGAGCCTCGGCCTGAGCAGAATTGGAGTTCCCGGAACAACCGCAGCGCTTGCCATGCTCAACGATGCCGTGAAAAAGGGCGGGGCCTTTGCGAGTTCCTATGTCGGCGGGCTGAGCGGCGCCTTCATCCCGGTGAGCGAGGATCTCAATATAGCTGAATCCGCAAGGCTGGGATTCCTTTCGATCGAAAAACTCGAGGCAATGACCAGCGTCTGTTCGGTCGGTCTGGACATGGTAGCGCTCTCGGGAGAGACGTCAGCCGAAACCCTTGCCGCCATAATCGCCGATGAAATGGCGATAGGTGTGATCAACAAGAAAACCACAGCTGCGCGGCTCATCCCGGTCCCCGGGAAGAAGGCGGGGGATAAAGCCTTCTTCGGCGGCCTGCTTGGCGAGGCCACGATCATTGCCGTCCCGGGAAAAGACGGCTCCGGCGGCTTCATAACCCTCGGGGGGAGAATTCCGGCCCCGACGCAGAGTTTGACAAATTAGTCATTCGCCGCCTTTATGATAGGTCATCTCTGTTCGGATTTCGGCGAAATATGCGCTGGGTGGTCTGGAAACCATTAGGGGAATAGTGTTGGGCCGGCAAGTGGCATGAAATAGCTGCAATTCCTGGGATGCAGAGTTTTGCAAGCACTGGATTCCGCTTAAAACTGTGCTACCTGGCCCTTTTCGAAGGGACCGATAATCTGCCCCGTTTACGTGGTGGTGCCTGCGTCCTCAGTGCATCCAGTTCAGATTCATCAGGTATGAATCTGCTTTTATTCTCCATTGGATTCAGCTTTTCGGTTAATCTCCACCACACCTCATCTTTTTCGACGGAGTTCAGGTCTATTAACTCCATTATTCCAATGAATTCGAATAGTACATTGACATCATTATCCACGTAAGAGAATTCTCCATCCTTGCCCCTTCTTTTGGCCATGGCAAGGGCTTCTGAAGACTTTCAGCTTCAAATACCATTATGCGCTCTTCACAGACTCTCCGTTGATTGGATATTCCGTTTCTCATAGTGCGGAACTGGAACAACATTAACGATGAAAACCTCTGTTTTTCAATGTCCATTGGCAAATCTCCGCAGCTGTAGTCGATAGGGACAGTTTAGCAGACTTTAATGAGAATCATTTGAGGTTTCACCCATATCAAATACAAGGTGAAAGGCAACTCCAATTGTTGCCCACTCCTCAGCACAGGGAAGCCATGATTCCACAAGTGCCCCTGCAACTTTGGTTGCTGTCGCCCAGAATTTTCCGGCACCATGCAGGAGGAGCACGTAGCCTTCGGCAGGCAGCCACGCCATATCCCGAAGGCATTTCTCCAGGGCATCCCAACTGTTGCCAAAGTAAGAGGGGAATTCCATAGCCTGCGAAACTGCGGAAATAAGATCGGTTACACTCCCAGCCTCGCCCACATTAGCTTCCAGCAACAAGATCTCAGATGGAAGCCGTATTCTGCAGATCAGCCGAGATTGCTCGGTATCGACAAAGTGTATGCACGTCCATGATGGTTTAGACAATCCGTGTTGCATCGGAATTACGGGTTCCATATTGTATTGGCCCATTATTGGAGAGAATGCATGAACCTGTATGAGATTCCATACAGAGCTGTAGGCTTCCAACGACAGCTTGCCTGGAAATTATTCCGAAGTTCGATTTTGCCTGTTTTTGCGTCAGACCAGCATTCCCGCATTGCATTGCACTTGCTCGGTTGATTCAGGGTGCACGATTGCGATAATTTTGCGTGGTGAGAAAAAGCAACGGTTCTGCTCTGTCCATGCAAGCATAACGCATGCCAATATTCGAAGTCGGCGACGTAATGTGACGTAAGTGTAGGAAATTCACGGTGTTGGGCAATACGGACTACACAGGGCTGTCGGGGCGATCAGGGCACAACCGAAGGGAGGATCTGACAGGATCGGTATCAGGCCTGCTTTTCCATAACAGGCAGTCGTTGGATTGGCCGGCTTCTCCTAACGATGTCGGGCTGAGTGATGGCGCTAAATATCGGCGTTTTCACTTCTCTCCGGCAAAAATGCCGATACGAATTGATTTCATGCTCTCTCAGGTATTATCATTCAACCTGCCGCTTTCGCGGCAAGTCAGTTATTCAAATCGGTTCTGAGGAGATGCATGGAAAAACTCGAACCAGCCTGTGTTCCCAGGGTCCGACGGTGCTGGCTGGTCCTGACTGCCGGGGTGGTGTGGCTTGGGGTCGGGATCGCGCTTACAATCGTTGCCTGTTTCTGGCTCTATAATTCCGCCTGGCCGTTGAACCTCGTGCTGGCTGCGTTGAGCTTTGCCCTGGGGCTTATTGTCTATTCCCGTGGATTTTCGCGCATCGCTTCGAAAAATATCCGGAGAATCTCCACCAGACCGGAAAAGACGTGCTTTTTCGCTTTCCAGGGTTGGCGAAGCTACTTTCTGATCCTGGTCATGATGCTCATGGGCTACACGGTCAGGCACCTGCCGATTCCCAAATACATCGATGCGGTTGTCTATTTCACAATGGGTTCGGCCCTCGCCTTCAGCAGCTCCCTCTATTTCGACGAATTCGTTTCGCATAATCACCAATGCTGAGATCATGCAGCAAAGTCGAAACCGGTGGACACCTCCCCCCCGGAATTCCATAACCCTGAAGCGCCCTGACACAAGTCTGAAATGGGTTGAAGAAGCCTGACGGCATAGCCGGGGCCAAGACACAAAAGACGAAGACTTCCAACCCCGAAATTCCCGGGGCAGCATAGCCGCAACCAAAACAAAAGACAAAAGCCCATAACCACGAAATACATGAAAATCACAAAAGAAAACAATATGATAAGGTCGTAGGATGGGCAGAGCCCACCGTCTCGCGCTAGGAACCAAACCGTGGGTGACACGGGCAACGTGGTTTTGGTTGCCCATGCCGCAGGCAAGAGGGACTGGTAATTCTACGCGAAGCCTCTTGTCCTCCGGACCCAGGCAACGTTAAAGCCTGTTGCCTGGGCCACCCGCGCCGTTCGGTTCTCCTCGGCCTAAAGTGTAACTAAGGGGTTGATATTAAACGAGTTAAGAACCGGCAGCATAAAAAATCTTGTTCAAAAAACAAGAAAATGACCGATAGTAGTGCGAAAATCACGAAAGAAAACAATAGGATAAGCTCGTAGGACGGGTGGAGCGGAAAGACTGTGTCGTCCTACTGACGAAAACCAGACCACCCCGGTCGGTTACGGTTACAGAAGAATAATGTGAGTTGAAGCAGCTACTTCGGACCGGAAGCGATGAGAGTGTCGGAAAGGTTTTGAGGTATCAGCGCCGCGTAATCCAAAAAGAAAGAAAACAAATCACCTGTTTCGTGGCAGAGAAACAAAAAATGTGGAGCCGCGGCCCGGTTCGCTGAGAACGTGCACTTTCCCATTATGCGCCAGCACGATGGCTCTCACAAAACTCAGACCAAGGCCCAGTCCACGCTGAGATTGGCCCGAATTGCCCCGATAGAGGCGGTCCCAGATCCTGGGTATTTCTTCGGACGGAATTCCAATACCGTTGTCTTGAATACTAATTAAAACCCTGCCGCCATGTTCCTTGACATCAACGATTATTTCCCCGCCCGGCGGCGTATATTTGATGGCATTATCAATCAGGTTGGCCATAGCTTGCTGTATTCTCGCGCGATCCGCTATCACGGGGAGATCATTCGGGCATATCAGGTGCATGCTTATATTTTTTTCTTCGGCAGCATACTCATAAATATCCAAAAGTTCCGAGAAAAGTCCGGCTGGATCCACCTTGTCTGCCCGGAGTTTCATCAGACCGGTTTCGGCCTCGGAAACATCGAGGAGCGTATTCAGCATCCTGATTACGTGCTCGGATTCCTCCATGCAGTCGGCTAGAGCTTCCAGACAGGTTGCACTGTCACAATCCGACTGCAACGCGAGTTCCGCCTTGCCCCGCAGTCGGGTAAGGGGTGTGCGAAGATCGTGAGCCACATTGTCCAGGGATTCCTTCATGCGCCTGTTATAGCTTTCGCCCTGCTTATGCAGACTGTTCTTATGAGCCAGAAAGGCACTAATGATGAAAAGCGCGAAGGAGACCACTCCACCCAGCGCCATGGCAAATCGCCTTTGCACGATCTCGTTTTTGAATACCTTTTCCCGCATCCGCAGCAGTTCCTGTTCCTCCCCCTGCATTTCGGCCATCATCTGGCGGATTTGATCCATCAGGATCTTCCCGTCTCCGCTGAATACCACCTGGAGTGCAGCGTCGAGCCCTATTTCCTTGCGCAGCAAAATTGTATTTTGTAATTCATCAAATTTCTTCTCGATTAGATCCTGAATCTTTGCAATCCGAATCTGCTGTTTCGGGTTATCCCTCGTAAGCTGGAGTACGGCCTCAGTCTGGTATCGAACATTATCCACTGCTCTATGGAACGGCTCGAGATATTCATCCAGTCCCGTGAGGACATATCCCCGCTGACCCGTCTCCCCATCCTGCAAAGTGGAAAAAGTCATCTGAAGCAGTTCAATAACCTCACGGGTATGGATGACTCTGTCACGGGATTCCGTATACCTTAGCTCATTGTAACAACCGAGAAAAACAACCGAGACTACGACCGCTAGTCCCGTTACAATGGCCGCCAGTGTTAGTGTCTGTGAATTTCGTGCCATAGCGGTATACATAATTTTTTCGGTATGAATGGTGTTGGGAAATGCAGATGGAAGCTGTTGAGGGTCGCGTATTTCGGTGCTTTTAATCTCATTCACCGAATACCCTTAGGGTTAGTCGGATTCCAAAAGATAACCTACCCCTCGGACAGTCCGGATCACCTTTCTTGAATAGTCCTTATCCACCTTGTTTCTAAGCCTGCATACCAGTACGTCGACCAAATTGGTCTGTGGGGTGAAGTCGAGCTTCAAAATATTGTCAATGATCATTTTCTTGGAGACGACACGCCCCTTGTTTCTCATGAGGAACTCCAAAAGAGCGAACTCACGGGCCTGCAGGCTGATTTTCTTCTCTGCCCGGAAAACTTCACGCGTCAAAATATTTATGCTCAGGTCCTCCGACGAATAAACAGTCGCGATATCGGCAGCAAGTGCTCTGCGGATCAACGCCTTGATACGGGCTAAAAGCTCAGAAAAGCTAAAGGGTTTGACGAGATAATCATCACCTCCGGCTTGAAGCCCCTTTATACGATCATCCACCGAGTGCTTTGCGCTGAGAATAATGACGGGAGTATTGATTTTTCGTGTCCTAACCTCCTCGATAAGACTCAATCCGTCGAGTTTCGGCAACATTAAGTCGACAATCGCTGCATCGTAAGACCCGTTCAGCACGAATTGGAGACCTGCTGCTCCCTCCGAGGCATAATCTACGGCAAAGCTCTCTTGTGTAAGACCTTTAATGATAAAAGAGGCTATCTTCTCATCATCCTCTACAAGCAAGATCCGCATGCTAGTGCCTTTCAGCTGTTTCTCGAACGTGCGGCAACCGGCAAACTTGTTCGATTCAGGGTCATAGCGTTTCGACCGAAACGCAATCGGGGTAGTTATAATTCTTTTGATCCGTGCCTATGAATGCGGGCAATCAGTTCGACCTTAATCCGTTTACTTCCTCTGAAACCGGTCCGGCATGCAGCGGCGCAACCGTTGCTCCGCCTCGCGCTGAAAGCTTTGAGGCATAGAATATTCAAGATTCTAAGAAGTCCGAATGTAGTATTCAACATTTCGCGGTAATTTGGCCCATCTTGCAGGGAGATGATGCTTCCATCGCCCGTTGTCGTCGATCTGAGATTTCCTCCTCTCGAATCACCCCCGGTTCAAAAGCGGGATGCACCCCATTTCCCTTCAACCCTGTACTTTTCCCCGGAGCCCACTTCCGACCTGAATTCATACCTGACCGCCCCTCATTTTTGAACATTACAAACGTGTAATGAATTCAGCCGGAATTTGACAGACCCGGTTCTCGACTGCCTCGAATCGCGGGATGAATTACAGAGTCCAATTCATTGTCTTTCTCAATCATTTTCCTTACCTGATGACAACGGCATATCGCCCACGAAAACACGGGCAAAGGAGAAGGCGAGTTTTTTAAGAGTGTGTTTTTGTGTCTTTCTGTAGGAAGGCAGGACCGGAATTGGGACGTCAACTCCAGACGAAAGAGGAGAGCTTATGCGATTGACAAGAAGACAATTCTTGCGGTTGACCACGATTTCCGGAGCAGCGGCAGGAGCATTTGGAGCCGGCTTACTGTCCTGGCCGCGCAAAGCGCATGCGTTCTATCAGAGCCCAATGATTCAGAAGTTCGGCCCCGGGCAGGTCCTGAGGGGTGTTGGACCGGCGGGTATTTCGGTTGCGGGCGCCGATCTGACGCTTGCTCCGGCGACAGGAGTCAAACACTATACTATCAATATAAACCAGTTCACCGATCAACTTCATCCTGCCCTGGGACCGACCACCCTCTGGGGGTATCATCCCCTGATGCCGCTGGGTGGCCCCCAGTCACAACGCCACCTTGGCGGGATTATTGTCTGCAACAAGGGCGTTCCAATCCAGATCACGTTCCAGAACAATCTCCCGCCCACGCACATCCTCCCGGTCGATACGACCCTTATGGGGGCAAATCAGGCGCCGAATCGCGCCAGCACGCATCTACACGGCGGATTTGTCCCCTGGATCAGCGACGGAGGGCCGTTCGGATGGTGGTCCGCCACGGGGGCAAAGGGAGCCAGTTTTATCAATAACCAGGTGCTGAACCCGAATGCCGGGGCTAACCAGGCCGAATTCTACTATCCCAATGCGCAGAGCGCCAGGCTCATGTGGTATCACGATCATGCCGTAGGGATCACCCGCCTGAATGCCTACGCGGGGATCGCGTCGGCTTACGTGCTCAGGGACCTTTTCGAAGGAAACCTGAGAAACCTGGGGCTTCCTGATTACGTCGAAAACGGGGGGCATGAGATCCCCCTGATCATTCAGGACAAAATCTTTGTCGACCAGGACAATATCATGTCACTGGATCCCACCTGGACGGGGCAGATGACCACCGGCAGCCTATGGTACCCTCACGTCTACGATAAATGGCAGCTCATGCCGGGCGGTCTGCCGCTGCCCTCGCCATCCGTCGTCCCCGAGATGTTCGGAGATACGATGCTGGCCAACGGCACCGTCTATCCGGTTGCGCCCGTCGAGCCAAGAAGATACAGGCTGCGCATTCTGAATGCCTGCCAGGCCCGTTTTTTGAACTTGCAGCTCTATGTGGATGACGGGAGTCCGGATGGAATCACCCTGGACCCCGTAACGGAAACGCCCCTGAATCCCAAGGGACCGGATTTCCTCATAATCGGAACGGAAGGGGGATTTCTGAGAAAGCCGGTGCTCAAACCGAGCAATATTACGTTCGACCCGGCAACACACAAAGGCACCCTGGTAACCTGTCCTGCCGAACGGTGGGACGTGATAGTGGACTTCTCCGCCTTCGCGGGCAAAAAAATAATCCTCTACAACGACGCCCCTGCGCCATTTCCGGGGGGCGATCCGACGAATGACTACTTCCCCGGCGCGTCGCTCAATCCGACAAACACTGTTCCCGGTTTCGGGCCGAATACCCGTCAAATTTTGCGATTCGACATCGGGCTGACTGTTACCCCGCCTGCAGACAAGCCACAGGCCATCAGCATCAACACCGACCTGACGCCGGGCCTCGATCCATTTCTCGCGCCCTACGACCCCGCCGGGCTCCCGGTGCCTCCCGCCGGCATTCCGATACGGAACCTGACATTGAACGAAATCAATGACGAATATGGGCGCCTCATACAGAAGCTCGGCACGGACACCATGGTCAGTCCCGGAGTGTTCGCAAGGGGGTACGTGGAACCCACCACCGAACTGGTTGCGGCCGGTTCCACCGAGATATGGCAGATCGCCAACCTGACCGGGGATACTCATTCCATGCACTTTCATCTCGTCAATGTGCAGGTCCTCTGGCGGAGGCCGTTTAACGTGTTGACCTATTCGGGGACCCCGAGCTACACAGGGCCGCCTGTAGGGCCGCTCCCCGAAGAGCAGGGGTGGAAAGAAACCGTCAAGATGCATCCCGGCGAAGTTACCGCCGTGATCATGAAGTTTTCGCTTCCGACGGTGCCGTTCGCCGTTCCGTCCAGTCCAAGGACAGGCGGAAACGAATACGTTTGGCACTGCCACATTTTGGAACACGAGGAACACGATATGATGCGGCCTCTTGTGGTGATCTAGGCCGATCTTTCAAGTGGGGGTCCGGAAGCGATCCGAGGCTTTCGGGGCCCCACGATTGTTTCACCCCCGGCAGGATCGGGCGCGGAAAGTTCGCGGAATCTTAATCGGATTCTGTGGTTGAATTAATCTTCACTGCAGCCGGCGGACTAATATCCCAACCGGAGTATACCAAGGAGGATTGTAATGAGAGGATACTTGAAATACGTTCACAGTTTTGTCTGGATATTCTTATTTTTCAGCCCGGCAATAGCCTACCCGGCAATCATCAATGTGCCCTCCGTCACGGCACCTACCATCCAGGCCGGGATCGGACTCGCCGTTAGCGGAGACACAGTTCTGGTTGCTAACGGAATCTATAGTGGAGCCGGAAATTCGAATATCGACTTCATGGGAAAAGCCATCACGGTCAAGTCTGCAGGCGGGCCGGCGAACTGCACAGTGGATGCAACCGGTGGCTTGCGCGGATTTTGGTTCCATAGAATGGAGACGGCAGCATCTGTTCTGGACGGTTTTAAAATAATTAACGGCAATGCCGGAGTTGCCGAGGGGGGAGGAATACTCTGCGAATTAATGTCCGGACCAACCATTCAGAATTGTGTTATTACCCTGAACAAAGCGACAACGGGGGGCGGTATTTCCTGCTCCGGCTCATCGCCCAAGATATTGAATTGTATCATCGAAGCAAACTCCTCATTGGCATCGGGGGGAGGCATCGGCTGCGATTTGGCCTCCGCTCCGGTTATCACGAATTGCACTATCGGCAAAAACACTTCAGCGATCGACGGAGGGGGAATCAGTATAGACAATGGCTCGACAGTCCTTGTCTCTAACTGTCAGATAAATCTCAACAGTGCCGGAACAGGCGGCGGCGGGATTTCAATCAGTTTAAACTCTGTCGCCACTATCGTAAATTGCGTTATCGCATACAATTCCTCCGTCATAGCAGGAGGTGGAATAGATTCCGGTTTCGGTACCTCGACCATAACTAATTGCACAATTGCCTCGAACAAATCAGCACTCGGCGGAGGAATCAAATCCGAGTCTGCTAAGGATACCCTCACAAACTGCATACTGTGGGGCGACTCGCCTACTGAAATCTCCGTTTCGCTCAGCACATTCACGATTACCTATTCAGATATCCAGGGAGGCTATGCCGGAATTGGGAACATTCTGCCGGACCCCAAATTCGTGAATCCCCTGGCTGCAGATTTTCACCTTACGGCAGGTTCACCTTGCATCGGTACCGGCAGCATTCTGGCTCCAGCACTGCCCGCGACGGACAAGGACGGCAAGCCGCGAGTCGTTGGCGGCAAGGTGGATATGGGTGCTTATCAGTTCTAATCAACCCTCCCTCGGGGAATCTAGCTTTGGAGTAGCTTCTTGTCCGGATGGGGGAGGGGAAATGTGTGGGAAACCGAGATGTGAAAAATTCCAATAACCTATTTTACCTCTTTTACCTCGGCACCCGGGTTCTGGGGAAAACAGGGACAGCTGAACCATAATGGAACGAAAAACACGAAATTTATGAAAACGCAAGTTTCGTGTTTTTCGATCTTGGTCCTTTTGCAGGTTATTTAAATCCCACGGCCCGGCCGTGGTTTCCGGGGGGGACCGGGCTTGGACAGCTGATACTCCGATTTCCCCGAAGGATGGGACGGCATGATACCATGCGGCCGGTATTTTGAATTCGGCTTTTCCGCTTTCCTTCCTCGTTCCCTCTTCTGCAGGCATTGACACCCTTCCCGGAATTCCCTCAACCCTGATAAAGCCTGACACGGTGGAGTGACGAGGCGGTATGGCGTAACTGACGAAAACCGCAGGCCCGTGTCGGTTACATCGGAGTCTCGGATAGCACCCGTTGCCCCCGGCTCGGTGAACGAGGAATTTTTCAGTGCTCACGGTGCGTGGTCAGGAGACCAAGTCCAGCGAATGCCTTCAAGCGGCGCGGTCAGGAAACCGCGCCACAACTCTTGGGGTTTATATGTGCCCACCATCAGGCCTTCCGGGATGGGCGGTGGGCAACGCTTCGCTTTTGCCCTCCCTACACGACGCCATCACTTAAGCCCGCGTTGAGGCGAACCTTGGGAACCAGCGGGCGTATTTCCTTAAAGCAACAACATTGATCCTAAGGGAGGCTCACAGGATACTGCACGGGCGGGATTTCGCCTGACTATCCCGCTCCTGCTGCGGTTAATGCGGGTAATATCCGTAATCCCTCGATATGAACCAGAATTTCCTTCAAATTTGCCCCCAAATAATGCAATATCGCGTCTGATTCGGCATGGAGGATAAAACGAACATGTGCGGCAGGAAAATCTATTCCCTGAAGATGCGGGACGGGGTTCTGGAACTGGGCAGGCGTACTCTCATAATGGGTATCCTGAACGTCACGCCCGATTCCTTTTCGGACGGCGGACGCTTTGCCGATTTTCACAGGGCGTTTTCCCATGCGCTCGAACTGGTAGAGCAGGGTGCGGACATCCTGGATGTAGGGGGCGAATCGACCCGACCGGGATCGGATCCGGTCCCGGTCAAAGTCGAACTGGAACGACTAATTCCTTTGATTTCCGCCGTTCGCGAACGGAGCGCGATTCCGATCTCGGTCGATACGTGCAAGGCCGAGGTGGCTTCGGCGGCGCTTGCAGCGGGAGCGGATATCATAAATGATGTCAGCTCGCTGCAGTTCGATCCGGACATGGTGAAAGTTGCGGCCGATTCGGGAGCGCCTCTCATCCTCATGCACATGCTCGGAGTCCCCCGGACGATGCAGGACAATCCCGTCTATGCATCGCTTGTCTCCGAGATCATTACCTTTCTGGAAGAACGAATTCGCTTTGCCGTGGACCGCGGAGTCGATCGCAAACAAATAATAATTGATCCCGGCGTAGGTTTTGGTAAAACTGTTGCCCATAATCTTTCGATACTCAGGAATCTTGCACTTTTCTCGTGTACGGACAGACCGATCCTGCTGGGAGTTTCGCGCAAAAGGTTCATAGGATCGGTTCTTGGACGCAAGGAAGGGGAACGGGAGTTGGGAACGGCCGTTGCAAATGTCTTTGGAGTTGCGGCGGGCGCCCATATCCTCAGGGTGCACGATGTCGCTTTTCATGCGGAAGCTGCTAAAATGGCCGATGCGATTCAATATTCACAGGATGTTGCCTGACGGAATCCGGAATTCGGCTATAGATAAAACCCCTGTATTGTTTCGCGGTTTGTGAGGGAGGTACGAATGGGAAAGCTCTTTGGAACTGATGGAATACGGGGCGTGGCCAACGCCTTTCCAATGACCACGGACCTGGCTATGAAAGTCGGGTTCAGTACAGCCTATTTCTTTCGCAACACACACCGCCGGCCGAAGATCATCATCGGCAAAGACACCCGCCTTTCCGGCTACATGATCGAAAACGCCATTACTTCGGGAATCTGTGCGATGGGGGTGGACGTCCTCCTGGTCGGACCTCTTCCGACGCCCGGAATTGCCTTCATCACGGGAAGCATGCGTGCCGATGCGGGAATAGTCATCTCGGCCTCTCACAACCCCTATGAATATAACGGAATCAAGGTTTTCGGCAGCGACGGCTACAAGCTGCCCGACGAGACGGAAAACAAGATAGAGGAACTCATCCTGAGCGGCGAAATCGAGCACCTGCCCCGGCCGTCGGCTTCGGAAATAGGCCGGGCCCGCAGAATCGATGACGCCCAGGGGCGGTATATCGTTTATCTCAAAAATACGTTTCCCCGCGACCTCACCCTGGAGGGTCTCAAGATCGTTGTGGACTGCGCAAACGGCGCCGCCTACCGTGTGGCCCCGACGGTGTTTGAAGAACTCGGCGCTGAAGTCATCCTGACGGGCGACAGGCCGAACGGAAAGAACATAAACCTCGACTGCGGCGCTCTCTATCCGGAAGTCATGGCCAGGATGGTGCGCGAGCAGGGGGCCGATGTCGGTCTTGCGCTGGACGGCGATGCTGACAGGGTGATCCTTGCCGATGAAATGGGCGAAGTCCTGGACGGCGACCAGATAATGGCCATTTGCGCCAAGAACTACATCGAGCGGGACTTGCTCAAGGACAAAACCGTCGTTGCGACGGTCATGAGTAATCTCGGGTTCGAAGTCGCATTGCGAAAAATGGGCGGGACCTTGCTCAGAACGCCGGTGGGAGACCGCTATGTAGTGGAACAGATGCGCCAGAACGGGTACAATTTGGGTGGAGAACAGTCGGGGCACATGATCTTCCTGGACCACAGTACGACGGGGGACGGAATCCTTTCGGCACTGCAAGTCCTGGCGGTAATGCTGCGCGAAGGCCGGCCTCTTTCCGAACTCAAGAAGATCATGGAGCATTATCCGCAGAAGCTGGTGAACGTTCCCATCGGGGCAAAGAGGCCCATTACGGAAATTCCCGAAATAAAGGCGCTCCAGAAAAAACTCGAGCAGCAGCTTGGAGCGGAAGGCCGGATGCTGATTCGTCCGTCCGGGACCGAGCCGGTGATCCGGGTCATGGTCGAAGGCATCGACCGGGACGTCATAGAAGGCGTAGCATACGAAATGGCTTCATGCATCCAGAAGCATCTGGCCGTGTAACCGCTTCCCCGGGAATGTGAGGCGGGGTTTTCAAAGAATCATTCTAGAGGGTAGAGCGAATGCTCCTTGCAGTGGATATCGGAAATACGAACACGGTACTCGGCCTTTTCGACGGCGACCGTCTGGAACACGACTGGCGAATAAGAACCGAAGCCAATACAACCATCGATGAATACGCGATTACCATGCGCAGCCTGTTTGCTGCCCACGAGATTCCGCTGGGAAGCGTAAAGGATATCATAATTTCCTGCGTCGTGCCGCCCGCGCTCAATCCGATCGAAAGATTCTGCGAAAGATACTTCAACTCCACTCCTCTTATCGTCGGCCCCGGAATCAGGACGGGAATGCCTATTTTCTACGACAATCCCAAGGAAGTCGGCGCCGACAGAATCGTGAATGCCGTCGCAGCTTATGAACTGCGGAAGATGGCCATGATTGTCGTCGATTTTGGGACCGCGACCACCTTCGACTACGTTTCCGAACGCGGCGAATATATGGGCGGAGTCATAAGCCCGGGGATCATGATTTCCTGCGAGGCACTTTTCCAGAAGGCGTCCAAACTGCCGCGGGTCGAGATTTTCGCTCATCCCCCGTCCGTCCTGGCCAAGAACACCATAGCCTCCATGAATGCGGGAATAGTCTACGGCTATGCGGGTCTGGTCGAAGGCATCATCACCAGGATGAAAAAGGAAATTACCGGCCATGTCCATGTGATCGCAACCGGCGGCCTTGCCCCGCTTATTGCAAGCGAATGCCCTCTGATCGATGAGGTTGACGAATACCTCACGCTGAGAGGTTTGAAGATAATTTTCGACAGGAACAGGAAAGCGGCGTGACACGGTTCAGCGCCCTTCGACCGGGCGATTCGGTTGCCCTCATCGCGCCGGCGAGTCCTTTCGATCCCGCTCTGTACGAGAAGGGGAGCCGTATCCTGCAAGAAGCCGGATACAGGGTCGTCCCCGGCGAAAGCATATTGAAGCGGCAAGGCTATCTTGCCGGAACGGACATCGAACGCGTGCGGGACCTCTCCAATGCCGTGCTCGATCCCGAGGTCCGGGCGATCGTCTGTATCCGAGGCGGGTACGGAAGCGGCCGTCTTCTTCCCTGGATTCTCTTCCCCAGCTTTCAAAAGAACCCCAAAATTCTCATTGGTCACAGCGATATCACCTTTCTCCATCTTGCCCTGAACAGCCGCGCCGGTTGGACCACCTTTCACGGTCCGAACCTGACCGGCATGGCCGAAGATCCGGACAGGGCGAATTGCGTTTTGAATGCCCTTGCCGGGAGGGGCGAATACGATTGGACCTTCGGTCCGGAGCAGGTCCTGAGGCACGGGACCGTCAAAGGCCCGGTCATCGGGGGCAATCTGACCTGCCTGGCGCATCTGGTGGGAACGCCCTTTCTGCCGGACATGTCCGGGGCGCTCCTGCTCATCGAGGACTGCAAAGAGGCCCTGTACCGGCTCGACCGGATAATAAATCACCTGAAACTGGCAGGAATCCTTTCCGGACTTGGCGGCATTTTGCTCGGAGAGTTCACCAACTGCGCGGAGAACTCCGCGATATGCGATATGGTGATGGACCACGTGAGTATCTACGATTTCCCGGTGGTCCACAGTCTTCCTTTCGGCCACGGCCGCCGCAACGACCTGATACCGTTCGGCGCGCCTTTTCTGCTGGATAGCCATGAGCGCGTCCTCAGAATTCTCGAGAATCCTGTTGCCCCCTGATATCGGATTTCGCATAGAGAAGGCCTTCGAGGCCGGCTTGGCGGAAGGCGTGTTCCCGGGAGCGTCTCTCCTCGTGGCAAAAGAAGGGAGCCCGATAGCTGCAGGCGTCTTCGGCCATGCGCAAAAGGACGGGGGACCGGTAACTCCGGCAACATGGTTCGACCTGGCCTCTCTGACAAAGCCTCTTGTTACGGCGCCTCTGTGCATGGTTGCCATAGCACGCGGACTTATCGCACTGGACGATCCACTTGCTCGCTTTTTCCCCGAAGATGCGGTCCCTGCCGAAAAACGGGAGATCACGGTCCGGCATCTGCTCTCGCATGCATCCGGATTTCCCGCGCACAGGCCCTTTTACCTGGAATTGGTCAAGCTTCCCCCGGAAAAGAGGAAAGAAACCCTCATCCAGATGATACTCCAGACACCGCTCAATGCGCCTCCGGGCAGCGTTGCGGTCTACAGCGATCTCGGGTTCATGCTCCTCGGAACGATCCTGGAGCGTGTATTCGGCGGGAGGCTGGATGGATTGGCAAAGAACATTCTTTTTACTCCGCTCGGAGTGGACGAACTGAGTTTTTTCCCTGCTGAGGCAGGAACGGATCCGGAAATTCCCGTGAAAGGTTTGCGACGGGAAATAGCCTTTGCCGCGACCCAGGAATGCCCCTTGAGGAAGCGGCTGCTTGTGGGCGAAGTGGACGATGAAAACGCGTGGTGCCTGGGAGGCGTTGCCCCGCACGCCGGGTTGTTCGGCACGGCGGCCGGCGTGTTATCACTGATCTCTCATCTGTGGGGCATATACGCGGGCAGGATGAATAAAGGACTCCTGCCGCGCGATCTCGTCAAAATCTTCTGGCAGAGGACAAAGATTCCTGAAGAGAGCACCTGGGCCCTGGGCTACGATACCCCGAGTCCGGTCAATTCGAGCGCCGGGCACGTTATTTCAAAAAACAGCGTAGGGCACCTTGGCTTTACGGGGACGTCCTTCTGGCTGGATCTCGACCGACAGGTCCTGATCGTACTTCTCACAAACCGTGTGCATCCATCGCGGCAAAACGACGCCATCAGGCAATTCAGACCGCTCGTGCACGACATCATCATGGAAGCGCTGAAGCTATGACACTGGACGGATTCAAAAAGGTATACATGGTCGGAATCGGCGGTATCGCCATGGGAACCCTTGCAACGATGCTCAAGGAGAGCGGATATGAAGTCGGCGGCTCGGACCACAATCTCTACCCGCCCATGAGCACGCACCTGGAGACCTTGGGAATCCCGCTGTTCGAGGGGTTCTCGCCCGACAATCCAAAGGTTTTCGACCCGGATGCCTTCATAATCGGGAACGTCGTCAGGCGGGAAAATCCCGAAGCCCAGTTTATCCTGGCCCAGGACCGGCCCTATTTTTCCATGCCTCAGGCCATCTCGAAATTTTTCCTGTCCGGGCACAAGAGCATGGTGGTTTCGGGAACCCACGGGAAGAGCACGACCTCATCCCTTCTGGCCTGGGTGCTGGAACAGGGGGGCATAGATCCGACGGCTTTCATCGGCGCTTTCGTAAAGGACTGGAACAGGAGCTACCGCCTGGGCACCGGCGAATACATGATCCTCGAAGGGGACGAGTACGATACCGCCTTTTTCGATAAAGGACCGAAGTTTCTGCATTATCAGCCCCAGATCGCAATTGTTACGAGCGTGGAATTCGATCACGCCGACATCTTCGCGAACTTTGATGCGATTTTGAAGGCATTCCGCGATTTCGTGCGGCTGATTCCCGAACGCGGCCATCTCATCATTAACGCGGACGACCCGAACAGCGCGGCCCTGGCTGCCGAATGCCGCGGCCATGTCCTCACCTACGGACATTCTCACCGTGCCGACTGGCAGATCAAAGCCATTGAATACCGGCCGGGCGAGGTCGCCTTCCGCCTCAGAAACCCGAAGACATTTCGCGAAGAGACCTTCCGGTCCAGGCTCTCCGGAAGGCATAACGTCTGGAACGTAACGGCGGTAATCGCGGCTGCGACCCTCGCGGGCATGTCGATGGAAAGCATCCAGGAGGCGGTGCTCGGCTTCAACGGAGTCAAGCGGCGCCAGGATATTCTGGGAGAATTCGGCGGAGTGCTCCTGATGGAGGATTTCGCCCACCACCCGACAGCCGTTCACGAAACTCTGACGGGCCTACGGCACTTCTATCCCGACCGCCGCCTGATCGCGGCTTTCGAGCCCCGGACCAACTCAAGCAGGCGGAATATCTTCCAGGAGCATTACGCACGTGCGTTCGATGCCGCGGACGTAATCTGCATCAAGCAACCGCCCGGCATGGGTTCCATCCCGGAAGGGGAACGGCTCGACACGAAACGCCTGGTGAGTGAAATCTGCCGCCGTGACAAGAACGCGTTCTATTTCGAAAATGCGGACGACCTGGCCGGTTTTCTCCTCGAATCCGCCCGTCCCGGAGATCTTCTCGTATGCATGAGCAACGGGAGTTTTGACGGGATTCCGACGCGGATGGCGGAAGGGTTGCGGGGGAAAATGGGAGAGTGAATCTGAGTGAGCAGTGTACTGTGAACTGAAAACAAGCACTTCCTACAAGGTCGGGTTTGCGAAACAAACATAGACACGCCGCTCCGGAGGCGCACAAAATTCATTCACTGCTCACTGCCTCCTTTCTCGACCACTGCCGAATCAGGAGGGCCTCCTTCTCGCTGATGCCGAGCGAGAGCAGGAATTCATGATGAGATTCAGGCGCCCGGCGCTCGAACTCCGCATGCCAGTTATCCATGCCGCGCTCGTCCATCCCTGCCGACTGAAGCATCTCCACCCACATCTGCTTGTTCACCTTCGGCTGATCGTCCGGTGATGCAATCCGCTTCAGCATCATGGAAATGAGGCCCTGTTTGGCTTTGAGGTCCCGGATCTCTTCTCCGATCGCGTTTAGCCTCTTTTCGAGGAGAACTCCGTCGGGAGCCCCACCCGGAGAGAGTATCGCAGCGATGTCCTCCAGCGGGAGGCCTGTTTCGCGCAGGTTGCAGATGCGTTCGAGCCGTTCCCAGTCGGATTTGGTGTAAATACGGTACCCCGAATCTGTTCGGCCCGAGGGCGAAAGAAGCCCGATCCGGTCGTAATAGAGGAGCGCGCTCCGGGAGAGCCCGAACGAACGGGCAATCTTCGATATTGTGTAGGTTTTCATTTTGCCTGTGGTTCAGGCAGGGACCGAAGTTCCCTGCCCGTGTCTGTTATTTGCTGTATGCGCGGATTCTGTCGATCTCCGCGGGCGGAAGTCCGAGCCATTCCAAAAAGCTTCGGTGGGCATCGGGATAGCGCGACTCAAAGATCCTGTGCCATTTTTTCATGGCCTCTTCATCGAGCCCGATTTCCTGAAACATTCCCACCCATTCTTTAACGGTAACCTGATTTTGCATCGTCTGACATCTCCTTACAATAGAGTTGTGAGTTATGTCGTGGCCATGACGATGAGAGAGATAGACTGTGAAGTTGTAGACGAGTCAAGCGATTTGTCTGCAAAAAATGTGTGGGATCGAAATTATCATTTTTCAGCCGGAGCCCCAGCTCCGGGGGCTGTTGCCCAAGTGGAGACAAACCTTCTTGCCGGGCATATTGCGACCAAGTTCCCCAACCCGTCATCCCGGCAGTGCTTTTGAGCCGGGAACCAGGGTTTTTAAGGTCTCGAATTCGCGATTAATCCGCCCTGGAAGGCTGAAACTGCAATCAAAATCGAACGCAAATTCTCATGGGCGACACGGGCAACGTCTTTTGTTGCCCGTGCCGGAGGCAAAAGGGCTCGACCGTATCGATTCCACTCCTGCAGTTCCTGAAACCGAATTTAGCTCTGTCCCTCCCGTCCTTCGGACCCAGGCGGCAAAGAAACGCTGCCTGGGCCGCCCTTCGCAGTTCCCGGCCGGCACGGTCGGGAAACATTGCCTCAACTCAACGGGTGGGAGCCTCATTCTCGTTCAAACCGCATCCCGCGATGCAGAGGCCCCCCTGGATCCCGGCTCAAACTGCGGGGATGACGGAATTGATGGTTTGGTCTCAAAATGCCCGGTTCTTTTTTGTCCAACCTGAAAATCAACGGATACAATTATGTATCGGCAGGTGCGAATCCAGTTGCCTGGGTCGAACCGCTATTGCGCTTGTGCCAAGTTGGGAAAATAAGGCGGAATAACGTATCCGCTTTTTCCATTCCGCCTTGAAATGACGAGGCACGGATGTTGCTCGATCACATGATGTTTGAATTCACACCATCCCGGAGGTTTGCAGGTGAAAACCCTGTTGATAGTGAGGTTGGGCTCCACCTTTTCGTGGCTGTCTGAAAAGATCGGAGATTTCGATGACTGGATTGTCGGCGGCATAAAGGAATTTTCGGGCAGGATCGAATTTGCCTCCCCTTTCCTTGGCGAGCCGCTTCCGCCGCTGCACGGCATCTCGGGAATGATACTTACGGGATCGCACTCGATGGTCACATCCCGGGAACAATGGAGCGAGGAGACCGCAATCTGGCTGAGAGAAGCACTCGACCTGGGATGTCCGATTCTCGGCATCTGCTACGGCCATCAGCTCCTGGCACACGCCGCAGGCGGGGTCGTGGGATACAATCCGAAAGGCGACGAGTTCGGAACAACCGGGGTGCGCCTGGCGAATGAAAGCAGTAACGACCGTCTTTTCCGAGTTTTGCCCTCTCCGTTGACCGTGCAGGTGTGCCATGCGCAGTCAGTCCTCGAACCGCCGCCGGGTGCCATTATACTCGCGTCGAACGATCACGACCCTCACCATGCGTTCCGGATCGGCCGTAATGCCTGGGGAGTTCAATTCCATCCGGAATTCTCGCCCGAAGCCATGAAAGCCTATATCGAGCATTACGCGGACGAGTTGCGCACCGAAGGCCGGGATCCGGAAAGGCTGCTATGGGAGGTCGGCGATACGCCGGCTGCAAATTCACTCCTGGACGGATTTGCGAATTTCGTGGAAGCCTTTTAATTTTGCGGTTCTGGCCGGCAGGGACATGCGGATTGCACCCTCTTTTGCTGCCGGCCTCTTCCAAGCGACAACAGAACTCCGACGCACGAGAAGGCCGCAAACGCCGACAGGCCTATCTGCATGCTGGAGACGAACGACGGCAGGGTTGCTTTCGTCACCGGCTGTCCACCCATCAACAAAGAGAACACCAGGGTGATCGTGGTCATGCTGGTGACCATTCCGAGCGTGCGCATCGTTCCGATCATTCCGGATGCAGTTCCGTACTGATGGACCTCAACGCTGCCCATAATGGTAACCGTGTTCGGCGTAATGAAGATGCCGAAGCCGATCCCGATCAATATCAGCTCCGCCGCGAGCAGGGGCAGGGGAGCGTGCATGCCCACCGAGGCGGCAATTCCAAGCAGGGCGAGGCAGATCGCCGCAATACCGATATTAGCCAGTCGAACAGGGGCGGTCCTGTCGGCAAGTCTGCCCACCATGGGCGAAATCGTCATCTGCATGAGCGGCTGAAGCAGAAGCACGAATCCCGCGGTGCGCGGTGAGAGCCCCATCGCGTACTGCAGGTAGAGGCTCATGAAGAAGGTGACTCCGAAGGTTGCGGCATAGCTGCCCATTGCGGCGAAACAGCTCAGGGTGAAGAACCTGTTTGTGAAGAGCATCGAAATGTCGAGAAGCGGATTTGGAATCCGGGTTTCATAAAGACCGAAGAACACCAGGAGTAGCAGACCCGCCAGAATCATCCACACCCCGAAGCCGTCTCCCACATGCGAGGCGCCAAGCATCACCAGGGCGGTCCCGATCGCGTATATGAGGCTGCCCCGCCAGTCCATCCGCTCGTTTCCGCCGACCTTCCATTCACTGCGCATGCGTGTGAGGCACAGAAGACAGGCGGAAATGCCGAACGGGACGACCAGCAGGAAGATGTACCTCCACCCCATGTGGCTGGTGATGAACCCGCCGAGGACCGGTCCCGAAGAAAGGCCTGAGTAGGTGAACGCGGAGACTATCCCGATCTTCCGGCCGCGAACTGCCGCGGGATAAGCGGATGCCACCAGCGCCATGCTTCCCGAGAGCAGGATGGAAGCCCCTATTCCCTGGAAAAATCTCTGTATGAGCAGCATGGGCATGCTCTCGACAAATCCCAGGGAGGTTGTCATGACCGTGAAAAGAACAAGACCGGTAAGAAACACCCGGACTCGCCCGACCAGGTCGCCGAGACGTCCGAAGGCGAGCATCGACATGGCAAGGGATAAGGTATAAAGCTGTTCCACCAAACCGAGCTGAACAGCCGATGCGCTGAAATCCTTTCCGATCGAGGGGAGGGCAACTCCTACCGCAGTAAGCATTAACGGCACCATGAACTGGGCTACGCAAACCGTTGCCAGCACGGCGCCGGGAGACGTCTCTTTTCTTATTGGCATTTCTTTCCTTCAAACAGCCTTGAATCTCAAAAACGTTATCCTCGCGGACTATCCCTATCTCGAATGCGAGGACATAATTCAGGGACTGCGATATGCGCATTGTTGTTCTTTCTCTCTCATTCCTGTTTCCGTGGCGCACCAGTTGATCAAGATCATACCACACCTTCCGCACATGGAAATGGGCTTCCATGTCGGAAAAAGGTGGGAATCCGGGGAGTCTGGACAAAATTTTCAACCAGTATTGTCTGTCTCGACAAATCTTGACTCACTCCTCCGGCTTTGCCGGAGTCGTCTGTACAGAAGGAGGGTCGGTGCAGGCAGTATAATGCTCGGAGAGGACATTTCTCATGTATGGTTCCAGCTTTGGAGTCCTGGTCTGCAGGTGTCGATAGTAGTCGCCCAGGAACCCGCAGGGGTCTTCCGGTCTGAAAACGGCCGGGCCTTCCAGAAGCCTTTGCTCCACCTGAAGCTGCTCAAGTTGCTCAATCGGGAGTGGATCGACTCTGTTGGGGAAGTGCACAATGATGTACGTTCTTGCCATCAGGTGCCAGGCCGCTTCGAGCACTTGTTTGTGAAACAGCAGATTCACTGCGTAATATGCGTGAAGTCTTGCCGAAAGCGGTTCGTTTGCCGCTCCGTGCGCGTAGAGGTCCAGTTGATTTCTCCACGGCCGCTGGGCCGACCAGCTCTGGACCGAAAAGAGCAGGACCAGCACTACGATCGCCACGCGGCCCAAACGCAGGCCGGCAGCTTTGAAAATGAGAAACGCCGCTATTCCGGATGCCGCAATGGTTGCCGGATAGAGCAGCCTTTCGGCGAGTTCCGTTCCCACGGATACGATGAGACTGGAATTGATGATCACCGGGCCGAGAAGCAGCCCGGTCCCGATCACTCCGGGAATGCTGCGTCTTTTCAATGAAATGAAGAATGCGCCGATGCCGAGGCACAGGAACAGCAATCCGGGGATTGCATACGGCAAAAGGGTGCCGAGGCTGAGATCGACAGCCGCATAATCGTGGAAAGGACTCATCCCGTTGGGGACGAAGCACATACCGACGGCGCGGCCGATCACATACAGTGCATGAAAAAGCTTAATGACTCCGTGGGCTGCGAAACCGATATTATCTATGACATCAGGGCCGGCTCTTTTGAGCGACATTTGAACCAGGACAGTCAAAATTGTCACCAGAGCGGCGCAGAAGCTAACGGCCAGCCTTCTGCGCAGTTCCATGCGGGGATGCATCAGGGATACAACCACGATCGCGGCGGAGAAGACGACCGCCGATTCCTTTGCCAGGCAGGCCAAAATGAGGACCCCTAGAACGAGGAACGGGGTGCTTCTATTGTTGAACTCCAGCGCAACATAGATGGCGATCATACCGAGCAGCGCGGCCAGGATGTCGGCTTGGCCGACGATTGTGCCCAAAGCTTCCGCATGAAGAGGGTGGACGGCGAACAGTGCCGCTGCCGCCCAGACAATCGTGGACTCCCGAAGCAGGCGATAGCCTAGGAGAAGAACCATGCCGGTGGCCGTCAAATGGAGCAGCAGGGTCAGGAACCGATAGGCGAATGAAGATCCCGGCTGGAGAACCCAGACCAGTCTCCAGATCATGGGCAGAAGAGGTCTCCACACGTAGGTCCCGTTTTCACTGCCTGGAAACCCCCACGAATCACGATAAAAAAAATCGGAAAGGGAAATGTTTTCGTTCTGCACCAGCGGGCTTATGAGAATCGCCGCCTTGTCGTCCTGTACAAAACCACCGTCGAGCGTGAATGTGCCGACCATCACTGCCAGAATGAGGGGAAAGGCCCAAAAGAGTAAAAAACCGAATCGGGTGTGAGGCTTTGAAAATTCCGCAGGGGACAAGACTACAGGCATAAAAGGATTGCCTTCCTTCCGACAATTTTGCCTACTGCTTACTGGAGCCGGACATCGAAATTCATTCTGGTTCAGGAAAAGATATTCCCTCTTCCTGAATTAAGTGATTATGCAGGAAAGAGCTTGACTAGGTCAATGTGAAACCAAGCATCACACCTCCCCTCCTAATGAGAAGATATTGATTTGAAGGTTTCAGATGCATCGTCAAGGTGAAATTCAATTCGGTTGAGATCTGTTTGCCGGGAATGTGCTATAACGGTTTCCTTCACGTCACTTGACTCTTCCATAATCGAATAGCAGGTCCAAAACCCGGGAGGATTGAGGATGGCAAGAAAATGGCGTACCCGTCTTTTCTGCATGCTTGTGATTCTTTCATGTTCCTATCCCATTGCAGCCTTCGGGGGATATCTTCCCAGAGGGTTCGTTTATGTAGACGAGGTCGTTCCCGGTATACAGGTAGAACTCCGGTACTATACGAACCACAATTTTGTGGGCGAGAAGGTGGACGGGTACCTTGCGCCGCGCTGTATCCTGACTCAACAGGCGGCCGACGCTCTTAAGGGTGTCCAGGAAGATCTGAAGCCGTTTGGCCTCGGATTGAAGATATACGACGGATACAGGCCTCAGCGGGCGGTCGATCATTTTATCCGGTGGGGAAAGGACCTGGGCGATGTTCGCACGAAGGCCGAATTCTACCCTGAAACCCCCAAGGAAACTCTATTTGACGGGTACATAGCCAAAAAGTCAGGACATAGCCGGGGGAGCACGGTCGATCTGACTATCGTTGTTCTTGACCCGAACGGGAAGGGTGCCGATTTGGACATGGGTACCGGCTTTGACTATCTCGGAGTGCAGTCCTGGCCCGACAATCCCGACATGACCGCCTTTCAGCGGGCGCACCGCATGCTTCTGCGGCAGGTGATGGAAAAGCACGGATTCAAGCCGTATGACAAGGAATGGTGGCACTTTACTCTGAAAGACGAACCCTATCCCGACACCTTTTTCAATTTCCCGATACGTTAGTACAATCGGCTTTGAGGCGGGTTCCAAGGCTGAAGGGGGCCGCTGCCCAAAGATCACTCGCGGCAGCCTCGGCTGACTTGCAGATCCCGGAGTCGCCATTCCGGTGGAAACCGGGCTTCCAGGACGGATTAATCGTGCATTCAAGATTTTTAAAAACCCTCTTATGAAATTTCAATTGAGTGGACGGTAAGCGACGTAGGGTGGGCACAAAGCTTCACCGCGCCCACCATCCGCCCCCTCGGATCAGGGCTCATCGGGATTGCCGGACGGTGGGCACCCAAAACGCAGGGTACCCACCCTACACCGCTGCCGTTCTCCTAGTTCGGAGTGCACGGTCGGGAGACCGTGCACTAACGTCTTCTTTTACCAAATAACTTTTTTACCCCGTAACTTTGCCTCGGCATGTCGGTCACGCAGTTGAGTTTCTCGACTGGTAGCAAAGCATCTCTACGTGTGGTTCGGTTTCCCGAAAGCGCGAATGCATCGACTACAGCCCCATAGCTTTGCGTTTGGCCTCGATATGGTTCTGCATCAGTGCCGCTGCCTTCTCCGGGTCGGGTTCCACCGCGAAGGTTGCGCCTACGACGTCGTTCAATCCCTGGGTGAGGAGTTTCACCACATTCATGCTCCCCGTGACGGGAGGCGTGGGGCCGAGGACTGTGAAAACGCCGGAAGCAACGAAATAGACGCCGATTGCCACTGCTTTCTCCGAATACCATTCAGGCGCGGCCCCGGCCAGGGGCAGATCGCTGATATCGACTCCGAGCGTATTGGCAAGTGCTGCTGCGAGCACCAGGATACGGGCATTATCGACACAGCTT
The DNA here is from genome assembly GCA_023416335.1 of Pseudomonadota bacterium. The sequence goes on along the minus strand of JAEZHY010000090.1, from coordinate 61,674 downwards.
CCGAAGTGAAGAACCGGCGGAATGCCCAAAGCACCGCAGATTTCGCGAAGACCCGGACCGGCGAACCGGATTGCATCCGCACTTTCCAGGCCAGCCTTTGCATTCGCCACGGCGGCGCATCCGGTATCGACAACCAGGATGTCGTTTTCGATCAGCTTGCGCGCCATTACGGCGTGTCCGTGGTCCTGTTTGATCTTGGGGTTGTTGCAGCCGACGATCCCCGCGGCACCGCGGATCTTGCCTGCCTTAATCGCCTCGATCAGGGGATCGAGCTTTCCGCCCAGGGCCCCCAGGACCGACTCGACCGAAAAGCCCGTCACGAAATCGACCGGCTTTACAGGCAGATAGACCTTGTCGGGAATGCGGTTTGCAAAGTTCTCCACGGCTTCCCTGACAAGTGCCCTGGAGGTCTCGAACGCATTCTCCGGGTGGAATTCCCTGTGAGTCATTCCGGGGAATTTGGCTTTGTCGCTGGTGGAGACCATCTTTGTGTGGTAGCACTTTGCGACCGTGCTCACTGCGGGCATGATGCACTGGTAATCCACCACCATCATGTCCACGGCGCCTGTTGCAAGGGCGAGTTCCGTCATGAGGTGGTTGCCGGCCATCGGAACGCCGTGGCGCGCGAGGAGTTCGTTCCCGGTGCAGCAGAGTCCCGCCAGGTTGATGCCCTTTGCTCCCCGGTTCTTGGCAAATTCGACGAGTTCCGGATCGGTGCATGCCGTTAGGACGCTTTCGGAAACGATCGGATTGTGTCCGTGGACGAGAATGTTGACCTGGTCCTCTTTGAGGACACCCAGATTCACGCGGCTGGGAGCCGGTTTCGGGGTCCCGAAAAGGATGTCGGAAATTTCGGATGCTATGAGTGAGCCACCCCATCCGTCCGAAAGGGCGTTGCGCATTCCATGCAGTAGTAGGCTGACCCAATCGTTATCGACGCCCATATGTGTGCGGTGCAGGGCTTCCGATGTTTCCCGGTCGATTCCCCGCGGGGTGATGCCAAGTTTGTTCCAGAGTTCCCTGCGCTGTGCCGGAACGCGGTCGAGGAGCGTCAGTCCCCGGCGCCGGGTACCGTAGTCTTCCTCCATCGCATAAGCGAGGTCTTTCGCGATCTGCTCGGTAGTCCTGCCTTCGACCGCCACTCCGTATTCGGCGGCGAGGCTCTTCAGCTTGCCTTCATCCCGGATGGAATAGCCGGGCGCCTTGCCTTCCGCGACCTTTGCGAGCACTTCTATCAGGTCCCGCCCGTGGTCGGAGTGGGAAGCCGATCCCGCGGCGATCATCCTCACGAGATTCCGGGAAACTATGATGTCAGCATCCGCCCCGCAGACGCCTTTCTGAGGTCCTTCACCGAAGGGATCCACCCGGCACGGACCCATTGAGCAGATCCGGCAGCTCAGTCCCATTTCACAAAAGCCGCATTGAGGCATCTGGGCTTCATGCCTGTCCCAGGCGGTTTCGATCCCGTCTTTTTCCGCCTTGGCGAGCAGCAGTTTCGCATCTTCAACCGTTGTCAGCCTGTCGTATTTTCCCGAAGTGCTCATATTCAAGCCTCCCCTGCTGGGCATTTGTTCGATTATTGAGTGATCCGCATCGGCGACAGCTTCGGCCGATCCCGGATCGTTATTGCTCGTTCATTTCGGTCTGTCGGCGCTTGAAAGCGTTCAGCAGCGCGAACCCCGGAGATCCTTCCGCGATCCGTTCCTCCGGCCCGGGAGACATCCTCCTGGCAACTTCTCTCGTTCTCTTTCGGAGGGACTCGTTGGATTCCTCGAACGTCAGGGCCCCGGTCAGGCACGACTGGACACATGCGGGTACGATCCCTTTCGCCTGTCTTTCCATGCAATTGTCGCACTTGACGGCAACGGTTTTGCCGGGCAGGGCCAGGGCATCCTGGTGGAACCGGATCACTCCGAAGGGGCAGGCCATCGCGCATGAGGCGCAGTTGATGCACCGGTCCGGATCGATCAGCACCGAACCCTGGTGCCTGTAGATTGCGCCCGGGAGGCAGCCCTGAATACAGGGAGCGGGGTCGCAGTGGCGGCACCTGTTTGGAAAACCTTCTCCGTAGATCCCTGCTCCAACGTGAATCCGGGCGTGGGGCCGAGGTTCTTCCATGGTGGCCGCAAACAGGCTTTTTGTTTTTGAATGTGCCGTTGCGCAGGCGAGCGTGCATTGCATGCAGCCCACGCACTTTTCCGGATGGACAACGACTTCCTTCATGGAAAGATCTCCTTTGCTTTTTGAAGCAAGACGGAACCTTTTTACTTCATCAGAAGCTGCGAATAGTTGAACGAATGACTCAATAATTTCTCCCGTGGAATCCGGATGGGGACCTCATGATGGATAAGCGACATGAGTACGCCTCCCTGCTCCACGCGATTCAGCATGACGAGTCCGACAAGCTTGTCCTCGCGGAATACCAGCTTGCGGTATGTTTTGGAACGCGCATCGTGCCGCGATATGCTTTCGAAAGCACCGTCCGCGGGCGGATTGACGATTCCCGCTGTGAGGATGTCCGTTCCGAAGATCCGGACCACGTTACGGCTGAGGCTGCCGGAGTAGGTCACTTTCCTGCCGGCCATGTTCAACCCGGCGATGCGTCCCTGTTCGACCGCAACGGGCCAGATTGCATTTACCCAGCGGGTCTTTCTCACTATATCGAAATGCTCGGCTACGTCACCCGCCGCGAAAACTCCCGGCATGCCCGTTTGGAGATGGTCGTCCACGACTATGCCGAGGTCCACCTCGATCTTATCCTTCGGAAGGAAAGAGACTGCGGGATTCACTCCTTTGCCGATTACCGCGATGTCGCACCGATGCCTCGTGCCGTCGGTCAGAACGGCTTCCCTAACCCTGCCGTTTCCTTCGAATGCCGCGGGTTCTGCTCCCACCTGCACTTCGAGCCCCCGTGACGTAAGTTCTCCAAGCAGAATTTTCCCGGCGTATTCGTCCACCTGCATGGAAAGAGGGTAACCTGAGCGAATCAGGAGCTTTACCTTGATCCCCCTGCGCAGAAGGCCGTATGTCGCTTTCAGCCCGACGAGGCCTCCCCCAAGTACCAGAGCGCTTCGCGCGCCCGCATCCATGGCGTCGATCATTCCCTGAACGTGGTCCCGGGTACGCATGAAAAAAATATTCGGAAGGTCGGTTCCCTGTGCTTTCAAAGGGCGTGGATTCGCTCCTGTCGCGATGAGCAGCCTGTCGTAAGGAAAGCTGTTGCCGCGGTCTGTTTTGACCAGACGGTTTTCCGTGTCGATTCCGGTCACCCATTCTCCGATTTTGGCTTCTACGCCATGGGACTGGTAGAACGCTTCGGAACGAATGGGCAGGCGATCGGACCTGACCGCTCCTTCGAGCACCATGCTGATCATGGGGCGGCTGTAGGGCGGGAATGTCTCCCCGGCAATGAGGGTGATGGATGAATCCCGGTCGATGCTGCGAATGGCCTCGATCGCGGATATCCCGGAAATGCCGTTGCCGATGACAACGTGTCTCATGGCTTGTCCTCTATTGGATTATTCTGCAGGCAGGTCGGGGTTGCTGAAATAAACGCACCGGAAAAGAAAATTGTAAAATAAGCTTAGCACGCGGGAAAAAGAGAAGCAAATCTAATGCGAAATCGCGCCTGGTAGACCTTTATAGATCGGCAGGAGAAAAAGAATGGCATTGGCATCAAACCGCCGGCTCCCGGCGGGCGGATTGGGAACCTTGTCGAAGAAATTCCAAAGAGAGCGAGGTCCGATCAGTTACTTTTGGACTCGCTCTCCACGCGATGAAGAAAGTCACGAACGGTTGCGATGTACTCCTTCGGCCTCTCCAGGTGGTGACTATGGGAGGCGTCTTCAAAGACGACTATCTCCGATCCCGGGTGCATGCTGCTGTAGTAAGCCGTCGCTTCGGGCGTCGCTTCATCGAAGCGGCCGCACGTATAAAGAGTTGGTAAGGTGATTTCCTTAAGTCGATCTGCGCGTTCGTAATCCTTGAGAGTGCCCGTCACGGTGAATTCGCTGGGGCCCCACATATACCGGTAGACGGTCTGTCCGAACTTTTCGAAGGTCCGGTTGAGGCAATCGGGCCAGGGAGAGAGGCGGCAGACATGGAGCCTGTAATAGGACATCATGGCTTCCTGGTATTCCGGAGAATCGAATTCTCCCGAGGCTTCCTTCTCGATTATCGTTTTTTGAGTCTCTTCGGGCATTCGCGAAAGGTTTGCCCTCTGGCCGGCAACGAATCGCGAAGCACTGAGGCATGGGCCGGAAAACACCAGGCCAACGACGCCCGCAGGCTTTTTTGTGAGGATGTAGTCCACTGCAAGCATGCTGCCCCAGGACTGACCGAGAATGTGGACCCGTTCCAATGCCAGAGCCTTCCGAACGCATTCGATTTCTTCCACATGGCGGGTGATCGTCCAGAGGGACGGATCGTCGGGTTTATCCGAGTTGCCGCAACCGAGCTGATCGTAAAAGACGACGGGTCTTTCATCTGCGAGCGATTCCAGCGGTTCGAGATAGTCGTGCGGTGCTCCGGGGCCTCCGTGCAGAACGAGGAGGGGAACTCTCTTCCCGCCAATCCCCGCCATCCGGTACCATACTTTCCCACCCTGGACCTCGATGAAACCTTCCCGTACATTTTCCATGGTTTAAGGCTCCTATTCGGAAGCAACAAGCACCCGGGCTTTGAACAGTTGTCTGCATGGTCAAGTCAGGGATGGCGGGTCCCTTCCCCGCAAAGCTCTTCGAAACATCCCTTCGCGCGGTTCTTGCGTACCGTCCCCGCCGGAAAAATGCGTCCGCTCATGGCTATGTATACTCCGGGCTTTAAAGCCTGAATGGCGCCTACGGCGCAGCCGACGTTGAATGCCGCATCGGTTCTCCGGAACCTTGCCGGGGTCAGCGCTCCCGTGAGTACGATTACTTTATCGCCGAGATCCGTGAGATGCGCCGCCGTATCCACCATGCTGTCCGTGCCGTGCGTTATCAGAATCAGCCGGTTGGGATCGGCCTGTATGAGTCGCCGTAGGAGTTGCCGATCCTCGTCTGTCATATAGATGCTGTCTTTTCGCACGACCTCCTGGAGTTCGTACTCGAAATCCACGTTGGCTTCCTTCAGGATTTCAATAACTTGTGGATCGCCCACTTCGTAGTTGCTCAAGTCATCGAAGTAGATCTTGTCGATCGTGCCACCCATGGAAAAAATCTTCAGTTTCATAGCCATCGCCATTTTGATCGGTAAGTTTTGTATTTGCATTTCTTCGAGCCTGTTCGGCCCTTATAGCAATTTTTCGGGGTCAAGGATAGCGAACGAGACAGGACGAGCCTGAAGATTCTCCCGTGAAACGGATTGTTTGCTGCCGATCGACAAAGTGATTACTGAATTTGAAGAGTCGCAGGATGCAAGGGGGAATGGCATACATGGATACGGGTGCCTTGGTTTGGGATAATTTGGGATACAGGCACCTCTGCCCCGCCGACAACCTCAAGAATCTCAATTTTGTAGATGCTGACGAACTCGAAAGCTGCATAGACCACGATACGCGTCTCAAGAGCAGGCGTACCGTGCCGTCAAACGATCCCAAAGGCAGGATACGATTCACCAAATCCGTCAGCCCCAACTAAAATCAATTGAATCCAATGAATGCGGGTGGCCGCTTCGGTGCTTTGTAGATCTATGGCCCGATCGAATCCGACTGTGGTAAAATTACAGTAAAACGGAAATCAGATATTCACGGAGGTGAGATTTTATGAGTGCCGAAGGGGACCTGTTCAACGCTGTTGCGGCTCTCGAGAGGGTGGCCGAAAGCATCAGGAAAATTGAGATGGAAGCCCGCGAAGCTCTTTATTCCAGAGATGAGCCTGAAGTATACCGTCAGAAGCTCCAGGAAAAGGCGATGCTTTTAGCAGACCTTCCAGATACCATCGAGCCGTTTTTGGCCGGAATGCCCAAGGCCGCCAGGGCGGAAGTCAAATCGGGAGCCAGGGACTTTGCCAGGAGGGCTATTCAGGCATTGGAATTGTCCAGCGTCTTCTATATGTCCGCACTCTTATACCCGGATGATTACGAGGATGGCCAAAAGAACGATCTTGAAAAGTTCGTGGACCGACTCAGAAGCAAGTACCTGGCCTGATCCGAATTTTTTTGCCGGTAGAAGCTCAAGGAAGAAATGAACACCGCATTGACAAACAAGACGTTCGACACAAGACTGATTATCCGTTCAGTGATTTCGTTTGTTATTTTTGCGGGAATGCTCTTCTTTCCCGCGGGTACCCTGTTGTGGGGGCGGGCCTGGATATTTCTGGGAGTGGTGACCGCCGCGTCGATTGCGATGGTTGCTTATATCGTTCCTGGAAACCGGGAGTTGCTCGAAGAGCGCAATAAGTTCCCCATTCAAAAAGGGCAGACCTTTGCCGACAAAGTCCTGGTAACCATCTTCCTGCTCTCATTCCTGGCGGAAATCATTTTCATTCCTCTCGATGTCTTCAGGTATCATCTGCTTGGCGAGACGGGCATGCGAGTAGCGCTTATTGGCATGTTTCTGTTTCTTGCGGGTTGGGGAATCATCTCGCTTGCTTTGAAAGAGAACCGCTTCGCTGTGCTCGTCGTCAAAGATCAAAAGGAGAGGGCGCAAACCGTCATCGATACGGGTGTATATGGAATTGTCAGGCACCCCATGTATTCGGGGACGATACTTTTTCTCCTCGGCATGGCCCTGTGGCTTGGGTCCTATGCGGCTGCCCTGCTCACGATCGTTCCCTGCGGGTTGCTGATGGTGCGCATCGAGTTCGAGGAAAGATTCCTGGTAAAAGAATTGGAAGGCTATGAAGCCTATACGAAAAGGACGCGCTACAGGTTGATGCCTTTTGTCTGGTGAAGTCCCCGGCATGGTGGCCGCATTGCCTAACCTCGATTCGAAAGTGTGGCAACATCGGTAGGGTGGGCAGCCATTTTTTCGGGTGCCCACCGCCCGGCCATTCCGATGTGCCTACAAGAAACGATGGTATGCCTGGTGGCCCAGGCAACAGGTTTCATCGTTGCCTGGGTCCGGAGGACAAGAGGCTGTGCTTGGAATAACCGTCCCTCTTGCCTGTGGCACGGGCAACCAAAACCACGTTGCCCGTGTCACCCATGGTTTGGTTCCGAGTGCAAGGCAGTGGGCACGATGAAGCGGTATCCCACTTCGCTCCCCCACCCTCCTATTGGAGACGCCATACAAAGATGCACCCTTTTTGAGCACCAGGTCTCTCAAATGGGGTGTGGCGCCACCGGCTCTTAAGTCGCCTCCGCCGTTTATCTCTTCGGAGAATTCCCTCTTCACTTTAGCGCCGGTCCAAACGATTTCCGAAGCTGTTCCATTATTTCACCAACCACTCCCGTCCAGTCGCCGGGCGCCTTTTGTCGGAATATCCTCATAGAGGGATACCATGGAGAGTCCGCGCGCTCCCTTAGCCAGCGCCACTCGCCGGAATGTCGCAATATGAGCCACACAGGCATGCCGAGGGCTCCTGCAAGATGTGCGACGGCGGTATCGACGCTGATTACGAGATCGAGATTTTCGAGCAAGGCGGCGGTATCGGCAAAATCCGAGAGCAGTATGCCCAAGCTGCGCAACTCGGGCATGCCGGCCAGTGCTCCCCTATCCTCTTTGGGTATTTCCTTCTGAAGGTTTATCAGATCTACATTCAGAAGTGTAAGGGGCAGAAGGGATTCCAAACGCATGTCCCGGGTCCGATTGCCGTTTCGGCGTCCCGCCCATACCAGGCCGACTCTGGGTCTTGAGCGGGGACCGAGCAGATCTTGCCAGTTTGCTATCCGGGCTGGATCTGCATTGATGTACGGAACATCGGCGGGGATCGAATTGAGAGTGGTGCCGAACGGAATGGGCAGGCTCATCAGCGGGCAATGAAGATCGTGCGGTGGGATCGCTTCGTTGTCTGTGACAATCGGTACCCTGCACCTCAGTGTCTCACACAGGGATCTCAACGCCTCCGGCACGCGAAGGTAGACAAGTCCCGCCCGCTGCACCACCTGCGGCACGTAGCGCAGGAATTGAATTGTGTCCCCAAACCCCTGCTCGGCCCAAAGCAGGATGCTTTTCCCGCCGATATTCCGCTCTCCCAGCCACAAGGGTTTGGTGGATGCGAGATGGGTGCCCTTCAACTGGCCGGTTTGCCATCGCGACTCCTGAAGCAGCCAGCCGGAAGCGAAATCTCCCATTGCCAGCCTGCATCGACTTTGTTCCATTACGGCCTCGGCCATCTCGGGCTTTTGCTCCAGTACCCGGTCATAGCTCACGAGAGCTTCTTCAAATCGCCCGAGCTGTTGGAGAGTATTTCCCCGGTTGTACAATTCGTTGATTCCGTGCGGACGGATTTCCAGGGCGCGGTCGTAACTCTCCAATGCCTCCTGCACCCGGTCCAGTTCCAAAAGAGCATTTCCGCGATTGTTCCAGCCATCTGCGTCTTCCGGGTGCACGGACAGATAGTGATCATAGCTGACGATCGCTTCTTCATATCGACGGAGTCGCAGGAGAACATTTCCGCGCTTGAGCAGCAGTTCCGTGTTCTCCGGACTTGTTGCCAATATGCGGTCATAATAGTCCAGGGCCTCCTGTAAAGTACTGATGAGCAACCGTCCTAGTTCATCTTTGTTCGGGGCGGAGCGTATCGATCTTTCGAAGCATGTCGCGGCTTCTTCGAAACGGGCCATTTCTCTGAGGAGGTTTCCTTTGTAGATGAGTGCAGGAAGGCAGTCCGGAGCAATCTCCAAAGCTTCGTCCAGGCATGCCGGCGATTCGTCGTACCGGTTTGCGTTCCGGAGAGGAATGCTTCCGGTTATGAAATCGACCACCTTTTTTGGAACCAGATTATCACTCATAGGTTGATGGATTGTCTCCTGATTCGGCCGACTTTTTGCGGCTTTCGTCGGATGAATGCATTCGTCAACCCGTTGATGCCGGAATTGTGCAGGGGGGAAGGGGGCTTCCCCCCTGCACGGAGGACGGCTTGGATGGTATCCACGGTTGACGCTTTTGCCGATGAAGTTCATCTTAAATGTCGATTATGGAGAAATCGTGAAGGCATCGTGGAATAAGTATGGAAAAAAAGCCCCTTTTTCGCCTCTCTGAGTGCTGTCCGGGTGGAAGATGCCTTGTAATAGTTTTCTCTTGACACATTCCCCATTGTGCATTAGCCTGCCCTTGCGTGCGTCCTTGCTCCATTGTTTCACTATGAATTCGCCATTCCACGTCCGGTGGTTCAAACTGCATTTATTGCTGAACGAAGAGCTTTTTCCTTCTGACCGCATTCCTTCCCTATCCTTCATTTTGTTGCCCGGAATCGGGTGCTGAACTCGATTTGAAGTTGCCACGCCTTGCAAGGATTTGCTTGTCGAAAATTTGAAAAGGCACCCTTTTCGAGCGGGCAGATCGTGAAACTCAGAACATAGTTTATCCGGATACCGGCAAAATACGGAAAGATTGCCACACAGGTGCTGTGGAATTCCTTGCCCGGGGATCACCGTCGCATTCCGGGCTTTGGAGCTTCCGGCAAAGGAGGGCGGGCATCTGCAGGTCGGAGCCCACCTTGAAGCCTTCAAGAGGGAGATGAAAATGAACGATGAGCTTCAGAAAATCTTTTCAAGCCACCATGGCACGCGGGATGCCCTGATACCGATTCTGCAGGATATTCAGGGGAAATTCGGCTACCTGCCGCCCGAAGCCATGGATGCTGCAGCAAAGTTCTGCCGTATTTCGCCCGTCGAAGTCTACGGCGTGGCGACCTTTTACGCTCAATTCAAGTTCGATCCCGTTGGAAGGAACTCGATAATGGTCTGCCAGGGAACGGCATGCCATGTCATGGGCGGGGCACGGATACTCGAAGAGGTCATGAACCAGCTCGATGTACGACCCGGTCAGACCACGAAAGACGGCAGGTTCACTCTTGAGACCGTTGCCTGTATCGGAGCATGCGCCTTGGCGCCTGCGATGTTTGTCAACAAGGAGACCCATGGTCGCATGAAACCCGAAAAAGTAGCGGAGATTCTGAATGGAACCGGCAATTAGAATGGAACCGGGAAAGGATCGCCAGGTCCTCGTTTGCCGGGGCACCGGGTGCGAATCGCAAAAAGCCAACATCATATTCTCCAACTTGCAGAAGGAATTGGACAAGGCGGGCCTCAGCGGATCGGTCGAGGTTAAGTTCACGGGTTGTCACGGGTTCTGCCAGGCGGGACCGACAATCATGATCATGCCCGCCGGAACTTTCTACTGCAATGTGACTCCGGACGATGTTGCCGAGATAGTTGAGATGGACATTCAGAAGGGGCAGCCCGTCGAGCGCCTTCTTTTCCTCGATCCCAAGACAAAGGATCGTGTTCTCACCTTTCGGGACATGGGTTACTTCAACCCGCAGCGCCGAATCGTTCTTCGCAACTGCGGGTTCGTGAATCCCGAAGATATTGAGGATTATCTCGCGGCCGGAGGTTACGACGGAATCCGAAAAGCACTCAAGATGAAGCAGCAGGAAGTGATCGACGAAATGAAAAGATCCGGCCTGCGCGGCAGAGGGGGTGGCGGGTTCCCGACTGGAATGAAGTGGGAATTCTGCAACAGGTCCGTTGCCGATCAGAAATACATCATATGCAACGCCGATGAAGGCGACCCCGGGGCTTTCATGGACCGTGCGGTGCTCGAAGGCGATCCGCACAGCGTGCTCGAAGGCATGATGGTGGGCGGTTATGCAATCGGTGCTACGAAAGCCTATGTCTACGTCAGGGCCGAGTACCCGATGGCCTACGAGCGCACTCTGATCGCTATCGACCAGGCAAGGGAGCGCGGATTTCTCGGGAAGAATATATTCGGATCCGATTTTGACTTCGACATCAAGGTGAAGCTCGGCGCCGGCGCTTTTGTCTGCGGTGAAGAAACGGCCCTCATGGCTTCGATCGAAGGCAAACGCGGAATGCCCAATCCACGGCCTCCTTTCCCTGCCGTGAAGGGACTTTTCGGGAAGCCTACAAATATCAACAACGTCGAAACCTTTGCGAATATCCCGGTGATCATGACCAAAGGCGGAGACTGGTTCGCTTCCGTGGGAACGGAAAAGAGCAAGGGCACGAAGGTGTTCGCTCTTGCCGGCAAGATCTCCTACAGCGGACTTGTCGAAATCCCGATGGGAACGCCTCTGCGGCAGATTATCGAGGACATCGGCGGCGGCATACCGAACAAGCGAAAATTTAAGGCAGCTCAGACGGGCGGACCGTCGGGCGGCTGTATTCCCATGTCCCACTTCGATGTTCCCATGGATTACGAGAACCTGACCCAGCTAGGCGCAATCATGGGCTCGGGCGGGCTCATCGTAACCGACGAGAATACCTGTATGGTCGATATGGCCAAATTCTTCCTCACCTTCACGCAGAAGGAATCGTGCGGCAAGTGCGTGCCCTGCCGTCTCGGAACGAAGAAGATGCTGGAGATTCTCACCGATGTCTCCAAGGGAAAAGCGACTCTGGAAGATCTGGATCAGTTGGTGGAACTGGCGGAAGACGTCAAGGCCGGATCCCTGTGCGGGTTGGGCCAGACTGCGCCGAACCCGGCTCTTTCGACGGTCAGGTATTTCCGGGACGAGTACGAAGCGCACATACTGAGGAAGGAATGCCCTGCCCGGGTCTGTGTGCGGCTCATCAAGTTCGAAGTCAATCCGGATAAATGCAAGAAATGCGGCGCTTGCCTCACAGCGTGCCCTGCTGAGGCAATCTCCTGGAAGAAGAAAGAAGTTGCCCGGATCGACCAGGAAAAATGCATCAAGTGCCGTGCCTGCATTCTTGCCTGCAGGTATCACTCGATAGATTAACGGGGCTTGGGCCATATCCCGAGGGTTCCCGTGAAGCGGGAACCGGGGATTCCGAGTATCCTGGAAGACATAACGGGAGACATAATAGCGAGAGAGGACACATGGACGATAAACTGACGGTAACGGTAGACGGAAAAAGTGTCCGGGGCAGAAAAGGGCAGACGGTCCTTGCGATCTGCAGGGAAAACGGCATTCACGTGCCGACTCTCTGCTACCATCCCAAAATGCCCCCTTATGGCGGCTGTCGTCTTTGCATCGTTGAGATTGAAAACATGCGCGGTCTTCCGCCCTCCTGCACCACACCGGCGACGGACGGGATGAAAATAACGACTCATTCCGACCGTCTCCTGCGAGTGCGGCGGACCGTGCTGGAACTGCTGCTTGCATATGGCGATCACAACTGCCTGTTGTGCGAGAAAAACGGGGAGTGTGAGCTGCAAAACCTTGTCTACGAGCATGGGTTGGACAAGCAGCGTTATACCGCCGATTTTGTCCCCAAGCCGCTGGACGACTCCAGTTCGATGATCGTGAGGGACCCGAACAAATGCGTTCTGTGCGGGCGCTGCGTGCGGGGCTGCCTCGCGGTCCAGGTAAACGGAGTCATCGACATAGCGGCCCGGGGCTCCGATTCCTACATCACTACGTTTAACAACGGGCTCCTGAAAGATTCGAACTGCGCCTACTGCGGCGAGTGCATCGCGGCGTGCCCAACCGGAGCACTTACCTACAAGCAGGCGCGGTTCCAGGGGCGCCCATGGGAACTGAAGAAGGTGCCGACCACCTGCGTCTATTGCGGCGTCGGCTGCCAGCTCGAACTCAACGTGAAAGACGGAAAGGTCGTCAAGGTAACCTCGAACCCGGACCTGGCCGGTCCCAATAATGGGAGCCTGTGTGTAAAGGGCCGGTTCGGAATGGATTTCATCCATCATCCGGACAGGCTCAAAACTCCGCTGATAAAGAGAAAAGGCAAGCTCGAGGAGGCGAGTTGGGAGGAGGCCCTGGACCTCGTTGCCGAAAAATTCGGCAAGATCAAAGCCGAATCGGGGCCGGATTCCCTTGCCCTCTTCTCCTCGGCTCGTTGCACGAATGAAGAAAACTACCTGCTCTCCAAGTTTGCACGCGCGGTGATCGGAACCAACAACATCGATCACTGCGCGCGTCTCTGACACTCCTCTACGGTGGTCGGTCTGGCCGCCGCTTTCGGGAGTGGAGCAATGACCAATTCTATTGAAGAACTCGAAAAATCCGACGTCATCCTGCTGACCGGGTCGAATACGAGGGAGATGCATCCGGTGATCTCCACGTATATGAAACGCGGCGTGGTGAGCGGAAAGACGAAACTTATCGTGGCGGATCCGCGCAGGATCGACCTTGTCGATTTCGCGGAAATCTGGCTTCGCCAGAAACCCGGGTCCGATGTGGCCTGGCTCAACGGGATGATGCACGTCATAATAAAGGAAGAACTCTACGACAGGGCTTACGTGAAAGAACGGACCGAGGACTTCGATGCCCTGGCAAAGGCGGTAGCGGCATATACGCCCGAGCGCGTAGAACAAATCTCGGGTATTCCGGCCGAAGACCTGATCCGGGCTGCCCGCCTTTACGCGCAGGCCCCGGCCGCTTCGATCGCTTATGCGATGGGAATCACCCAGCACATAAATGGTACCGACACGGTGAAGAGCGTGGCCAATCTCGCCATGCTTTGCGGCAATATCGGCAAGGAATTCGGCGGGGTCAATCCGCTTCGCGGGCAGAACAACGTTCAGGGCGCCTGCGACATGGGCTGCCTGCCCAATGTCCTTACGGCGTACCAGAACGTGACCGTACCCGAAGTGCGCGAAAAGTTCGCCAAGTTCTGGGGTATTGACGGCATCCCTGAAAAACCCGGACTGACAATTGTCGAAATCATCAATGCCGCGGTGAGTGGGCAGGTAAAGGGCCTTTACGTAGTCGGTGAAAACCCGATGCTGAGCGACCCGGATTTGCACCACGTGGAAGAAGGGCTGCGCAGCCTCGACTTCCTCGTCGTACAGGATATTTTCCTGACCGAGACCGCGCAACTGGCCGACGTCGTTTTGCCGGCGGCGACCTTTGCCGAGAAGGAAGGAACTTTCAGCAATACGGAACGCCGCGTCCAGCGGGTCCGCAAGGCGGTCGAACCGCCCGGGGCGGCACTTCCGGATTGGCAGATAATCTGCGATCTGGCCGGGCGTATGGGCTACAAAATGAAATACCCGGATGCCGAAGCTGTTTTCGAGGAAATGACCAGGTGCACGCCTTCGTATGCGGGAATGAACTACCAGAGGCTCGACAGGGGTGGACTGCAGTGGCCGTGTCCCACCAGAGACCATCCGGGAACGAAGTACCTGCATAAGGACAAGTTCGTCAGAGGCAAGGGCAAGTTCCACGCAATCGAATGGGTCCCGCCCGCGGAACTGCCCGATGAGGAATATCCCTTCCTGCTGTCAACCGGACGTGTGCTTTTCCAGTATCATACGGGTACGATGACCCGGCGGTCGGAAGGTCTGAACGGCTGCGCTCCGGAATGCTTTGTCGAAATGAACGTCCAGGATGCAGCGAAGCTGGGAATTTCCGGCGGAGAGCCCGTGAAGGTGACCTCGCGGCGCGGGTCTCTCACGGCTAAAGCAGTCGTTGGAGAAACCACCGCGGAGGGAACGGTGTTCATCCCGTTCCACTATTTCGAAGCGGCGGCGAACAATCTGACGATCGCCGCGCTCGATCCGCAGGCCAAAATACCGGAATACAAGATCTGCGCGGTCAAACTGGAGGCTTCAGGCTAGCTTGTCGTGAGGCTGTGAGGGGGCTCACGGCAGGTTGAAAAACCAGGACAACGGTGAGTTGCGCAGAAGGGTGGCGGGCACGGACTATTTCGTGCCCACCACCCTGTTTCTTTCTTCAGTCATGCCCCTCCCATTCCATATATTCCGCAGGTTCACGAGCTTCAGCCCGAAATCCTCCCGGCAGGCCGAATAACCTCAAGGATGTGCCCTGACGCTGAATAAAAAACCCCGCCTTTCGTGAAAAATTGTTGTCACGAAAGGCGGGGCATTGGTGATTACCGCGTTATCGCGCCGGTCTTCCGGCTGAAATGCTTCGGCCTGGTTTTATTAAGCCAAAGGACGTCAGGCCTTTATCGTTTGAACTACAGCCCCCTCCGGCGTTCTATTCCCGTCGGGGAAAAACGTCGGCCTCCTGCGCTTTCTGCTCTGAGGACCTATCCTGCCGGACTCTACCGACCCGTTTCGGGAATGCCGGTCACGGCTTTCTTCCCGCTCCAGCTCGGCCGGAGGTATATGAACCAGTACATGAGGCCGACCATCAGCGCGCCGCCTATGATGTTCCCAATGGTTGCGGGAACCAGGTTCCGGGACAGGAAATTACCCCAGGTGAGTATGGCGCCGCCGTCCTTCAGCTTATCCGCCACGGTCGCAAAATAAACCGGGTCGAGGTCCTTGATGAAAAGAGCCGACGGGATGAAGTACATGTTGGCGACGCAGTGCTCGAAGCCGCATGCAACGAATGCTGAGATCGGAGGCAGTATGACGAGGACTTTGTCCGTATTGCTGCGTGCGCCGAAGCACATCCAGACCGCCATACATACGAGGGCGTTACAAAAGATCGCCAAGGCGATGCATGGAATGAAATCCAGGCTCGTCTTGGCGACCCCTATGTTAAGGGCGCTCAGCCCGACGGAGCCGGCTCCGAACTTGTGCTGACCGCCCAGGAAAACCATATATGCCGTCAGGACAGACCCGACGAAGTTTCCAAGATACACAATGATCCAGTTACGGAGCATTGCACCCGACGACACCTTCTTGTTAGCCCATGCCATCGGGATAAGGCAGTTTCCGGTGAAGAGTTCCGAGCCGCCGATCACAACCATGATCAGGCCTGTGGCAAACACAAGACCGCCCGCGAGGCGCTGGAGTCCGTACGGTACTCCGGCCCCTGCCAGTCCTGCCCAGACAGTTGTGGCGTAATTGGCGCCCATTGCGATAAACGCCCCTGCGAGAATCGCGAGGGCGAACATCCTGTAGGCTCCCAGACCGGCTTTGGCTATACCTATGGATTCCGCTTTCACGGCCATGTCTTTTGGCAGGAGAGCATCAAAAGAGGGGACACCGTTGCTCATAAATTCCTCCTTTAGGGAAATAAATCGAAATTGACTCCTCCGTATCAGAAACTTTCCTACGTGAAATTGTCCCGCTGCGTGCGTTCTTCTGCCAGTGCGTCCGTAGTGCTCAAACCCCTATCCTGCCCTTGTCGGGCAGAGGCAGTCGGTCTGTTCCTCCTTGTGCCGGAATTAACGGAAAAGGATTGCCGGAAAAATTGACTAATCCTCCTTTCGACAAGTGAAATTGTTCACATTAAAATCCAAATTTCTTTCCCCCCAAGACACGGTACAAGTACACCCTAAAAGGGTCGGCGAGTTAAGTCAAGAGAAATTTTTAACAAATAGTAAGATACCTTTTACACCAGCACTCTTTCAGCTTTCTTGCAGGGAAGAAGACTGATTTGCATCGCCGAATGTGAGTGCATTTAGTGCAAACAGGCTGCTGAATGCCGAATTGCAGGAAACATTACTAAGTGATAGCTATAAGATTTCAAGCTGTCTAACGTGACATAACGATTGTACAATTATTCTCAAATAAATAATTTTATCAGCTCATTTCCGCAGGATTAACTGCACAATCCCGTGGATGTTGTTGACATGCGGCCGCCTGCTGCATTATGTATTTCCAAAAGCCTAAGAAGGATTCATATGACTGGCGGCATTCTCGAAAATTCTTCTCTGGTCTGGTGGCGGCAGGCTTTTTGACGAGCCTGTCCGCTCAAGCCCGGTTCGTTTTTCAGGAAAGGGTCGTGGGTCAGGTTCAAACCTGATTTACGACCCTTTTTTATGGTCACCGTTCGACTGACTCCAATAGAGGAGGGAACGACCCATGGACCCCATCAAGATTAATCTGGCAGACAGTGAAATTCCGAGGCAGTGGTACAACATTCTTGCAGATTTGCCTTCTCCGATGAGACCCCCGCTTCATCCCGGAACCGGCAAGCCGATCTCGCCACAGGATCTGGCGCCGGTCTTCCCGATGAACCTGATCGAGCAGGAGGTCTCAACGGAGCGATGGATCAAAATCCCGGATGAGGTTCTGGAGAAGTACCTGTTATGGCGTCCGACACCGCTTTGCCGCGCGCGTGGTCTGGAAAAGCTCCTGGATGCCCCGGTGAAGATCTATTACAAAAACGAAGGGGTCAGCCCTCCCGGTTCTCACAAGCCCAATACAGCTGTCGCCCAGGCCTACTACAACAAGGTTTTCGGAATAAAACGCCTTTCGACCGAGACCGGCGCGGGTCAGTGGGGCAGCGCGCTCAGTATGGCCTGCGGGATGTTCGGACTGGAGTGCCGGGTTTTCATGGTAAGAATCAGCTACGACCAGAAGCCTTACCGGCGCCTCATGATGTCCGCCTGGGGAGCGGAATGTATTCCCAGTCCGAGTACGACCACAGCCGCCGGACGCAAGATCCTCTCCGAAAATCCGGATTCGCCGGGAAGCCTCGGAATTGCGATCAGCGAGGCGATCGAGGATGCGCTCGGAAACAAGGACTCCCGGTATTCCCTTGGAAGCGTGTTGAACCACGTGCTGCTTCATCAGACGATAATCGGCCTCGAAGCCCGGAAGCAGCTTGCGCAGATCGGCCAGTATCCCGACGTGGTGATGGGGTGCGCAGGCGGCGGGAGCAACTTTGCCGGGATATCGCTCCCGTTCGTGCGCGACAGGATTCATGGAAGAAGCGTTTCCATCGTTGCGGCCGAACCCGCTTCGTGTCCGACTCTGACCAGGGGGCCCTTTGCCTATGACTTCGGGGACACGGCCATGACCACGCCTCTTCTGCCGATGCATACGCTCGGGCATGATTTCCTCCCTGAACCGATTCATGCCGGAGGCCTCCGGTACCACGGGATGGCGCCGATCGTCAGCCACCTCGTAAAGGAACGAATTGTGGAGGCGAGGGCTTACAACCAGATCGAGACATTCTCGGCAGGCATCAAGTGGGCGCGCACGGAAGGTTTCATTCCGGCTCCGGAAACCAATCACGTCATAGCGGCGGTAATCCAGGAAGCCGAACGAGCCAAAGAAGAGGGAAAAGAAAAGGTAATCCTTTTCAATTTCAGCGGGCACGGCATAATCGATCTTCCGGCCTACGACGCCTTTCTTTCCGGAAAGCTCACTCAGCATGAGCTTTCGGATGAAGAGATCGAGCGCGCTCTGAAGTCGATCGAAGGTTTTCCAAAACCGTGATTGCGAAAGCAGGGTACGGGAAATGCCTGAAGAACTTTGGATAAGATGCCCCAGGCTGGGTGGGGAAGTGCCTTTCTCCTATTGCCTGAAGGAGGGAGGAAACCTGCCCTGCCCGCGGACGATTCTTTGCTGGGAGCCTTTCTTCCCGGTCGCAGGACTGCTGAAGGCACGGCTGCCCCGGGAAGCATGGGAGGCCTGCTTCAACGCGAACTCGAAAGAGAAGATTTCCTCCCTGGTCGAACTTGCCGAGGAGGTCAACCAGGGAAAGAGAGAATAACGTGTTTGCCTGTCCGGCATCTCCTGATTAAAATACTCGACGTCCGAGAAGAAAAAAGGTCCAGGAGCCGCGATGTCCCGCATTCTACTCCACATCTGTTGCGCGCCTTGCGCTATCTTTCCGCTTTCAACTCTGCGCGGCGAGGATCTTTTCGTTCACGGGTTCTTCTACAATCCTCATATTCAACCCTACCAGGAATTCCAGAGGCGCCTTTCGACCCTGCAATCCTATGCCGAAGCGGAAGCGCTTCCGCTAATTATTCGGCAGGACTATGATCCTGAGACTTTTTTCCGCCAGGCCGCTTTCCGCGAAACGAGCCGCTGCATCTATTGCTATTCGCTGCGGCTAAATGCGGCTGCAAGCCTCGCAAAGAAGAGCCGGTTCGACGCATTTACGACTACACTGCTCTACAGCAGGCAGCAAAAGCATGATTTGATCGTCTCCCTCGCCGAAGAGTCTTCGAGAAGGTACGGTATCCCTTTTCTGTACCGGGATTTTCGCTCGGGCTGGAAGGAAGGACAGGAAAGGGCAAAGGCGTCCGGCATGTACCGACAGCAGTATTGTGGATGCATATATAGTGAAATGGAAAGGTTCTGCGGGAAGAAATCCGGTGAAAAGGCCGGTGAGCCCACATGACCGGGGAATAAGATGGAAGCCTGTGAGATCTACATCGACGAGGACGGCGAGTGGTACCATCGCGGGAACAGATTGACCCGGCCGGAGATCATCGAGGTGCTCTACTCGAAGCTCGACCAATCTCTCGACGGCTCTTTCGTCCTTTCTTCGAACAATGAGACGTGTGCTCTGGACGTCGCCGATACGCCCTTTGTCGTTACGCGGGCGGACCGTGAAGTGAGCGACTCCGGTGAGGAGCGCATAGCCCTCAGGCTCAAGCATCTGACGGAAAATGAATATCTGGATCCCGAGACATTGCTCATAGGCGCGGACAACGTGCTCTACTGCAGGGTCCTCAACCGGCGTTTTCCTGCCCGATTTTCCCGCCCGGCTTACTACCAGCTTGCGAACTTTGTGATGGAAGGACCTGCTGAAAATGAGTTTTACCTGGAAGTGAACGGGAATAAACACTTTATACGGAGTGGGACTTATCTGGAGATCCGCCGATAGCAGTTTTATGCGGTGAAGGTCGGAAAGAAAGCGGGCGGCCAAAAAGAAGTTTTGGGCCGCCCGAATTGTAGCGCAGTGTGGAGAAATGGACCAAAGTGTCAAAATCTCCACGGCCGACAATTTAGAGCCGGTGTCAAATAATTGTCGCCGTTACATTACTTCGGCCATCATCTTCTCTGCAATTTCCGCAGGCTGAATGACATAGTTTCCGCTTGCCAGGTCGTTTCTGACCTGATCGACCTTTTCCGCCCTGATATCGTCTTGCGCCATAAGCGCCTTCCTCGCTGCCAAATCCTGATAATCCCTGGAGAGTTGAACTCTGTCCGCGGAATTGCCGCCTGTAGCCTTTTCGTCCGCAGGAGGCCTGAGATTGGCCCTCCCCGGGTTCTGAACGGCTTCGGTCAGATATGTCGAAATCTTTTTTATGTTCATAGGTTTCCTCCACTGCCCGGCTCGCTTGCGATTTCTGGGTCAGCTTTCACCACTTCAGCCTCTTCTTTGTCCTGTTTGGGATACATCTTCTCCAATACCTGGCTTGTCAGTCGATCCATCATAAGCCGGCGTTTGCCTTCATCGGAAATGGAAACCTTCTCGGCACTAGGCTCCCCGCCCGATTCCCAACCGCCTTTGCCTGTCAGCTTCGACCGTTGCAACTGTCGGGTATAAGTGCGTAAGACGCTTTGTACTCGATAGTCGGTTATAACCATTGGCACTCCCATCCACCAATCTAATCGGAATTTGGCAAACATATCTTAAGACAAAAATTTGAGTTTCCTGCTGAAGGGTGTCAATTTTTTTGACATGCGCATCTTTTGACGTTCGGTGACCGTCCGAAGCGGTTCCGCAAGCCGGCACGGAAATTGATATACCATGGCTTGACGACGCATCTCAAAAGGCTTTTCGGAGAGAAAGAGCTGTGGAAAAAATCGAGTGCAATCGGTGCTGCCATTTCTTCATAACCTGGATAGCCGGGACCCCTTACGGGTGTACCGCGTGGGGGATCAAATCCCGCATGCATCCGCATAAGGCCGTCTATGCATCTTCAGGGATCGAATGCCAGCTCTTCAGACCGAAGTCGCGTGGGGATGAACTCAAAAGAAGCGGGAAATAGATTGTCCCGGGGGTAAAAGGATCGACCTATGAGCCAGACAACTCAGCCCGGAAGCGGTCGGAGCGAAGAAAAAGCGGAACAGGGCGGAAAGAATGACCACTCGGAAGCGGCAAGATTTTCCGAGAGTCCTTCCGCTTTGAGGCGAGCTGTTGAAGCTCACGAGCAGGAAATGCGCATTGGTGAGTTCCTCAAACGCTCCGTCGCCGTGCTCTCATCCATAGCGGTAAAAGAAAACGGTGCGGTTGCGGACAGCCTTGCGGCTTTCAGGAAAAGTGTGCTGGAAGGGTCGGCTCTGGATCAGATGGAAACGAATCTCGATCGACTAAAAAAAGCCATCGGAGAGATCGTAGAAGAGCAGAAAACCGAATCCGGGGGAGGGAGCCTGTGGGACAAATTCCGCAAACGGGCAAATCCTCCGAGATCATCAGGCCAGGGTTTGCCGAACGAACTCCGCTCGATATTCCTCGGCATCATCGCCGAGTTCGATCACGATATGGGCGAGGAGTATTCGGAACAAATCTTACGTCTTCGGAGAGAAATCGAAGGGAGCACCGAGCTGAATGACCTGATGGCGCTCAGGGACGACCTGCTCGGAATCATTCAGACCCATGCCCGGATAATAAATGAAGAACGCAACCAGATCACCGATTTCATCTCCGAGATCGGCAGCGGCTTGATGGAGGTGGAGCGGCAATACGTAAATTCGATGAACCAGACCGGCCAGGGACAGACGGACAACACCAGGTTCAACGAAATGCTCGATAATCAGATTGAGGACATGAAGAAATCCGCCCAGTTGAGCAGCACCCTTGCTGAATTCAAGAGCCTGGTCATGTCCCGCCTGGCGTCGATCCGTGCGGCTCTGGAAGAAAAGCGCAAAGCTGAGGCGCTCCGCCAGGAAAACCTCGATGAAGAGATGCAGGACCTGCAGCAGAACCTGAACCGTATGAAGAAGGAAATCGAGCAGGTACACGAAAAACGAAAGGCGCTGGAAAAGGAGATCCTGATCGACCAGTTGACGGGGGTCGCCAACAAGCGCGCCTTAAGAATCCGCCTGAAAGACGAGCTGCAGCGATTTACACGGTACAAACATTTCTTCTCCATGCTCCTGTTCGATATCGACAACTTCAAGGAAATAAACGACAAATACGGGCACTGGGCAGGCGATAAATGCCTGAAAGAAATCATCAAGAGAATCAAGCCCATCCTTCGTGACACCGACCTGCTGGCCCGCTGGGGCGGAGATGAATTCGTGGTGCTGTTCCCGGGTACGGAACTGGACAGTGCGGTTGCCGTGGCAGAGCGAATCCGGAAGTCGATCGAGAATATCCGGTTCGTCTACCAGAGGCAGGAAATCTGCATGACCGTCAGCATCGGAGTAACGGAAGTCAATACGGCCGACCAGAGCCAGGAAATGATTTTCAACCGGGTGGACAAGGCCATGTACAAAGCGAAGAAGAAGGGGAGAAACGTAGTGGCCCTGTCGTGAGAGGGTGAGCGGTGAGCAGTGAGCAGAGAACTGAGAAAGTTTTCAGCCACGAAAGAGGCGAGCGATATCCACGAAAGAAAAGACTTGAGATCGTTTGAAGCCTTCGGGAATATCTCCGGTTGATTCGCTAAAGTGTCCCTCCTCGTCATCCCGGCATATCTTTGAGCCGGGAGCCAGTGCTTTTCAAATTGCCCGCGCATATGACCCAAACCCGCGTACGGTAAAACCGCTCACAACCCGTTTAGATGCCGGATGGCGGGGCACGAAATCTCAATACTCTTGCTTGAGGAGTTGCCTCCGCTGGTTCCTAGCTCCGGGGACTGTTGCACAAATCCCCGTGGTAGCTTCAGACTGCGTACAGGACACGATTGCGTCATTCCGGTGGAAAAACCGGAATCCAGGCTTTGAGGCAGATTAATCGTGTATTCAAGGCCTTAAAAACCTGGATCCCGGCTTTAAAAGCACTTAAACACGGGATGACGGGTTGGGGAGCATGGTCACAAAATACCCGCTAAAGAAGCTTTATCTCCATTTGGGCAACAGTCTCTCCCGCTTGGGGGCCCTCCAAGAAACCGATTGGTTTGCGGGTGGCCCAGGCAACAGGCTTTAACGTTGCCTGGGTCCGGAGGACAAGAGGCTTCGCGGAGAATTACCAATCCCTCTTGCCTGCGGCACGGGCAACCAAAACCACGTTGCCCGTGTCACCCATGATTTGGTTCCGAGCGCAAGGTGGGCACGATAAAGCGTTGTGCCCATCCTGCGACCTTATACTATTGTTTTCTTTCGTGATTTTCGTGCATTTCGTGGTTGGGAAGTCTTTGCCTTTGCACTTTGGTTGCGGCTCTGCTGCCCCAGGCCTTTCGTGGTTCAAAGCTTTTGTCTTTTTGTATTTTCTGGCTGCGGCTGTCTTTAGCAGGGAGGTTACTGCTGGTTCGTGTTGTTCTGTCGGGGCCTGGGAGGTCTTTTCACGGTTCCCTGGAATATGTTCGTATTATCGAGCATCCGCCAGGATCTTTCTTCCTTTTCCTTTTCAGCCTGCGCTTCTTCTTCTGCTTCCCTTTCGAGGTCCGGGTCCGTCCGGTAGATCACGTGATCTTCAGTATCCGCGATGTCCGCCAGGAGGAGATTCCGCTGAAAAGGGCGTGACTCGATGTACGATATGAACGTGCCGGAAGGGATGGGGGCATCCGGCACGGTTCCTGCGGCGACCAGGGCCGATATCAGCACAGAGGACAACGCGAGTCTCTCAATACGGAAAACGATCGTCTTCATGCGGCCTTCAAATGTTCTACAGGTAATCTCCCCGTTTCCATTTCACCGTTTCAACATAGGACGCAATCTTTACCTCTTCAGCCACGTCCTTGAGCGGGTGATCTCCGGGCAGGCCGCTCAGCTTGCCATCCAGACCGGCCGCTTCCGAGTTGACCCGGTTTATGATTGCATCGATTTCCCTGGGGGACTTGTTCCCCTGGAGCGCTTCTCCCAGTGAGTCAAGCTGGGTGAGAGTGTCTTCAATCGCCGAAATGGGTCCGGACAGCTGTTCGTTTTCGGACATGGGATCTATGCTCAGGATGCTGGAAATGCTTCCCGTGCCGGAGATGGGGGAAGCCTCGGCGCCAAGTTGCGAGCCCGTTATTTCACTCTGAAGAAGAGCGGCAAAGTCTTCTCCCGATTTTGCGGCATCCTGTTTCTTTGCTTCCGTGGTCCCTTGGATCGCCTGTTGTCTAATCAAGTCATCAATTTTCATACAACCTCCGTCAAGACCAAACCTGGGAACTATCGAATCTTAAGTTTGGCTCACTATAAAGCAAATCGCCTGCCAAAGTCCGATGTGAGTTCCCGGGAGCATCGAAATTCCTCCTAATGTCTCGGGACATCATGTGTCCAGAGTCCGCAAACGCATGAGGGAAGCTGTTTTATCTCCTGCAAGGCTACCCCTGAAAAAGTCGGATTTCGTCATAACGGCCAGATGTGAGTAGTATCGTGATATCAATTCCGCCATCTCGCGCAGTGGATATCCGGGGCAACGTGGAAAGAATTTCCAGAGAAGTGGAATATTATGCCGATTTTACGGGCAGAGGCATACGGATCACGGCCGATGTGCATCCCTCGTATTCTCCCAGCGAGACGGTGCATCCGTAAGGGGAGAGGAGTTGCCTTGCGGCGAACAGACCGAATCCGAAGTGAGGCCTTTTGAATTCTCCCGGATTTTCAACCTGGGGCCACCCGGATTGGAAAAGTCCGAAACAGGTCTCTGTTTCGCTGCATCCGTTCAGTCCGCATCCGGTGTCCATTATACGGACCAGGATCTCTCCGTCCCGCATGCTGGTTTCGGCGACAAATTCTCTTTTCTGGGAGGTCTTCATGGCCGTTACGGCATTCTGGAAAAGGTGGAAAAGAGCAGGGACCAGATCGCGGCCCGGCACTTTTATATGCGGCAGGTTTTTGGCCAGGCGCAATTCCACCTGGACCTGGTGTTTGAAAAAGAGGTCGGAGCGGAAGACTCTTGCCATTCTCGAGACCAGAGCATTGATATCGATCTCGGTCCCGCTTCGCTCGATTTCGTGCAGCTGCATGAATTCGCGCAAGTCCCCGGCCATGTTGAAAATCTGGTCGCGCATCTGGGTCAGTCTTTTTCGCTGCTTTTCCAGGACTTCAGACCATTTTTCATTTTCGCCGGCGTTGGTTTTGAACAGCCGGTCCTGAACATCCACACCGGCTAAAAGCATTTCCGTCAGCATCGTAAGATTCTGGAGAGGACCGTTTGCATTGTGCACGAAGCCCTGGACAAAGGATCCGGCATAGTTTAAGCGATCTTTTTCGTACAGGGCCTCCATGAACCGTTCCATCATTTCCTCTGCAGCCATAACTCTTTCCAATCTTTATTCGAACCGGATTATTCTTTGGATCTCAGCTTCACGATCAGTTCAAGAAATGCATCCAGGGCAGCGGGATCGAACTGTTTCCCACGATTGCTCAGCAACTCGGCAATCGATTCATCGCGAGACATGGCATCACGATATGCCCGTTTCGACGTCATCGCGTCGAATGCGTCCACAACGCTGACGATCCTGGCAAGAAGCGGGATATCTTCTCCGGCTAGACCGTCCGGGTAACCTTCTCCGTCCCACCTTTCGTGGTGATGCCTGATGATCGATCTCTCATCCGGGCTGAGCCCCAGTTCGGATACTATGGATTCGCCAATGACGGGGTGATTCTTGACGATTTCATATTCTTCGCGGGTCAAAGAGCCGGGCTTGTTCAGGATGCTGTCGTGAACGCCGATCTTGCCGATATCGTGCAAATGCCCGACCGTCTGCATGGACTCGATCTGCGCCCCGGTGCAGCCCATCTTGCGCGCTACTTCTGTGGCATAACGGGTCACTCGCTCCGAATGCTTGCCCGTGTACAGGTCTTTTGCTTCCAGAGCGTTTACGAGCGATTTCAGAATTCCATAGAAATTGCTTATCAGGCTTTCATAGAGGGCCATGTTCTCGACGGCGAGAGAGGCCTTTCTGATAAGAAAGTCGAACAGCCGGGTCTCATCAGTCGTCAGGGACCTGTAAGCTTCCTTGTGGAAAGCCATCAGCAGGCCGAAAGGCTCCCCCCGGATACGAAGAGGCCAGCAGGAGAGCATCCTGTCGGTTTCCGGCCCGTTTTCGAATGCACTTGCAATATCATCCGAGTGAACCAGGACATGAGACGCGCCGTTTCCCAGTACGTCCCGCATTTTGTCCCCGGCGAGTTTGATCTTTCGCGGCCAGGTTTCATCCGGTTTCCATCCGCAGCCGGCCATGGCCAGCAGGCTGTTCCTGTCCTGGGGGACAATGAAGAAACTGACTTTTTCAACGGATTCGAGCGTAGATGCAAGCTTGACTATACAAGGATAAAGTTCTTCGCTTGACCGGACTTCATCGATTTCCCTGGATATCTGAAAGAGTCTGGTCTGCTCGCTGACTTTATTTTCGAGTTCAAGGTTTACCTTTTCCAGCTCCTTGCGTGCCTGGCATTCGAGCTGCAGACCGAGGTTCTGGAGAAGAAGCTGTCGTTCTTTGGTTATCCGTTGCAGTGTGAGGGCTACGTCCTGGAGAGTGAAAGGCTTGGTGAGGAAATCGGAGGCCCCCTTGCGCATAGCCTCTATGGTGTGGTCCATGGTGGGGTACCCGCTCATCATGACCACCGGGAGCCCGGGATCTTCGCTTTTAAACTTCGTAAGGAGCCTGAGTCCGTCAATATCCGGGAGGCGCAGGTCCACAAAGGCGCAGTCGAAAGCTTCCTCTTCTATTACATTGCACGCTTCCTGCCCGGTCAGGCACACGCGTACCCGTTCGTGGTCCAATCGCTGCAGGCATTCCTGAAGAAGCTCGCCCAGCACTACATCGTCTTCGACGATCAGTATTTTCATAGCCTGCCCGACTCTATCCTCTTGATAATAACGAGTTTCAATCTTTCGAGTTCCGATTCGGTTATAACGCCTTCCCTCTTGAGATTCTTGAGATTCTCGAGAGCGGCGATGGCCCTGTTCGGATTTCCCTCGGGTGTTTCGAGGAAAGTTTCGGGCCGAAAACTCCGGGCCCCGGCAGGAAAAGGCATACGGATCAGGTTGCCCGAATTATCATAAATTTCGTGCTCCGGGTACTCCTTGCCTTCCAGAAGGCAGAGCTTCTTGTGCAATTCCTCTATCCGGGCCAGCAGAGCTTCCTTTTCCTTGATGCTTCTTACCCGTTCGATTGCATTCCGCACGGTTACGGCCACCTGCTCGACCATGAAAGGCTTCTGTATGTAGTCGTAAGCCCCAAGGCGCAAAGCTTCGATTGCCGACTCCAGGCTCCCGAATCCGGTCACCAGAATGCTGAGAATATGGGGGTATAATGTGCGGACCTGCCGCAAAAGGGTAAGGCCGTCCATGCGAGGCATGTTCAGGTCGGAGATCAGGATATCGAAATCGGCGGACGCCAGGCGTTCGAGAGCGGCCAGTCCGTCGGGAGCGAGTTCCACCTCCGCGCCTGCTTCCTCGACCGTTTCCGCGAGGATCTCCTGAAACACTTCGTCATCGTCGGCGACAAGCACCCTTGCGGCCGTCTCGGGTCGTGGCATCATGTCTTTATTTACCACAAGCATTTACGCCTTGCCATCAAATATAATTCCCCGCAATTCCTCCAACTTCTCACTGATTTTGTCAAAACTTTCCGGCGGGATCTGACGGATCACGTCTCCCGTGGTGCTGTCGAGCACCTGAACGACCATTCTTCCATCCGCCCCTTTTTTGTATTCGAGGCGAATATTAAAGGTTTCGTTCAGAAAATCCTGCAGTTCTTTGGGGAGTTCGTTCTGCCCCTGCGTTTGTCTGTCGGGCGAAGAATCCGAGCCGGGCCTGTAATTGGTCTTGTTGTCCTCGAGCTTCGTGGCGGCTCCACCTTCGCTCCTTCCGACGGGCGCGACAACGTGGGCTTCTTTTCTGTTCAGGTCCGGGGCAACCCACTGTTCGTTCCCCACCGGTTGAATTTCACCTGTGTTTACACTCATGGCGGTCTCCAATGATCGCTGCGAAAAGTTTACTGCAATCTGAATAATCGGGGGATCAAACCCGTTGAATTCTTGTTTTCCTTCTCTTTCACTTCATAGGGCAGCGCCAGGAAATCGGCAAACTGCGATGCAAGCCGGTCGACCAGGACGTAACACCTCTGAGCGGGTTGGCCCGAGATGGTGTTCCATGTCAGGTCTATGTCCGCTCCCGGTTCGGAAATTGCCTCTTGCTTCACATCCCACAGGACGTTGCCGCTTCTCGCATCCAGTATTCTGGTCCGGATCACCACCTTCGTGGGCATTGCCCCAGTCCCGTCCATCCGATACAGGGTTGAGGGGATGACGGCGAGACTGCATCCCTCGTTCCTGGCAAACCAGAGTGCCTCCGTATCCGATTTTACGGGATAGGGGAGCGCCTTTATCTCCCTGAACGGCTGCCTCTGAACAAGCCGGGCCTGAAAGGCGGACGTCATCGGACCAATTGTATTCTCCCATTCCGGAGGCGAGCTGAATGGAAATACGACTGCCGTATCCATCAGGTGATACTCTATTGCCGACTGCACAAAAACTTCCATGCCCGATTGTACGGACCGGCTCGACTGTTCGTGAAGTCGGCTCGCTATACAACCGGTCATGCAGCTCAGGGCGATAAAGATTGCGATCAGTCCCGGTAAACGTACGTTATTCATAGAATGTGCCACGATGCGTTCCCATTCCGGACGGTGTCGAATTCCTTACGAAAACAGGGAAAATCAACGATTTTCAGTGATCCGGCAGGTGTCTGCCGAAAAGACCCCTCATTACATTATTGAAATCGGATTTCCTTAAAAATACTTGAAAGAAAAAAGGCGAGTCTTCGCGACCGTTGCCCGGTGCGACCGAATGCGCTGCTTGCGAACGGTGAAAATTACCCTAATTTATCCGACCATCACCGTGAGATCACAAAAAATCAGGGAGGGTTTTTGAATGAGCAATAAATCAGGTTTCAAGGGAAAGTCTGCTCGATATTCCGGCATCTACTGCTTTATGGATGCCGTTGCAAAGCACGCTGAAGAATATGCCGGCGATCACACATCGCCCCTGTCGGACATCCTGGAAGAAATCGAGAGTTTTACACTGACGGGCACACCCTATCCGAGCATGCTCACCGGCAGGACGGAAGGTCGATTCCTGCAGTTGATTGCCCTGCTTTCCGGCGCGCGGCGTATTGTCGAGGTCGGCACCTTTACCGGCTACTCTGCGCTGGCAATGGCCGAAGCGATCCCCACGAACGGAGAAATCGTCACGATCGAGAAGAACCCGGACTATGCAAAGATCGCGCAGGGTTATTTCAACCGAAGTCCCAGCGGCAGCAAGATCAAAATCAGGATGGGCGAGGCGCTCGATATATTGAAAAACCTGCCTGACGCTTGGGCGGACCTCATTTTTATCGACGCAGATAAAAAGAACTACATTGCCTATTATGCCGAAGCTATGAGGATTGTACGATCCGGCGGCCTGATCCTTGCCGACAACGCGCTCTGGTACGGCAGGATCTTCGATCCAAAGGACGAAGACAGCCGGGCCATGGCGGAATTCAATGAAATGGTGAACGCGGACGGCCGGGTCGAGAAGTTGTTTCTTACAATTCGGGATGGGATTTACCTGATCAGAAAGAATTGATTTAACGCGGCCAAATAACTTCCGCTTCCTTCCAAAACTCTTCATCGGTGGGGTACGCGTCGGGATCGGATTCGACAGCCGCATGCAGTTCAGCGCCGCTCATAGTGCGCAGTCTGTCCCAATCCGTGGCTGTGGGGGCCTTTATTTTTCTTTCAGTCGTCTCACCGTTCATGAGATTGCTGCGCTCCGTGCCGATATGATGCATGTTCAGGCATCTACCATCTACGGCTTGGGGAAAAAGGGAGTTCTTTTGCCCTACCGTCAGAATGACGTCACAATCAGCAGAGATCGTTTGATCCAGTCTTGATCCTGTGATTCTATTCCAACATTTTCATACCTATCATCTGAAAACAGACAAAAAGTGTTGCAAAGAATTTTTTCGCCTTGGGGATTTCACATGAAGCAGCCGAAGATTTTGCACCGATTCCGGCTTTTGCGGCGGGGATGTTTATCTTTACTCCGTTCCGGATGAGCCCGGGCAGGAGGATAGGTTGCGCAAAGGGCAACGCCCGCCGCGGAAAAATGAATCACTGATACGAGGGATACCCTATGAAAGATTCATGGGCACTGGTTACAGGTGCTTCAGCCGGGATGGGGAAGGCTATTGCCGGACAGTTGGCTGCCCGCGGAGTCAATCTTCTCGTCTGTGCACGCAGGGAAAACAGGCTGCTGGAACTCAGGGACGAACTCACTCGTACGTATGCAGTGCAGGTTGAAACGCTGGTATTCGACATCGGCGACTTCGAACAGTGCGAGGCCGCGCTCAAGGGCAAAGCGGACCTTGTTTCGAAGATTTCGATACTTGTCAACAATGCCGGACTGGGTAGAGGAACCGGCCCGATGCACAAACAAGCGATCGGGGACTGGGAGCAGATGATAGATACCAATCTCAAAGGTCTGCTTTATATGACGCGCCTGATCCTGCCGCACATGATCGAACGCAATTCGGGGTATATCGTGAATATCGGTTCGGTCGCGGGCCGCTGGACCCTTCCCGGCAGCGTCGTTTACTGTGCGACGAAGTTCGGGGTACGGGCAATTACCGAAGGCTTGCGCATGGATCTGATCGGAAAGAAAATCCGCGTAACGAACATCGAGCCCGGGATGGTCAAAACGGAGTTTAGCCTTGCCCGCCTGGGAGATGAAACGAAAGCGGAAGCCGTATACGCGGGAATCGATGCCCTCCTGCCCGAAGACATTGCTGATGCCGTGATCTGGTGCCTGGAGCGGCCGCAACGTGTAAACATCCAGGAGATGGTCGTTTTCCCGACGGACCAGGCCGGAGTGGGGCAGATGTACATCCACCGCGAGCCGACTTAGCAATCTTCGGGAATAACTTTATGAAATCCTCGCGAGGATCTTTTACAGAACGTAAAGCCTCGGTCACAAATTCGTAAATTGTCCATGGTATGTAGAATCAAAGTTTCGAAGAACGGCCCGCTCTTTCCCTATTCTGTTCCGGATGTGAGGCGGGGAGTTCCGTTCACGACCCAAAGTCCGAAATTGCCAAAAGGAACGCTTTGGGTCAAAAGAGCCTGTTGTGAATAATGCGGGACGAGGTGATTTGCATGTCCGATACCGAAAATGAGGATATTGCGCAAAAAAGGATCACGAGAAGGGCCTTTATCAAGGGCGTAATCGCAGCGGGGGCCGTGTCTGGAGCCGGCTACATGTTCAAGGGCACGGTGCTTGCGGGTTCGAAAGCTTCTCCCGGGTCGGTCGAAAGGCTCATAACGCTCGATGTTAACGGCAAGCAGCGCCACGTCGATGTGATGCAGCAGGAAACGCTGGCATCAACGCTCCGCAGCAAGCTTGGGCTCACCGGGGTCAAGATTGGCTGCGATCGCGGCGAGTGTGGCGCCTGCACCGTGCTTATCGACGATATTCCCCAGTACTCCTGCTCGATCCTCACGCATTCCGTAAGGGGAAAGAAAATCGTGACCGTCGAAGGGCTTGCCGGCGCCGATGGGAAGCTCCATCCGCTGCAGCAGGGCGTCCTTGACGAACAGGGCTTCCAGTGCGGGTACTGCGCTCCCGGTTTTCTCATGGCGGCAATGGGCTTTTTGAAAACCAATCCCAACCCGACCCGTGATGAAATGGCTCACGGGATCTCCGGAAATCTGTGCCGCTGCCAGGATTATGAGAAGATCCTCGACGGCCTGATGCGCGGCGCGAAATATCTCAGGGAGGCTTAGCCATGCCGGACGAAGCGAAGAATTCCGGACAGAAGCTGGTCGGCAGCAACTATACCACCCCGGACCTGCAGGCGAAGCTGACGGGAGCGGCCAGGTTCACCGAAGATTTCAGCGCCGAGGGCATGCTCTATTGCAAGCTGCTGCTGAGCCCCATGCCCCATGCGCGCGTGAAGCGCATCAATACCGATGCCGCACTGGCGACCCCGGGCGTGAAAGCGATTCTCACCGCGGACGAACTCCCTCCGCCGACCGATTTCGTGACCGACACCGGCGCCGTGGTCAAGGCTACCAGGTGGTCGGAAACCGCGCTCAGCATGGAACCGGCATTCCAGGGCGCTCCCATCCTCGCCCTGGCTGCTGTCGATGAACTGACGGCTGCCGATGCCATCGAAAAAATAGAAATCGAATACGATCCGCTTCCGTTCGTGATCGATCCCCTGGACAGTCTGCGTCCCGGCGGTCCGAATGCCCGAATGGAAGGCAACGTATGGGTTCAGCCCGAGAAAAAGCCGGAGGAATCTCAATCTCCCGCTCCCGAGGTGCGTGAAATCAAATGGACCGAAGCGGATTTTTCTCAGGCTAAGGATGGGCAACTGCCCACCGACAAACCCGCCGCCCAGTGGTTGTACGGCGATATCGAAGCCGGGTTTGCTAATGCGGCACTGGTACTCGACGAGACTTTTACGACCCCGAACACGAGCCACCAGACCCTGGAGACCCGTTCGACCCTGGCCTACTGGCAAAACGGTAAGGTTTTCATCCATTCCGGCACACAGGCGACTATACAGACCATCCCGGCCATAGCGCGATGGCTGAATGTGGAAACCGACAAGATCGTGTTTATCAGCGAATATACCGGCGGCGGGTACGGCAGCAAGATTACGGGTTCTCTTTCGCTGGTGATCCCGGCACTCCTTTCAAAGAAGACGAATGCGCCGGTCATGATGCGTGTCAGCCGCGAGGCGGAGCATTTCATCGGCCGCGCGCGCCCGAGTCTCTGCGGGCGCATGAAGGTGGGTTTTTCCAGGGAGGGCCGCCTGCTTGCCCTCGATATGTTTGTCCTCCAGGACAACGGTCCGCACAATGATAACAACGATTGCGTCCAGTCGGGCCGCATCGTCTCGCTCCTCTATCAGCCCGCCGCTATGCGGTGGCGAGGGATTTCCGTCCTGACCAATACGCCCACACGCGCCGCCCAGACCTCCCCCGGAGGCATGCAGGGCGTGACGCTCATGGAACCGGTGCTGTCGAAGGCCGCGCGGAAACTCGGGATCGACCAGGTGGAAATCCGGCGGATCAACGCTCCGCAGGGCAAGGCCGAATTCGGAGCGCCGGGGGCCAACGGATCACGTCCACATGCCACGAGCGCATTTGTCAGGGAGGCCCTCGATCGCGGAGCATCTCTTTTCGACTGGGACGCGCGCAAAGCCGGGGGTGCTCAACGCAAGGGAGCGAAAGTCCGCGGGATCGGCGTGGGCCTGGGCTGCTTTGTTGCCGGTACCATAGGATATGACGGACTTCTTGTCATAAAGCCTGACGGAGTCATCCGATTCCACTGCGGCATAGGCAACCTGGGAACGGAGTCGTGGAGCGACGTCTTTCGCGTAGCGGCCGATGCCCTGGGAGTTCCCTGGGAGCGGTGCGAGATAGTCTGGGGCAATACCGACAGGCATCTGCCGTGGAGTTGCGTTTCCGGCGGCAGCCAGACCATACATGCCATGTCTCGGGCGGCCCTTGCCGTGGCCCTGGACGCCAAAAAGAAATTGCGGGAAGTCGCGGCCCTGACTCTTGGCGGGAGCCCTGAAGAATATGAAATTGCCGGGGAGCGTGTCTTCCGTTCCGACGGCGGGGAGGGCATGAGCTTCGCTGAGGCGGCGGAGAGAGCTGTAGCACTTGGCGGCATCTATGACGGGCACGAGTTTCCGGACGATATCAACAAGCTCACGAAGGAGTCCGTCAAGGCACTTGCCGGCCAGGGGCTTCTTGCTGTTGCGCGCGACAAGTTTCCGCGGGACGGCCAGACCTTTTCGTACGTGGCAAGCTTTGCCGAGGTCGAAGTCGATTCCGAAACGGGCATGTATACTATCCCGGATTTCCTCGTGGTCGCTGACTCGGGGGTGGTGGTGCATCCGCGAGCCTTCGGAGGCCAGGTGCTCGGTCGTTCCATGCTCGGCATCGGTCACGCTGTCGGCCAGAAGTGGGTGTACGACCTGCACTACGGATTGCCGCTGGCCAAGCGGTTCTACCATACCAAGCCGCCGACCATACTCGATTCACCTGCCAGGATGCAATGGGAAGCCTTGGGCATTCCCGATCCTGAGACGCCGGTCGGCGCGCGCGGAATCGGCGAGCCGCCGGTCGGAGGCGCATGCGCGGCGGTTCTCAATGCGCTTATGAACGCCCTGGGCGACGACGTCTTTCGTCGCGCGCCCGTGACGGCCGATATGATCCTGGCTTCGCTTCAGGCCGGAAAGCCGGTTTAGATGCGCTGACGGGAGCCGGCATGGTCACCGGGTACCAGGACCCGGTTGAATGAGGATGAAGTCAGGTTGAGTTGAGGCACGGTTTCCTGACCGTGCCGGCCGGGAAGAGTGAAATGGCGCGGTCGGGAAACCGCGATAACGCGAAGCTGGATTGAAGTTTGATAAGAGCAGGGTCGCCGCGTCCCGGACGCGTTTGAATGAGGATGAGATTTCGATTCGGAAGTGCGGCAGCGACGGTAGGGTGGGTACCCGGCCTTTTCGGGTGCCCACCGCCCGGCCATCCCGATTAGGTTTGTTCCAAGGGGCTGGATGGTGGGCACGATAAAGCTTGGATGCCCACCCCACGCCGCTCCCGGTTGGGTTTTCGCTGGTTCCCAAGATCTTCCTTGGGAACCCCGGCCCGGCAGGCCCGATGGTTCAAGCACGTGCTTTGTTATGTTCCATAAGTTTCTGATGCCGCAGGAGAAAGTGTTATGGCGATAATTCGCGATGTTATGCAGCCGTTCCAGCTCTTTCAGCCGGCAACCACGGAGGACGCGCTGGAGCTGCTTTCCCGGTACGGGTCCGGCGCCTGGGTACTGGCGGGCGGGCTCGACAGTCTCGAATGGTTCAAGGATCGGATCAAACGGCCAAAGGTGGTGGTCGATTTGAGTCAGATAAAGGAATTGCGCGGAGTGCGCGAGGTCGATGGAGGGCTCGAAATAGGGGCCATGACGACCTTGACCGAAGTTGTGAGCCATCCGGTTGTAAAGGAGAAATTCAATATCCTGACCCATGCGGCGGAATCGGCGGCTTCGCCCCAGATACGCAACCAGGGGACCATCGGGGGCAACGTCTCCCAGGATGCCCGATGCTGGTATTACCGGAACGGCTGGCCGTGCTACCGTGCCGGCGGCAATACGTGTTACGCCGATACGCCGACCGGCCAGAACCGGGAGCATGCAATCTTCGACGCCGACCGCTGCGTCGCGGTAAACCCGTCCGATACGGCGCCTGCCCTGATTGCCCTGGATGCCCGGATGAGCATCCGAAACGCCCATGGGACGCGTGAAGTGAAAGCGGAAGACTATTTCATCGGACCGGGATACGACATTACCCGAATGAACGTTCTCGACCCCGGAGACCTGCTGACCGCAATCCGGATTCCTGTCGCCTGGGCTGGTGCACGATTCTATTTCGAAAAGGTCCGGGATCGCAATGTCTGGGACTTTCCTCTGGTGAATATTGCATCCGCAACGATCGTATCCGGAGACCGGATCGAAAGAATGCGCCTGGCTCTCAACGCCGTAGCGGCGCACCCTGTTCGCCTGGCGCGGGTTGAGGACGCTGTTCGCGGCAAACCTCAAAACGACGAAACCGCGGAGATGGTCGGAAGGCTCGCGACCTCGGGCGCTCAGCCGCTCCAGCACAATGCATACAAGGTGACGCTCGTGCGCAATCTCGTAAAAAGGGCCGTACGCGGCAGGGAGGAATAATGGGCGTGATTACATGGGCTCAAAATCCGTGGGGGCAGGAAGTCCCGATTCACATTGCCTGGTACCTGCTGTGGGTATCCCTTTTTGCCGGACTGGCTTTCCTGGTTGTTCACGCCGTCTGGATGCGTTTTCGTTCGAAGCCCGAGGTCCCGACCGAGCCGGTCCCCCCTGAGGAGGCGGCATGCGTCCCGGAGAAAGTGCCGCGGCATTCCCTCGCGGCAAGGCTGTTTCACTGGGTAATGGCCGCCGCCATGTTCACGCTGCTCTTTACCGCCTTTCTGCCGAAAGTAGGCCTGCGGTTTTCCTGGGTGGAAATCCATTGGATTGCCGGAATCGTTTTGGTTCTCGCTATTGCCTTCCACATTATCCATGCCGTTCTGTTCCTGGAATTCCGGTCGATCTGGCCGAACTGGACCGACCTTAATAACGCCCGGCGCGCCATGACGCGCACTTTGGGCAACTCCGGTCCGGCCCCCGGAAAGCCGGGCAAATACCTGCTCGGAAACAAGCTCTTCCATCTCGCACTCGTTGCCGTCGGGCTGTGCATGGCTGCCACCGGGGTGCTCATGATGTCCCGGGTGCGGACGCCGTTCTTCACCCGCAACCCGTATCTTTTTGACGATATGACCTGGGGGATGGTGTACCTGCTGCACGGGTTTGCCGGCGTGAGCTTGATCGCGCTTGCGATCATCCATGTCTATTTCGCGCTGCGGCCTGAGAAGCTGCCGATAACCAGGGCCATGGTTTTCGGCACAATGGATCGCAAATACTACCTCGAGCACCACGACCCGGGACAGTGGGCCTGCGACTGACAAGTTTCCCGATAGCCGGAAGAGGAACGATGAAGACTATTTTCGAAGATATTGTCGAGCGCTGCGATGCTATTGAAGAATGCTACGAGTTCATGCTGGCCTACGCGGCGCAGGGTAACTCCGGCGAACACGGGAGCGGGCAGGGGACACAGCTTCGGGAACTATTGTCCCGAGCCGTCGAGGCCGCGTCCGGCCTTGCCGGGGCATATGCCGCGGTTGTGCGGGAACTGCGGCTTGAACCCGCCGATCCGTACCGGGATTTTCTGGCGGTTTTGGATCGGGATACCTCGAATGCCCTCGCAGCAGTCCGGCTGGTGCTCGTCCAGCCAAGGATCAGTTCCCAGTTGATCGATAACCTGAACGCATCCATACATCTGCGAACGCTTCTCACAGATTTGTTCCTGATAGACGAACTCGTGAAGCTGCGGCAAAGCTCACAGATAAGGGCCGGTGGGGAATAGCGGCAGGCCTTTGGCGGGTATCCGGTTCTCGGCATGGAGCCCCAATCCCGTCATCCCGGCAGTGCTTTTGAGCCGGGTTCCAGGGTTTTAAGGTCTTGAGGTCAATAATTCAGGACAATTCCGCTTCTATCTCGTCAAATATATCTTCGAGTTGATAAAGGCCGCGGTCCGCTGCGGAAAGATTCCAGTTTGAGATGTTGTCCCGTGTTTTCTCGTATACCTGCTTGAGTGCTTCGCGGTGCCGCATGAGCACCTCTCTCAGTTTCGTTCCTTCAAACATGTAGAGCAGGCGGTCCAACTCTCCGGCCAGTTCGTAGAGGGAAGGACTCTTCCCGGCAAGGTCCGGGGCCAGGTACCCCAGGTGGCGGGCCAGCCGCGGGTAGGTCTTCTCGATTCCCGCCTGGTAGTAAGGCCGGACGGTGACTGTCAGTTGCATGTGTTTGCTCATCTATGATCCTGCTTCTATCAGGTTGCAGCTTTTCAAGTCGATCGCAATTTGCCGTATTTCAGCCCGGCTCTCTTACGCACTCACTCTCGTTCCGGAGGCGGGCGGACCCGAGAGCCTGCGCATGTCATCAATATAAGAAAACGGAGTATATTTGAATATACCCGAAATGACAGGACAATAAGCTTGGAAAGTGCTTAGTGAACCAAAGCTCAAGCGAGGTGCATTCGATTGAAAAAACATGCATCGGTGCTTATATTTAGCACAATTCGGGATTTTCCAGGTTGCATTTTGACTCCAGACAGGAGGGCAAAATGAACTCGAAGCAGCTGGAAAAAGCGAGAGGTTTTGTTGACGAAGCGAAAACCTTTTGCATCATTGCCGGCAAGAGGATTGCCTTGGCCGAATTCTCGAATCCCCACGGAATGTTCACCGAAAACGACCTATACCTCTTCGTCCTCAACTCTACAGGCACCATGCTGGCCCATGGACTCGACGACAAGTTCGTGGGAAGGGATTTCATCGATCTGCGGGATTCGGACGGCAGATGTTTCATCAAAGAGATCGTTGAAAGAGCCGGTTCCTCCGGGTCCGGTTGGGTGGAGTACAAGTGGTACCACCCGATCACCAGGAAGATACTTCCAAAGTGCGTCTACTTCGAGAAAGTTGGCGGCCTGATCATTTGCTGCGGCGCTTACGACAAAGAATGTTCCTGCTGACAAGACTTCCGCATTTCCGACCTCTGCCGGCCCGAGAAGCGGCAAACAGGCTTTCCTCGTAAACAAACGGGCGATTTTCTTTTCGAGGAAGTCGTTCCGACGGTGTAATTCATTCCCGAAACCGACGGACGCTCCCTAAAGCAACGGTGTTACCTCCGCTTATATCCGCACTTCACCAAGTCTCATTCATTTTTTCATCTCTATTCGGCAAGTTGTGCACTGTCGAAATCGTCATTCCGGCAGTGCTTTTGAGCCGAGAATCATGATTTTTAAGATATTGAATTTACGATCAATCCGCCTTGGAAGTCCTACTCCGGAACGACAATGGGCGAGCTGAATCGAAGCGGAAAAAGGGGTCTCCTGAACGTTACAAAGCCCTTCACCTCCTGTACGGTGCGCTGATTTCCAGGGCGGTCACCGGGCTAATAGTAACTGGAAACGGTCATGTCCGCAGCTTTTGGTCCAGGACGGCTTTAATCAATGTAAACAGTAGTGCCGCAAACAGAATGGCCCAACTCAGCAGGGCCAAATAGATGAAAAATCGCGGGATAACGATGAGAAAACTCAGCTTCATGACCTTGGAAAGGCTAAATGTACAAGTTGTGTACATTCCCAGTGGAAAAACAACGCTCCAGTACTGCAGGTCGTAGAAGAGCTTTTGCCGATGGAGAATGAAACGCCAAATACCCAGGAGTACGAGAAAAGGAATCCACCAGGTTGAATTTGCCCAAAAGAAGAGAGTGAATCCGGCTACAAATTGTAAGGTTCCATTTAGAAAAGGATGGTCAGGGGCGTTTGTAATTAACTCTACTCCTGCAAAAGTGGTTATTGCCGCAGCCCCCATATTGATCCAATAGGTATGACTGAGATCGTCCGGTTTGAGGTCGTAGAATATGAAGCGGTAAAAGATAGGAGTGATAATCAGTACATAGAGCATGCATCCCACCAGGAAGGTGCTGAGGGAAAAAAACAGAAGCAGATTATTCGAGTTTGAAACTTCGGACCCGACCATGCCGCTCAAGACCGAAACAGATTGGGTCCCCACGACAAATAAAAGCCATGCTCCGTTTATTTCCTTCTCGAAAGGCGGTTTGCCTGCTCTCGTCGTACATAATGTAAACGCCCCGTAAATAAGAATCACCCAAAGCAGGGTGCCCAGGCTCAGGAGCGTGATGGCTGGAACGAGGGCACGGTCCAGGAGCAGGAACTGATTGCCAAGTATGCAGGTCCCGGCAACGATAGTGAGATACTCGGACCCTTGGCTGAATTCCCCCAACTCTGAAAAAAGGAGGTTTGGATGGAGAACAATGCGGGCCAGGAGCAAAATCCAG
This sequence comes from Pseudomonadota bacterium, assembly GCA_023416335.1. Next base: position 22,388 of record JAEZHY010000090.1, on the reverse strand, counting down.
AGGATTAAGAAGATTACGATGTTCAGCCGGAAAAGAACTTCGGCGATTAGCCTCATTCCAATCATTTCCGAAGCAATGGAGACGATCCCCGTTGCCATTACTATGGCAAAAGAACCGGAAGGAAGTTTTGCTAAAGCATTTTTCATTCCGCTTGCAATGCCCGGTTTTGGTTGTTGACTGCCGGTTCTGAGCAAATGCATAACGGGTTTTGCCAGTGCATGTAAATGTTCATATCGCACGGGAACCGAATGTAACCCGGAAGACAGTTTCCAGGGGTCCCGAAAGAAAGGAAATTTGCCAGCCATGAATCGTTTCTATAATCAGCTTGCTTGAATACAATCCGAGACCGACTCCCTCTTTTTTCCCATAGGTGAAGTATGGAGAGAAAATGAGCTTCTGTACTTCTTCCGGGATCGGCTTGCCGCCATTGTGAATCTCCAGGACAGGGACTCCATTTTCATTTTCTTTCAAGATCAATTCAACCGTGCCGGAAGGCTCTTCCGCTTCGAGCGCATTTTTGATAAGGTTCTCAAAGGCTCGTCCCAACAACGATGCGTCTGCCTGAAGCATCACCTTATGTGAGATATCGTTACGGAAAGAGAGCCTGACCATATTAGCTGCAGCCATTGGCTCCATGTGCTCAGATTTCCGAGCGAGTAGATCTACCAAGTCTACTATCTCATCTTTTCGCTTATATTCCCCAGTTTCCAGGAGAATAATCTCTCTGGTGGAATCGAGCAGTTCAATCGATCCTTTGGATTCGCTCTGAATGATCTCCATATATTTTGCGGTCGGGGACTCACGATCGCCGGAAATAAGGGCAAGCCTCTTGGCTGCAAGAGAAATGATGGAGAGCTTGTTTTTCAAGTCATGGCGGGTAATGCGTTCGAGTGTCTCTCGAACGATCTCGTATCGCTTGCGTAGCGACACGTCGCGAACAATGGCCGTTATATAAAATTCCTTGCCGCTCACTTTCAAGAAAGAGTGTGTCAACTCGATTGGAAACAGTTCTCCGCTCTTGCGCAGTCCCTCAAATTGCCTGATTCTGGAAACGTGTGAACTCTTATTCTCTATGGAGTTGATGAATAGATCATATGCTTCTTGGTGTTTTTGACGATAGGCTGGAGGTATGATTGTATCCAAACCCATCTGCTGTATTTCTTCTATCTCATAGCCGAAAATTGTCCTGGCCATTTCGTTCCAAACGATAATTTTGCCATTCCGGTCGATGGTAATCAGCGCGTCCGATAGAGAATCGACGATTTCTTCAAGGAAACGGTGATCCAAATTGTCCCTCCTATAACCCAGTCAGAACTTTGCCGATTCCCATTCATGTAAAAAAGGTTCAGAGATTGACAATCTCTGCAAGATCATCGGTCAAGGACGTAGGAAAATTCCGCGACGGGAGTAACTAAGAGAGATTAAGCAAAAATTGGATTAGGCAGCTCGCGCCTCTATGTACTCCTTGAGCGCCACAGCATTGTTGCGTTCGGTATCATGTGCGCTGTAGAGCAGGGTCACCTCTCCCCGCCTGGCTGCCTCTATAATAGGCTGCACAACTTCAGACCGGGCATCCAGTTCAGCAAAGTACCTATTCTCAAATTCGGACCATTTATCGGGATCGTGTCCGAACCATCGGCGCAGGTCGTTGCTCGGGGCTACTTCCTTGAGCCAAGCTTTCATATAAAGAGATTCCTTCTTCATCCCGCGCGGCCAAAGTCGCTCGACCAGAAAGCGGACCCCATCACCTGGCTCCGGATGTTCATAAACGCGCTTTACTTTAATCATAATTTTACCTTTCTACCCGGACATTCACAAAAAACCTGCCTCCCCAAGTCCCTTCAGTAGCAGGTGAAAGTAGATGAAACCGCCATAGGCTTTCCATAACGCAATGGAATGCCTCACTCCCTCATAATTTAAGGTGCCGGGAAGGCCCAGCCAGTTTCTGAGTTTATTTCGAGCCCCTACGTCGTCGGCAGGGAAGACGTCCAAACGTCCTAACCCACGCAGTAAGACATACTCAGCACTCCAACGGCCAATCCCCCTCAGTTTCTCCAACCGCTTGGCGGCAGCCTCGTTGTCCAAATTCTCCAGCTCATCCGGATTTAGCTGTTTCTCAACAATGGATGACGCCAATCCTATGATGGCAAGGGCTTTCTGACGGCTGAATCCCAGTGGTCGCAACGCCTCCGGATCCAGTGCTGAGAGGTTTTCAGGAGGGGGGAATGCGTAAGCGTCGTCTCCCTGTTTTCCAACCGAAGGGCCAAAGGCTAAAGCCAGTCGATTTAGGAGGAGGATTCCGACCGAAAGGCTGAGTTGCTGGCATGCGACGGCATTCACCAGAGCTTCGAAGATCGTTGGAAACTGCGGAGGTTTAACGCCCCTGAACTGTCTCACCAGCTCATTTAATTTTGGTTGTTGTTTCGCAAACCTGTAAAAATCTGCAAGATCCAAGCTTGTGCCCAGCATTTGCGTCAGAGCGGAGATTAGAGACGGCCTTGTACCCGGTGAGATTTTTTTCGCTGTGGCTGTTACCTGCAAACGGGGCATGTCGGGAGGCGCTGTCTGAACAAGTTCAACTTCAACTGGCATTTCTTGAACAATCAGAACACGTCGATACGTTCTCCCATCCCACCGGTCGATAATATTTTCGGCCCGGCGGCGCAACGCCCACGTAGTCAGGTCTAGCCGGAAAGGCGCAACTGGTTCGAGAGAAAAACTAAGGCAGTCCAAAGTAAACACTCTTTTTCAGATCAGTGAGGACCTATTTCGTTCTCCTTCGAGCCCCCCGAATTAACATCCTCTTGCCGTCGGTTGATTTCAACTCCCACACTTCGCGCAAACCGCAACGCGGATGGTTTTTCAACCCGCACTTGCACTTCGGCCACCTTTGGGTTTCTAAGGCATATCTGGGCCACGGCGTCTGCAAGAGCCTCTATTAAGTGAAATCCTGAGTCCTCGACCATGGCCAGAATCTGCTTTTTGATGGCGCGATAATCGACCGTGTCCTCAAAGCGGTCGCTTTTCCCTGCTTCAAGCAGTTCGGCAAAAATAACCACATTGATGGTTACATCCTGTTTCTCACGCCTTTCCTCGTCATTAACACCAATTATGCATCGAGCGCTCAAGTCAGTTATAAGGATGCGGTCCATTGTCATACTCCAATAAATGGCGACCGCCATCGAGGTAGATTACCTGGCCGGTGAGAAAGTCGCCTTTGAGCAGATAAACCACCGCTTCTGCGATATCGTCCGGCCCCCCGTGACGTTTAAGCGGGACTGCTTGAGCAAGTTGGTCGAGATAGCCTGCGTCTTCACCCACAGGCGGGAGTATCAGGCCGGGTGCTATGGCGTTAACGGCTACTCCGGGCGCAAACTCAATGGCTGTCATCTTTGTCAGGATGAATAGCATCTGTTTGCTCAGAATGTAGGCTGTATGCGCAAAGTCATAGCCCGCCACTTTTGTATCAAGAATGTTGATAATTTTCCCGCTGCTCACCATGCGTGCAAAATCACGGCAAAGTACAAAAGGCGCCCAGGCATTCACTTGGATATGTCGAATAAGGTCTGGAAAATTGATCTCTTTGAGCTTCCCAGGTGAAAAAATTGAGGCATTGTTGACCAGAATATCGAGATTTCCGGCGACCTTCGAAGACTTCTCGATCAGGCTTTCGTATTCTTCAGGCTTGGTAAAATCCGCCTTTACAGGCCACGACTTCACTCCAAGGCTTTCCAGTTCAGATCGAAGCTCATCGGTTTCACTGGGATCGAAAGGATAGTGCATAATAATGTTTACACGCTCTTTTGCCAGTGCAATCGCAATAGCTCGCCCAATTCGCATGCCCGCGCCGGTAACAAGCGCCGTTTTGCTCCCTAAATCCATCATCAAGTGACTCTAAACCAGTTCATTGGATTACTCCGCGCAGTCTCTCAGGGGTGACTCGCTCTCCTTTTCGGATTAGTTCGCGCGCGGCTTCGACCTTTTCCCAGACATTGCACATCATCACCCCTCGCACTCTGTTATCCTTCAAATAGTAGACGACGCCGGTATCATTTTCTTTCCGCCAATCCGCAATCGTCTCGAGCCGGGAGTCAACTTCACCCACTGCCTCGTAGCCGAACTCAAAGAGATCGGAGAAAAAATAGGGCATATAATCATAAGGCTCCTTCGCGCCCGCCATGTTCCGCCCGGCCCACAGGCCTTGGTTGAGAGCGTTGTCCCAATGTTCGACGCGCATCTGCTGTGATAGTGCCTGATAGGGAAAAAGAGCGTTGTCGCCGGCAGCGAAAATGTCAGGGTTCGAGGTCTGGAGGTATTCGTTTACTACAATTCCGTTGCCGGTTTGAAGTCCGGCTCTCTTGGCAAGTTCAATGGACGGGGTGATTCCAATTCCCACAATAAGTATGTCTGATTCGATCTTACTGCCGTTCGCAGTGTTCGTGATGAACTTTTCCCCGTTTCGGCTAAACGAGTCAGGCCTGTCCCCGGAGAGGATTTCGACTCCACGCTCCTGAAAGCGACTTTGGACCGCTTTCCCCAGATAATCCGGAAAAACTCGATCAACGAGGTATGAACCGGGAAAGATTATCGTCACCCTTACACGATTTATATTCAATGCAGCCGCGATCTCCGAGCCTATAAAACCGCCGCCGATAATAACGGCAGATTTGTCCGTTCCCACCTCGCTTCGAACTTTCAAATAGTCGTCCAAGTAACGGTAGTAAACGATTCCCTCCAAATCGCCTCCGGGAATGGGGAGTTTTCGTGGAAATCCTCCGGTAGCCAAGAGCAACTTTTCGAATTCGTATCTTTCGCCCTTTGCAGTGGTGATCGTTTTTGCACCTACATCAATCCCGATCACATCGTTTCCGAGCAGCAGAACAATCGAGTTGCTCTGATAAAACTGCTTATCGTTAACAAAGATATCCTCCACCTTGTTCTTACCGAACCAGAGCTTTTTGGTAAGAGGAGGGCGGTTGTACGGTTGATGCTCCTCATGCCCGATCAGGAGAACTGGTCCGTCACGGTCTCGCTCCCTGACCCCCTTTACGGCCGATGCACCAGCAAGGCCTCCACCTACTATTATGTATTTATAAGAGTCCACGACTTCTCCTCTCGGATTAGCGTTTTAGACCAGTCCGAGGGACTTGGCGAGGCTGACGGCCTCTTTTACCATTTGGCTCGAATATCCCCACTCGTTATCGTACCAACTCATAACCTTCACAAGGTCACCATCCACAACTCGGGTCATTCTCAAGTCCACAATAGAGGCGCGGGGGTCTCCTATGATATCGGAAGATACTATCGGATCGTCAGTGACGCCCAGGATGCCTCGATACCTTTCACTTTCAGCTTCCTCTACGAATATGGCGTTGATCTCTTCCACAGAGGTCCGTCGCTTGGCCAGTGAAACGATATCGGCAATAGAACCTACCGCCACTGGAACCCGAATCGCTACACCATCGAAAAGCCCTTTGTACTCTGGAAGTGCGCGAGTTGTTGCGATAGCGGCCCCGGTTGAAGTAGGTACTATATTTGCTGCTCCCGCTCGCCCCCTTCTCATGTGCTTTGTATTCGGCCCATCGACCAGGTCTTGAGTCGCGGTATAGGCGTGAACCGTTGTCATAACTGATTTGAGAATACCAATTCGCCGCCCCAGAACCTCGATAACCGGTGTAATGCAGTTGGTCGTGCAACTCGCGCATGAGATGATATTGCTTCCTCCTGCGGCAGTGTTTACACCGTGAATAACCGTACCAATATCTTCGGACTTTGATGGGGCTGAGAGAATCACGTATTTCGCCCCCGCCTGAAGGTGCTTCATGAGAGCTTCTTTTCTAGTGAAATGGCCGGTACACTCAAAGACGAAATCAATATCGAGTTCCTTCCATGGGAGGCTGGAAGGGTCCGTTTCGTTAAAAAATCTGTACTCCTTCCCATCAATAATCAAATCCTGCCCCATGGCTTTTACCGACTTGGCAAATCGGCGATAAACCGTGTCGTGTTTGAGCAAATAGGCGATATTTTCGTGTGAGCCCAAGTCGTTTCCAGCCACGAATTCCAATTCCGGCGTTTCGAAAATAATCCTCAGTGTTGCTCTTCCTATTCGCCCCATGCCATTAATGGCAACTCTGACCATTTGGTGCTCCTTCCTCCAAAGCTGAGATTCGACTCGCTCAAAAACCTCTTCTCTAGAGTATGTTACCGGGGCTGACATTCAAGGGACATCCACGGAGTCATTTCTCAGTTCTTAGCTTTGTATGAAATCTGGTTGAAAGGTAGACACTTCAATTTATGATGTCAAATCACCAACATAGCTGCCAAAAGCAGGATACTTTGCTTTGTCACCGTCACAAACATTCCTTTCGCCACCGGAGGAACTTATCTTTTCGACCAGTTTCTTTCCTATTATTTTTTTGAAGCGAGGTATTACCTATGAGTCCTTTGGATCATGAGGATGAGAAAGAATTTCAGGATGCGATGTCCCTGCGCCGCCGCCCCGTTACCGATGAGCAAATCAGGAAATTCGAGGGCTATGCGGCAGAAATCCTCACCGCTTTCGGTCTCGATCTGGACACTCCAGCTACCAGGGATACCCCTAGGCGGTATATTAAGGCATTGTTCGACATCACCGATGGGTACGATGGTGATCCCAAGCTGCTAAAGGTTTTCAAAACGGAATGTCGCGGAGACCCGGATTGTAGCCTTGCACAGATTATTGAAGGACCTATTCAATTCTTCTCGCTTTGCGAGCACCATGCTTTGCCATTCTTTGGTCATGCCTACGTGGGGTATATCTCGCATGAACATATCATCGGAATATCCAAGCTAACGCGGTTAGTCCACCTCTATGCAAAGCGCTTTGCTGTACAGGAGAGACTGGTCGAGCAGATCGCCGATACCTTGACCGGCATGCTGGAACCTCATGGAGTTGCTGTTTACATTGAGGCTCATCACCTTTGTGTAGAAATGCGTGGAGTCCGCGAAGTAATCCCGATGACCAGAAACACGATTTGGAGGGGCAGGTATGCCGAAGAAGCAGCTTTGCGCGCAGAGTTCTTTACTGCGTGCGGATTGCAACGACCCTGACGATATCTACCGGTGAGACCTGAAAAGAAAGAAATAAGGTCAAATCTGGCCTACCTTTCCTTGGGGTCCAATATCGAGCCTGAAAAGAACCTCAGGGCGGCAGTTGTTCTCCTTTGCCGGTTTGGGCGCGTACTTCGGGTATCAACGGTTTGGGAGACACAGCCCATCGACAGGAGCTATCAGCCTGCGTACCTGAACGCGGCGGTGTTGCTCGAAACCGGGCTTTCGGCCGAAACGCTGCGCTTGCAAGCTATAGCCCAAATAGAAACTGAATTAGGGCGCACTCGCACCGGAGACAAATTCGCGCCCCGAACCATTGATATAGATATCATGCTTTTTAACCGAGATATTCTCGACATCGGCCATCGCCACATTCCCGATTCAGAAATAATGGAGAGACCGTTTGTTGCCGTTACCCTTGCAGAGATCGCTCCTGAATACGTCCACCCTGAAAATAATCTCACGCTGGAACAAATTGCAAGCCGGATCGATGTGGAGCAGTCCGGGATGAGGCAACGGGGTGACATCAATTTAATCACAGACTAAGAGGAAGGATAGGAGTGTGGCACAGAACGCCTTTGACACCCTCATCCAATCGTCACAAAGGGTCTCACCGCTCTGGAAATATGCACTCCTTGCGATAATCATTTTGGGAATTGCTGTGCTCATCTATATATCGGCCAAATCGTACAATAATGTGCCCCCAGTTCCAGCAAAGGTCATGACTCCAACGGGATAGGCCGTTTTTACTGGCGATGATGCCTGGGCAGGTCAGCAAATCTTTGGTGTTTGACGTCCTGGATGTCAGTGACAGGAACGCCCAAAGCGATTTCGCCACTGGCGGCGATCATGGCTAGGTGCAAAGGCGGCCGTCGCCGGTGAGATAGAACATGTTTGCGAGTTTGGTAAGGAGCAAAGCATCAAGTCCTGCCGATTGCATCAGGCGAATGCATTTTTTGAGACGATTCCGGTAGGGAATGTCGGTTTCATGCCGGCTTGCCGGAAACTCGCAATAGCTCAACCTCCCGCCCCCCTTTCAACTGTGCCTCCATTCCAGCCAATATCTGGCGGAACGAAAGTACGAGTTTTTCGTTCCCGGATGGGCCGGATCAGGGTACCGAATTAATCAGTCTACCAGATCCCGTGAGTTTCTATCAAACACGGCCTTCCAGGGCCGGATAATGTCGCAATTATAGAAGTAATCACAGTGATTTCAATACCTTGGCCTGGACAGGTCACGACTGCGGTGTGGAAGTCGGAAAGGGGTTGACAGGTGTATTTTTCTGGTATACAAGATTCCTTACATTGGCATTTTTTTGGTATACCAAAACAAGAATGGGGTCCTGCACATGGCTGACTATTCCGCAGATAAGCAACTTCCAAAGAGTCTTTACGAAAAAATTTACCAGGATATCGTGCGCCATAAGATCAGACCCGGGACAAAGCTGAACGAGCGCGAATTGGCTGAAGAAATGGGAGTAAGCCGTACTCCCATTCGTGAGACACTCTTTCTGCTTTCGGCAAACGGGCTCGTTAAACGCTATCCCAAACTGGGCGTTGTGGTTACGGAATTGACGTTGCGTGATGTTCTCGATGCGTTTCAGATCCGCGAGTTTATAGAGCCTCCGGCGTCCGCCATTGCTGCGAAAACCCTCAGGGAAGAAGATTTGAGAGAACTGCTGAAACGGCTGGAGGAACTAAAACGCTCGAACGTTGTAAATGCCGGCACATATGAGCAGCATGACATGATCGATGCCAAAATACACGATCTGATAATCGAAGCAGTAGGAAACGATAAGTTAAAAAGCATCATGGATACAATACAAACAACGTGTAACAGAGCGAGATTTCTCGGAACACCCGTCAGATATGAGGAAAGTGTCAATGAGCACCTGGAGTTGCTGCACGCCTTGATAAAGCGCGATCCTGAGCTGGCGGAAAAATGTATGAGAATCCACCTGACAAATACGAGGCAGCGGTTGGTGGAATTCATTTAAACCATAAAAAGAAAAATAACGAAAATGAACACAAGAGTCATAAAAGTTCTGGATGCAAGCATAAAATTGGTTTCCGATACCGACCTTATTACCTATGGCAACTATTTTTCAACCGACCATGTAGAATCCCTGCTCTCCGATTATGGGGAGATTACCGACCTTCCCAGCAATTCGGAATCGAATAGCAGCCTTTTTATAGTTAATTCTAAGGATACAATTGACGTAGTTATCGACGATAACAAAGCCATAGCGATCGGCGATTTCACAAATTTTGAACGGCAAATGGAGGACAAGCGCTTTACCCTGCTGGGAAATCAAGGTTTGCTGTACAGGTTGATTCTGTCTACTTTAGAGAAGAATTACGGCATATACAGCTTCCATGCCAATGCACTGTATAATGAGAACACCCACGAATTGACGATTTTCTTTGGTGGCCCCGGTTCCGGAAAAAGCCCCGCCCTCATGGCCGGTTTATGTAAAAACCTCAAAGTTTTTGGCACAGAGCTGGTGCATTTCTCTATTAGAGGCGATGACCTAATCTTTTATCGCAGCGCATGTTACGACAATATCAGACCTCAATGCATTCACGAAGATTTTCCCGAACTGGGTACTGTTTTGAAAGTGCCGGCTTTAGAAAACTTTTATTCTCCCAGTTCAAAATTTCTGCTGGACATGCAAGACTACTCAACAAAAGACGCAATTATAAAAAATCCGCATTTGCGTATGATCATTCCAAAAGTAGAAATGGGACGACATCCGGTTATTTGTAATAAAGAAATCAATACAGACAATATGGCAAAACTGATATTCGATAATCTTTCTGAAAAGATATGTTCATCGTTTACTATGTACAATAGAATCGCCGTCCCGGGTTTTGACAGCAGCAAACAAGCGTCTTCCAGGCTGGAAGCGTCAAGGTTGCTTGTCGGAAAGGCGGCATTGCAGAGCATTGAAATATACATCGCACCCCCGAGATACTTTTTAGAGGTACTTTAATGAAAAGTTTACCACCCAATGTTTGGTCTCCTCTGCTCGATAGTTGCTTGCAGATCCGAGAAACGAAACCAAGAGATGCCGGCATCACATGTGTTCTCGACAAGCATCTTGGCATCAGCGGATTGCAGGATCTCCTGGATATCGCCGGCCGGTATATCGATGTTCTAAAAATGACCTCCCTGACTACCGCGTTTCAAGCCGAAGATCTTTTGAGGCGCAAAATCGCCATCTTGCGTGAAGCTGATATAGAGGTATGTCCCGGCGGTACTTGCAGCGAGGTCATGATCTGGCAGGGAGTTTTCCCTGATTTTCTTAGGCATGCGAAAGAGCTTGGGTTTACCGGCATTGAAATTTCCGACGGCACTATCGATATGTCGGATGAGGTGCGGAAGAGAGCAATCGGAACTGCGGCCGATATGGGCTTTAAGGTATTTAGTGAAGTTGGAAACAAAGAATGGTCGCCAAAGACGGGATTGCAAAGCCTGATAAATGACTTGCGACGCGACTTGTCCTATGGGGCGAAATTTGTAATCGTCGAAGCCATGGAAGTCGGAAAAGGTGTCGGAATCATGGATGAGGAGGGGAACCCCGATGAGGAGGGATTGGCAGCTCTCATCAATGCCGCAGGGGGTATAGATCGAATCATTTTTGAAGCACCTTTGAGGAAGCAGCAAGAACTCTTTATCGATAAATTAGGCGCCGACGTAAATCTTGGCAACATTCCACCAAATGAGGTTTTGGTGGTAGAGGCAACACGTCACGGAACAACGGGCATTCCGCTTATGAGCGCGTACCGCCGAAGCCGGGAAGCAGGGGGGAAACAGAGTTAAGAGAATTAGGGAACGACGGTTCCTAAACTAACTTGTACTTTGGAGGGAATTATAATGTGGAAGAAAACCGTTTTTTTCGTCTGCATAGCTATTCTTTTCTCATCGCAACAGTCATTTGCCGAGCGTTTTAATGTTGGGTACATTCCTTATGACACGATTTCCTACAATGTTATCGTCAACAATGAGCTTGGATTATGGAAAAAGTATTGTCCTCCAGGTACCGAATTTACCTTTGAAGCCTTTATTACGGGTCCAACTCTAGCTAATACCATGTTGGCCGGCAAAACTCAGGTTGGCTATATCAGCATGATGCCGGCGGTAATTCTGTGCTCTAAGCCTCAAATGGCAAGAATTAAAATGGTCGCAACGCTGGGTATCTCTGAAGGCACCCGGAGTTCTGTGTTGCTGGTGCGCAAAGACGCGCCGCAAATGAAATCATATGAAGAAATTGCTCGATGGCTCGATGGAAAAGTCATCGCCTCGCCGCGGGGAAGCGGTTCAGATCAGTTTCTTCGTCGTTTTTTCGAGAAATACAAAGTCAAGCCTAAAGAGTATCTGAACCAGAACATTGAAGTCATCGCTACCAACTTCAGGATAGGAAAACTCGACGCCGCCGCGGTTTGGGAACCGACCTTGTCTCGTATTGCCGATGACGTGGGCGAAGGGTTTGCCCGCATTGTCGCCGACGGACGGTCGTGTGACAATCCGGATGTAGGGGTTTTGATGATGCGCGCCGATTTCATGGAAAAAAATCCGGAAGTGGCCAAGGGCTACATACGCTCCGAACTCGAAGCCCAACGATATATCCTTGATCCTGCCAATCAGGAGAAGGTTATTGAGATGGTAGCAAAATATGCCACCGGCATCCCAAAACGCATCTTATGGTACTCAATTTACGGCAAGGTCCCTGCAGGTCACCCGGATCCGGTTCGCGAATGGAAGAACTTCTATTTTACTGAAAGAGAGCGCGGGTATGTTGATATTGTTACGCCTTTCCTGCTCAATGAAAAAGTTATCAATGTGAGCGAACTTCCTGAAGGCACAATTGATGACAGCATTGCGCGCCAGGTTTTCAAGGAAAGTGGTTATACCCCCTTTAGTGATAAGGCGGTATTAGGTGTTATTGAAGGGCAGCCTGCATCCAAGTCGCCTTTCAAAGATTGACCATGAAGCCGCGCAGTTCTTCATTATCCAAAGGACTGCGCGGTTTGCACATACAAACGCCCTGACGAGACTGAGGTAGTGGACCAATTCAATCATTTGGTTCATTAAGATTCAGGACCGGATCGCACAATGCAAACTACTAAATTACAGAATCACTCACTCGCGCTCCGTTCGGCAAATAAATCCATTATCTTGAACTTTGCCGGTGTTTTGTGTCTTGTAATATGCTGGTTTTTGTTGTCGGAATGCTTCAAAATCCCGTATTTCGAAAAACTTCCCGGTCCTCTGGAAAGTTTGAAAGAATGGACATCGCCTCATCCAACTTACGGATTATCGCTATTTACTCAAGATTACTATTTCCACATTTTAATCAGTGTGTACAGGGTGCTGACCGCTTTCTTCCTGGCAAGCATGCTTGGTATACCTATTGGCCTGTTCATGGGGTGGAATAGAAGGTTCAAAGATTACACTTTTCCACTCATGGAGACATTCCGCCCCATACCCACCCTTGCATGGGTCCCACTGGCTATCTTAATGTGGGCTAACCGCGAAGTGTCAATCATTTTCCTGACATTCATCGGATCATTTTTTGCGACGATTCTTAACACTCTTCTCGGAGTCGAATCCATCGATGAAGCGTATTTCAGGGCTGCTCAGTGCCTTGGAGCCAAACCAAAGCATATATTGAAGAGAATCATCATACCCGGGGCGCTCCCTTTCATCTTTACCGGGCTTCAAATCAGCATGGGATTTGCGTGGTTTTCCCTGGTGGCGGCAGAGATGGTTGCAGGAGAATACGGACTCGGATATTTGATTTGGAACTCATATACACTGAGCCAGTTCCCTAATATCATCATTGGCATGGTGACATTGGGCTGTGTGGGTGGAGTTTCGAGCGTCCTGATCCGCAAAGTCGGAAATCGCCTGATGCGCTGGAAAGTACGCGGAGAATCACGATGAATGATAACAAACCAATGAGCGATTCCGCAAATTGTGGAAAACTGAATATACGGGGCGTTAGCAAAGTCTACGGTTCTGAAGAAGAGGTCGTTGCAATTGAAAATTGCAGCATGGATATCGAGCCGGGAGAATTCTGTGTAATAGTCGGACCCTCGGGTTGCGGAAAGACAACACTTCTCAATGCGATAGCCGGATTCCACGGCATTTCAAAGGGCGAAATTTACCTGGATGACGAGTTGCTGTGTTCGGCAACAAGACAGGCGAAGCCCGGATCGGATCGCGTCGTGGTATTCCAGAACGGCGCGCTCTTTCCCTGGGCCACAGTTTTGGAAAACGTCACATTTGGTCCAAGTGTTCAAGATAATGGAGATGAGCAGTTAAGAACCGAGCGGGCAAGACGTTTGCTGGCAAATATGGGTCTGGCTGACATTGAAAATAGCTACCCCGCTGAAATATCCTCAGGCATGCGCCGGAGAGTGGAAATCGCCAGGGCGGTTATTAACGATCCTAAAGTTTTGCTGCTCGATGAGCCTTTCAGAGCATTGGATGCACTTACCAAGCTCATGGTTCATCAATTCCTGTTGGATGTGTATGATAAAACAAAAAAAACCATTTTCTTCATCACCCATGACCTGGATGAAGCCATATTTCTGGGCAGTAAAGTCTACATCATGACAACACGACCTGCCAGGATCAAGAAGATATTAGATATTGACCTGCCTCGACCTAGATCGTTCCGTGACACATCATCATCGTCATTCTTCAGATTAAAAGAGGAATGCTACGATGCTGTGCATGAAGAAGCCATTAAGGCTTTTGAAGCTAATGAGCAAGAAAGGTGATGCTGCAATCTGCTTGAAGAGAGCGTAACTCTTCGTTTAGATATTTTTGCGAACTCCAGGGTACGCTGAAGTTAGTAATAAAATCGAATGTAATTAGGGCACCGGCCAAGTTGATATACGGAGTGAGTATTTATGTGGTATACTCTTAAGAGGCATATATATAAACATGGCATGAAATTGTTCAACGCAAAAGTGCATAGGGCAAGTATTTCTTTCATCGTTTTTCTTATAATTTGGGAATCGGGAGTAAGATTGCATTTGCCCATCATAGAAAACATTCCTACCCCATCCTCCGTTTTTTTGTCCCTCGGCAAATATGTATTTTCAGCTAGTTACTGGCAATCTTGGATGGCCAGCATGTACCGGGTCTACGGCGGATTTTTGGCCGCTCAAATACTGGGGATTCCATTAGGGTTATATATTGTTTCTCATAAAAATGCTTTTGACCTGATATATCCAATCTTTGAAATAATGCGGCCGGTTCCCCCTCTGGCCTGGGTGCCGGTTGCCGTTATATTCTGGCCCACTACTGATTCGAGTATGATGTTTTTAACTTTCTTAGGGGCATTCTTTCCTGTCGTACTGAACATAGTCGAAGGGGCGCAGAATATCGATGAACGTTATCTTCGCGCAGCGTATTCTCTTGGCTCCTCACCCAAAAACGTTTTCAGGCACATACTGCTGCCTGCCTGCATGCCGAGCATCCTGGTGGGTATGGTCATTGGAATGGGTGCGGCCTGGACCGTAGTTATCGCCGCTGAAATGATATCTTCGAGTCCTCTCGGACTTGGACAATTGACGTGGCGTGCCTACGTGGTGGGGGAATTTCCATGCATCATAATCGGCATGGCGAGCATTGGTTTGGTTGGATATGCTTCTTCCGAGGCGATCCGTCAATTATCCCGTTTTTTGACGCCATGGATTAGAACAAAATAGACTATGCGATCAAAAGGCATGTTTACAGGGTGGAAGAAATGAGCAACAAAGGCCGCCAAGCAGAAAATGTCGGAGGAAGGGTCGTTATATCAAGCATCACCAAATATGTTGGATTTGGTGAAAAAGCTAAATGCGTAATTTCCGATTGCTCGATGACCATAAACGAAGGCGAATTGACCGTAATAATTGGCCCATCGGGATGCGGTAAGACAGTGTTGGTCAATCTCGTTGCAGGCTATGAATTTCCGGGCTCCGGTTCAATAACTTTGGATGAAATTGAAGTCGTTGCTCCCGGCCCCGACAGGCTTGTCGTCTTCCAGGAAACCGCCTTATTCCCATGGATGACGACCTGGGAAAATATAACTTATGGCCCAAGAATGAGCGGGGTTATGAGTAAGGACGAAATAAACAATGTCACCGAAAAGCTGCTAAGAACGGTGGGATTATATGATTTCAGGGATAAGTATCCTTCTCAGCTGTCAGGAGGTATGCAGCGGAGAGCTGAGTTGGCAAGAGCCATGATAAATCAACCGAAAATCATGATCATGGACGAACCCTTCCGAGGACTGGACGCCATGACCAGGAAGTTGATGCAGGAATATTATCTGCGCCTGTTCGAGGAAAACAAGAGAACCAATCTGTTTGTAACTTCAGAGCTGGATGAGGCGATTATTTTAGCGGATAAGCTGGTAATACTTACCAACAAACCTACAAATGTCAAAAAAATCATTGATATTAAATTGCCGCGTCCGAGGGATTTTGCTTTGCTCACTTCCGATGAATTTGCAATATACAAGAGGGAAGCATTGGAATTGCTGCACGAAGAAGCCTTACGTTCTTTTGCATCGGGTTCTGCCGGAGCGCGGGATTTCCTGGATGCATATGGCGCCATCATGGAAAAAAATTGATATATATCTAAATCAAAAATGAGCTGCAACTGAGATTGCGGATAGAGACCAATTACAGAAAGAGAGGAGTACGCAAAATTGGATGCACCCTTTCGCTATGAGTATTGTACTTGGGACGAAATAGGAGTTTACTTCAAGGATAATGATTTTGTTATCATCCCAACAGGAAGTTGTGAACAGCACGGCTGCCATCTTCCGCTCATGACTGACACTATTGTCCCGGAACAGATGGCTATTGCGGTTGCCGAACATGAGCAGGTTTTAGTTCTACCCTCGTTGCCGTACGGAAATTCCTCCAATCACGAGTGTTTCCCTGGAACCATCGCCATAGAGCCGGCAACATACAAGCTTTTCGTCCAGGACATTGTTCGGTCGTTATTACGGCACGGTGCGCGTAAATTCCTGTTTATCAATGGGCATAGCGGCAATACTGCTATTTTGCAGCAAGTTTGTGATTTCTTGCGTGAGAATGGAGCGTTTGCTTGTATTGTTGACTGGTTTTCGGTTATCGGGCAGCTCGATGCGCGTTTCAGCCTGTCCGGTCATGCGGATTTTGTTGAAGCTTCCGCTGTCCTGGTCAACCATCCGGAGCTGGTAAAGCTTGAAAAAGCGCAACCGTATGTGAAGCAGAAAATTTCGGCCAATATAGATGTAACTTCCTGGGACCGGATCTCATTCAAAGGCATAAACTTACTTACGTGGCTTAAAACAGGGGACGGTTCGCCTACCGGCAATTTTGGCACCCTTGAAGGCACCAGCCTTGCGAATGGCAAGGAGGTCTTCGCTGTCATGGAAAAATTTCTTGTGGAACTCATTCGCGAGATGAAGTCCATCGAGCTTTCCAAGTTACCACCGACAGGTGATTTTCCTGCGACCCCATCAGCATAACACCAACTCCCTTTTATGGGATCATCACCAACGGGCTGCTTTTACATGCAGCCCGTTGGCAGGAAATTAAGAGATCACCTCCCCTGCTTTGTAGCGCCTATTCAGTAGCTTATTAAGACTCGCGCTTTTGCCAAGTAGGCACATTTTAGTTCGATTTCTGTAGTCCCGTCTGGATTTCATACGGGTTTGCGGTCAGGTAACCTCGATAAATTTCTAATACGGAATTGCGTTCAAGAAGGATTCAAATAGCGTGGGGACCTGCGGCCCCCACACCCCCTGCGCCGCTCTGCGGCTTAGTTGGCGCTTGCTGTAGCGCCCCGCAAAGCACCGGGGCAGACACAGCAAGCGCCGAGCGATCGGCCCAAGAGGGCCGAAATCTGGTGCAAGTGCCCAGTCGGGGGGTAACCTCTTCCACCTCGGCAGGGGAATTGAATATCAACTTGAAAGCAACTGAGTATGAGACAGTATCGTGCCTCTATCCGGCAAGTTGTGCACCGTCGAAATCGTCATCCCGGCTGTACTTTTGAGCCGGAATCCAGCCCTGCCGCCACATACCGGATGCGTTTTTTCAATCATGGGGATTATCTGGAAAGTTTGGTTTCCGTCCATTACTTACGTCCGCTTGGGCCGAGGAACAGGCTATCAGTCCCAGCCCGAAAAGCCCTGACAGGTCACAAAAACAAAAAACGGCCGCCTTTCCTGCAGTCCTCCAGGATTTTTTTGCCCTATTGATTCCACCAAAAGCGTACTTACTTCAACGGCATTGCTTCCCAGATTTCATTCAGAAGAACGACAACCCAGTATTTGCCGGTCTACGTAAGGTACTGCGTTGATCATTTGCGGTACATGTATGTATTGCTAAAGCAAGTTCCTGCTGAACTGAGCCGGAACAGTGTTCATCCGTGTCGTAAAATGTTTGCTTTTTGCTTTCCGGTGCAGCCTCGATAAAGGACGCAGTGAGGCGTCCGAACGTCTTCCCCGGATAGAATCTATTGCAAATTCCCTCTATCCGTGTCCATCAGTGTTCATCCGTGTCAAAAAATGTTTTTCTTTTAGCTTTCCGGTGCAGCACCGATAGTGGATGCAGTGAGGCATTCGAACGTTTTCCCCTGAATGGAATCTATTGCAAATTCCGTCCATCCGTGTCCATCAGTCTTCTTCCCCCTCGTACCCGCAGGCCTTGAAGATATCGAGGATCGTGCTGTTCACGTAGGCTTCCTCTTTGTAGTGGAAGGCTTTGTTGAATGCCTTCGTTATTTCCGAGATTTTTTCATATGCGACGTCTATTCCGTCAAAGAAATAGCGTATATCTTTCATTGTCTCGTTCATCTGCCGCGCGGAATCCCGGGCATCTTCTCCCTGCGACAAATTCTCGATGAGGGTATCCATAACCGCCATCAGGTCGCGAACGCCGCCCTTGGAGTTGAGCATGTGCATGAGGTGCGTGTTGAGGTAGTGGCACATGCTTCCGGCCGCATTGCGCAGGACCCTGTTCCGCTGGTCTTCCAGCGCCTTCGTGATGTTGTGTATGATTCCCTCGTGGTAGAGCAACTGCCCGGATTCGTCGGCCCGCGCATGGGCTGTCACGGCAACTTCGATGATGTCCCCGGCCCTGTTTCTGAATTTTACCTGCTTTCCCTCGACATGGCCCTTTGTGTATATCTCCTCGACGAGTCCGACACGTTCCGAAATGTCCTCATAAAAATCTTCCATATTGCTTGCAAGCGCCTCCTCTTTGCTCTCAAGACCGAGGAGGTTCAAGCCCGCATCGTTGATATCGAGGAAACGGCCCTCCGGAGTGAGCGTGAATGCCATATCGCTCGTCGAATCGAAGAAATTTCTGTATTTTGCCTCGCTCCGCCTGAGGGCGTCGCTCACTTTCTTTTCTTCGGTGATATCCCGGATCACGTGGTCCATCCGCCGTATAACGCCCTTGTGCGAATAGACGACGTGGCCCTCATCCAAGACCCATTTGACCTGTTTGTCGTTACTGACGATCCTGTATTCCATCTCGTCAAACTCGGCCTCGGGCAGATCGAGATAGAATTGATTCACCATCTCGACGTCGTCGGGATGCACGAAATCGATTATGTGAATCAGGCCGAGTGTGAAGTCCCTGAGGGGAATCCCGTACAGGGCCTCGGCGGCGGGATTGATGGAAGTGATGGAGTAATCCTTGACGGACAGCGAAACCACGACTTCATGCATGGAATGAATTATGCTCTCGAGCCGATCCTTGATTCTTTGCAGGTCGACCCGGGTCTTTCGCCTCTCGGTGATGTCCGTCAATGCGCCCAGTATCGCCGGACCGCCGCCGCATTCCACGACGTTCACCTTCATTTCGATGATCGCATCTCCCGCCGGTCTGGGCATCGTGAATTCGATGGTATCCGGCAGTCCCTCGGTGAAAAGCCGATCCGTGCAGTACTTGAGCACGTTTTCGCGGTCCTCGGAGGATATGTAACCGGAAAATTCCGAATTTATGACTTCCTCGGGCGATCGTCGCGAAATGCCGCAGAAGGCGTTGTTCGCAAAGACGATTTTCCCTTCCCTGATAATTATCACGCCGTCGTTGATATGCTCTACGATGCCCCGGTAATCGATCTCTCCCCGGCATACCTTGATATCGATAGCGTTTTCGTAGGTGCTGTATTCCATGCTGTTGCCGGCATAGTTGCCGAATGACGCGGGAGATTCTCCCCGTCCGAAATTCCGAATTTCCATTCTCTTTACTCCCGGTCTTTGTTCACATTCCTGGAAAACCCGCACGCTGCATTGCCTGCACCGCTCGGGATCCAATTTATGAATAATCTTCTCCAGTGCTTCGCCCCTGGACCCGAAGATGTTTTCCCTGCCTATTGCCGCGGTGCAATTTCCGCGTTCCAGCATCCTGATTACATCGTTTTTTAAAGAACAAAGATAAAGCTGCCTCCCTTCCAGGTACATGGAACGGCTTTCGTGAAAAAGCATCGCGCACCCGGTCACATCAATAAAGTTTATCCCGCTCGCGATAATCAGGATATGGCACTGCTCCGGGTTTTGACTGACGATGTTTCGGAGCCTCTCCGAAACGTGATCGACGGCCCCGAAAAATATCGACCCGTCGATTCGTATGATCTTGAGCTGAGGACATTCGGGAACGCAGGAGTCCGGGCCACCGGTTTCCACCAGGCAGCCGCCCTCATGGGACCTCGCCACCGTGGTGAACTGAGGGTGGGACGTTCGGCTCAGATAAAGGAGCAGTGAGAGCAAAACCCCCAGAAACAAGGCGAATTCGAGATCGAGGAACAAGGTGCACAGGAAGGTGACGACCAGAATCAGTGCTTCCGATCTGCTCGTGTGCCAAATGGCTTTGATATGCCGGTATTCGATGAGGTTAAAAGCTACCAGCAACAGGATGCCGGACATGGCTGCCACAGGAAGATAGGCGGTCAGCGATGCGACAAAAAAGAGCAGAACCAGGAGGAAAAGGCCCCCGTAAACCGCCGCCATTGGGGTTTTCGCTCCAGAGTTGTA
Source organism: Pseudomonadota bacterium (assembly GCA_023416335.1). Next base: position 2,262 of record JAEZHY010000090.1, on the reverse strand, counting down.
GTTGACGCCGGTGCGGGTGAAGGACCCCGAAGAAGCATAACAGGAAAAAAAGCTCCCTATGATGTTTGAAAGGCCCTGACCGATGAACTCCTGGTTATTGTCCGTTCGCTGATGGGAAAGGGTTGCCACGGATCGCGCGATGGAAGCCGCTTCGGCAAGTCCCAGCATGGCCACCGCCGTCGCGCCGGGAACCAGCTGGCGTATGGTGTCGACGGAAATGTCCGGCATGGAAAAGGGCGGCAAACGCGAGGGCAGGGACCCCACATAGCTCAGGGTATGGGTCCTTCCGTCGAGCAACCATGCCAGTAAGCTTCCAAATATCATTGCGACGGCCAGGCCGGGCAGGCGCGGAAAGAAGCGTTTCATCAGCACGGCTGGGACCAGCGTCCCGAGGGCCACCGCCATGACGCGAGGATCGGCATGCGAGAGCGACCCGCATACCCCGACCCAGGTGGCCAGGAATGAACTTCCTTTTGCGACGGAAATCCCCAAAGCTCCCGCAAGCTGGCCGGTACCGATGAGTATGGCGGCCCCCGTGGTAAACCCCACCAGCACCGAGTAGGACACAAAATTAACGAGAACGCCCATGCGCGCCAAACCGAGAGCCAGTTGAATTACGCCTGCAATGAGGGTAAGGGTCAGGGCGAGCTGGATATACTGGTCCGTGAACGGGCCCGCAAGGGTGCTGATCTTCGAGAATACGACAATTGAAATCGCCGTCGTGGGGCCGGAAATCAGATGATATGAGGAGCCGAAAATTGCGGCAATAATGGCCGGCACCATGGCCGAGTAGAGGCCGTATTCGGCGGGAAGCCCGGCAATCGATGCGAACGCGATTCCCTGGGGCAAAACGATTATTGCGCCCGTGATCCCCGCCGTCATATCCGCCAATTGCGTCCGGCGATTGACCGTCGGCCACCATTGTAGGAACGGCAATACCCTGTATAGTTCCAATTTCACAAAATCGGCCTTTCAATCCTGATTATGCACCAACCGACCAGACAAAAACCCGATCCGGGATTTCAATTCCTGCAGCGGGAGAACGGATTAAGTGACTTTAGACTGTACGAACGGGGAAATTGTGCTGAACGATGAGCTTGAATTCCATCATGCCATTAGCTGTCGCAATTGCTGAAATCTTCCTTGTGAGCCGCTGTGACGTTAATCGATCCGGGAAGCAATCGTGACAATTGTACCCTCAGCCTCACACATTATCGGTCCCGGTAAGGTCAAAATCAACACCGAATCCCATCGGGCTTTTTCCAGAGCAAGCCCCGTGCCAACATCCATTCGTCTTTTGACACGGATGGACACGGATAAACACGGATGAAAACAGGATGGAAGTCTGAGTTCAAACAGTGAGGCAGTGAAGTATTCGATGTCTTCCCCTCCGTCTTTTGACACGGATGGACACCGATAGACACGGATGAAAGCAAGATGCGAAGTCTGAGTTCATATAGTGAGGCAGTGAAGTATTCGTTATCTTCCCCTCCGTCTTTTGACACGGATGGACACGGATAAACACGGATGAAAGCAAGATGCGAAGTCTGGGTTCATACAGTGAGGCAGTGAAGTATTCGATGTCTTCCCCCTCAGTCTTTTGACACGGATGGACACGGATAAACACGGATGAAAACAGGAAGCGAGGTCTGGGTTCAAATAAGGATTCTTCGGTATTCCAACCTGGGCTTGCCAAAATTGAGCAATAGGCCGACCTTGATGCCGCCGGCCTTCAAATAGTTCAACACCTGTCCGACGTGAGATGAATTGAGCTGGTCAACAGCTTTCAATTCAACGACTATGCTGCCCTCTACCAAAAGGTCACAGAAGTATCTCCCGAGCACCATCTCCTTGTAAGTGACTTCAAAAGGGATCTCTTCGCCGGCAGACAGACCACGGATGGAGAGTTCGTGCATAAGCGCTTTTCGGTAAACACCTTCGAGAAACCCATGGCCCAGTATATTGGAAACTTCAAATGCGGCACCGATAATGGACTCAGTGAGGTGTTCAATATCTTCCCCTAGATGAATTCTTTTGCTATTCCGTCCATCCGTGTCCATCAGTGTTCATCCGTGTCATAAAATGTTTTGCTTTTAGCTTTCCGGTGCGGCACCGATAACGGATTCAGTGAAGCATTTGCCGTCTTCTCCTGAATGAATTCTCCTTTCTTCTCCGTCCATCCGTGTCCATCAGTGTTAATCCGTGTCATAAAATGTTTTGTTTTTAGCTTTCCGGTGCGGCAGCGATAACGGATTCAGTGAA
>JAEZHY010000087.1 GCA_023416335.1 Pseudomonadota bacterium | reverse complement strand
CGTCTATCTTGTACAGCTCCAATGCCATATCAATAAGACCGCCGACGAGTTTTGTGGACCAGTAAAATCCGGGAGGACACTGAGGCGAAATGACTACAAAGGGGAAATCTTCCAGTTCTTCGAGCCTTTGTGGCAGCGCCGTGTTCTTCAGTCGGTCAAGGTCGGTTCCTTTTTCGCCCGCTCCATGCAAAAATAATATGAGGGGCCACCTTTCAGAAGATACATAATCTTTGGGCAGAAAAATCAGGTAGTTGTATCCGTGCTTTACAAAGACCTTCTGCTGGCGCGACAACATTGAAATCCTCATCATATCGGATAGATAAGGCATGCTAACATATAAGATAATTACCGGCTTTAAACTCGCCAACACGGAGAGGACTACTGGAGAGCGAACCGCACACGATCAAAATGCATCCAGGGCCGGCAACAGCCGACAACGGAATCAAGAGGCAGGAGTTCAATGGAAAAGTCAGGCTGAAAAAGGGGTTCGCCGCTGCTTACCCGGGGTCGACATATCCGGATAAATATGCGTTCTGCGTGATGATGTCCAGGAATACCGGGCAGAATTCACAACCTGAGTAGTACAGGGCGGAAGCTGCCGCCAGTGGGAGGTTAGTTCTGCGGCGAGTCCGGTTCGGAGTCGTCCAGTTCAATCATCTCCCCGGTTACGGTAAAGATGACCCGTTCGCAGATATTCACGACCCGGTCGGCGGTGCGCTCCAGGTTGTGGGCCACCCACATGAGGTGATTGGCGCCGTCGATGTTCCTGGGGTCCGTTATCACGTAAGTCATCAGTTCCCTGTAGATCTGATCGTAAAGATCGTCTATCTCCTGGTCGCCCGCTGCAATGGCTTTTGCCATTTCGACGTTCCGTTCCGTGAAGGAGATGAGCGCTCTGTGAAGCATATCCGAAGCGAGTGCAGCCATGCGGGGAATATCGACCAGGGGCTTTATCAGCGGCTGGGATCCGAGCTTCACGGTTACTTTCGCAATTCCTTTGGAATAGTCGGCGATTCTCTCCAGTTCCGTGGCGATCTCCAGGATCGCCGCCAATGTGCGGAGGTCCCTCGCCATAGGCTGCTGCCGGGCTATGAGTACGAGCGTCTCGGATTCGATCGCGAAGCGCCTCCTGTTGAGGTCGGCATCGGCTGCGATCAGTTTCCCGGCGGCTTCGATATCGTGTCTCTTGAGTATGTCGACCGAAGCGGTGACCGATCTATCTACCAGGCTGCCCAGATCGAGCAATGCGTCCTGCAGTCGCCCCATTTCTTTTTCAAAAGTAACTCTCGGCATGGTTGTCTCCCCGGGCTGCTTTATCCTGCCCTGCCCGTAATATAGTCTTCCGTCAGTTTTTGGGTTGGCCTTGTGAATATCTTTTCGGTCACATCGAATTCCACAAGTTCGCCCAGCCAGAAGAAGCCCGTGTAGTCGGAGACCCGGGAAGCCTGCTGCATGTTGTGGGTCACGATGACGATGGAATAATCGGCCTTGAGGGAGTGCATCAGTTCTTCGATCTGCAATGTCGCAATGGGGTCCAGGGCGGAGCAGGGCTCGTCCATCAGGATCACTTCGGGTTTCACCGCGATCGTCCGTGCGATGCAGAGGCGCTGCTGTTGGCCGAGCGAGAGGGAAAGAGCATCCTCTTTCAGCTTGTCTTTCACCTCATCCCAGAGAACGGCGCCTCGGAGGCTCTCCTCGACGATTTCGGACAGTTCCCCTTTCCCCTTGGCAAGCCCAAGCACGCGCGGACCAAAGGCAATATTGTCGAAGATGGATTGAGGAAAAGGATTGGGTCTCTGGAATACCATGCCCACACGCTTGCGCAGTTCGACCACGTCGGATCCGGGCGCATACATGTCAAGTCCGTCCAGCAGGACCCTGCCATCCGCCCTTGCACCGCGGATGGTGTCGTTCATCCGATTGAGGCATCGGAGAAATGTGGACTTACCGCACCCCGACGGCCCGATCAGGGCGGTGATATGCCGATCCCGGACGGATATCGAAATATCCGAAAGAGCGAGTTTGTCGCCGTAATAGAAGTTGAGGTGTTCTACCCTGATCTTTTCCATTTCCGTCTTCAGTGAACAGTGAATCAGTTTCAGTGAGCAGTGAACTGAAAAGACAACAACAATCTATATTATATGTCGCTGGTTCCCAAGCTCCAGCTTGGGAACCCCAGTTTGGGATTTTCCGCTTCCTGCCGGGCGATGGGTACGATAAAGTTTGTGCCCACCCTTGCTGCCTCAAGTAATTGTAACCCCTGAAGACATTCTCCGCCTGGCTTTTCCCTTTCGTGAATCTCGTACTACTATCCGTCGTTTTCTTGTTTTTTGAACAGGATTTTTATGCTGCCGGTTCCGTGAATCGTTTGACATCAACCTCTTAGGTGCACTTTACGCCGCGGAGAACCGAACGGCACTTTCGTGAATTTCGTACCTGCGGCTCATCAATAAACGATGGGTTGCGCTCCGAGACCGTGTCGAACCGACCGGGGTTGGGCTTGTTTTCATCGACAACACGACACAGTCTCTCCACTTCACCCATCCTACGGCCTTATCCTATTGTTTTCTTTCGTGTATTTCGTGCCTTTCGTGGTTGGAAAGACTTTGTCTTTGTACTTTGGTTGCGGCTCTGCTGCTCCCGGCCTCTCGTGGTTAAGGCTTTTCATTCTTTTATCCGAACCGGCCCGTAATGTAATCCTCTGTGCGCTTGTCGTGAGGTGTCGTGAATATTTCGGTGCCCGGCCGGTATTCGATCAGATCTCCCATCAGGAAAAAGGCGGCCTGGTCTGCCACCCTTGCAGCCTGTTGAACGCTGTGCGGAACGATTATGATCGTGTACATCTGCTTCAGCTCCTGCAGCGATTCCTCGACCTTGCGCGTCGAAATCGGGTCCAGGCCGGAGGTCGGTTCATCGAGGAGGAGCACCTCGGGTTCGAGCGCGAGACTCCTGGCTATGCAGAGCCGTTGCTGCTGGCCTCCGGAAAGGGCATTAGCGGGGCTGTCGAGCCTGTCTTTGATCTCATCCCATATGGCAGCCTGGATCAGGCTCCGCTCCAGGATTTCCTCTATTTTGTAGCGATCGTGCTCCCCGGCAAGCTTCAGCCCGTATGTGACGTTCTCACGAATTGTGCCGGGAAGGGGCAGCGGCAGCGCGAATACCATTCCTACACGGCGGCGCAGATTTGCCACGTTGACGTCGGAATCGTAGATGTTTTTTCCGTCAAGCAGGATCCGGCCGGACATGCGGGTCCCGTCGACCAGGTCGTTCAACCTGTTTATGAGGCGAAGCATTGTGGTTTTGCCTCCGCCTGCCGGGCCGAAAAAAACGGTCACGCTGTTGGGAGGCACATCCAGGGTAATATTCCGCAGGGCCTCGGCCTCGTCGTAAAGGTAATCAACCCCCTCGATACGGATCTTCGGATCTACCATTGCCGTCTCCGCCTGAAATAACTTCGGATAATCGTGGCGACCACGTTCATTGAGAGTACGAGCAGGAGCAGCACGAGAGCGGTTCCATACTGAACGGCCATAGGCATTCCCGGCACCTGGGTACTGATGACATAGAGGTGGTAGGGCAGGGCCATTACCTGGTCGAAAGGCGACTGGGGCAAACGGGGCAGGTAGAAAGCCGCGACCGTGAAGAGGATCGGGGCGGTCTCGCCCGCGGCCCGCAGAAGGCCGAGGATTATGCCCGTAATGATGCCGGGCAGGGCCTGGGGCAAAACAACGTAGCGAATGCCCTGCCAGCGGGTGCCTCCAAGGCTTGCGCTGACTGTGCGAAATTCCATCGGGACGGCGCGCAGGGCCTCCTCCGACGTGCTGATTATGACGGGCAGGGTCATGATCGCCAGGGTCAGAACTCCTGCCAGAATCGATGTGCCCATTTGCAGGAAAAGGACAAACATACCCAGACCGAAAAGCCCGTAAACAATGGACGGGATGCCGGCAAGATTTACGATTGCGAGCCGGATCGCCCGCGTCATCCAGGTGTCACGGGCATATTCCGCGAGGTAGATCGTTCCGGCAACTCCGACGGGTATTGCCGCCACGGCTGTCCCGAGGGTCAGAATAAGGGTGCCGATAATTGCCGGGAATATGCCTCCCTCTTTCATGCCCTCGAAGGGCATGGAGAAGATGAATTCCCACGAGATTGCCCGCGCTCCTTCCACGAAGACTATCCCGATAACGACCAAAATGGGGGCGACCACGGCTATTGCGGAAAGGGTCAGAACTGCGAAACCGATTCGCTGTACCCAATAGCGTTTCATCAGCGCAGACCTCCCCGATGCCGTTTTTTGAAGATCGCGGAGGCGGCGACAATATTGATGACGAAAGTCAGAATGAAAAGAATGATGCCGATCCCGAAAAGTGCATGATAGTGGACGCTGCCGTTCGCCACTTCGCCCATTTCGGCTGCGACCGTTGCGGTCATGGTCCTGACCGGCATGAACAGCGACTCAAGGGACAGAGGCATGCGGCCGGCGTTGCCGGTCACCATCATGACGGCCATCGTCTCTCCTATCGCCCGCCCCATTCCGAGCATAACCGCGGTCGCTATTCCGGAGCCCGCTGCGGGAACGACAACGCGCCAGATTGTCTGCCATTTGGTGGCGCCCATGGCCAGGGCCGCATCGCGGTAGCTTTTGGGAACGGTATCGAGAGCATCCTCGGCCACGCTGATTATTGTGGGCAAAGACATGTACGCCAGCAGCACGGCGCCCGTGAAGGCAGTCAATCCGGTCGGGACGTTCAGGGTGGTGCGTACGAGCGGGGCTATGACGTGCATTCCGAAAAAACCGAGGACAACCGACGGAATTCCGGCAAGGACTTCGATAATGGGTTTGAGGATTTCCCGTGTCCAGTGTGGGGCCACCTCCCGAACGAAGACGGCTGTTGCCACCCCCAGAGGGAGCGCTATAACGATTGCTGCAATGGTCACATAGGCCGATCCGAGGATCAGCGGCAGAGTGCCGAAAATATCGAAGGTGGGATACCAGCGGGTCCCGAAGAGGTTGCCGGGAGATACCTCCCAGAAAACGGGAACGCCCTCCCTGAGCAGGAATAGAAATATGAGGAGAACGAAGCCGATCGTGGAAAACCCGAGAACCCTGATGGAGGATTCGATGACAAACTCGGGGATGGATTTTCCCGACGGCTCGGTACTTTTTCGCCTGAAAATCAGACGCGAAATATTACTGCAAAGGGACAAAGCCCAGTTTTGTGACAAGAGTCTGGCCCCCGTTCAATATCCAGTCGAGGTAGTCTTTTATTTGTCCCGTCGGCTGCCCTGCCGTGTACATGTAAAGCGGGCGGGCAATAGGATAGGAACCGTTGTTCACGGTTCTGGCCGAAGGAACTACAAACGGGCCGTTTTCATCTTTCGATACCGGCAGCACCTTCTGGTCCGGGGTGATATAGCCCAGGCCGTCATACCCGATTGCGTTCGGATTTTGGCGGATCTCGCTGCTGATTCCTTCGCTCGAGGGCATCAGAAGAGTATCGGGCGAGAATAGCAGTTTGCTCTTGGCGCTACCCATCCGGATGACGTTTTCCAGAAAATAGACGTAGGTGCCGGAATTGGACTCCCTGGAAAGAAGGACGATCGGCCTGTCTTCTCCGCCCAGTTCCTTCCAGTTCCGAATTTTCCCGGTGTATATGTCGGAAATTTGCTGCAGAGTCAAATGCTCGACAGGATTTTCGGGATTGACCACAACGGCTATTGCGTCGCGTGCGACCACAAACTCTACCGGATCGATCCCGTTTTTCTTTGCAGCGGCAATCTCTTCGGGTTTCATTTCCCTGGACGCGTTCGCAATGGATACCGTACCGTTTATCATTGCGGCAATGCCCGTTCCCGACCCGCCTCCGGTGACGGAAATCCTGAGTTCCGGGTGCGAGTGCATGTACGCTTCCGCCCATGCAAGTGCCAGGTTCACCAGCGTATCGGAGCCTTTGTTCTCAATCGTCAATTGACTTCCCTGCGACTGGGAATGGGCCTGCGACCTGCCGCTGCCCCCGCAACCCGATAATCCGGCGAATAGAGCGAACAGGGCAATGCAGAGTACCGTCGCATGAACCCTGCCTGTTGCATCGCCAAGTTTTTTTCCAGCAACTATATTCATAGCCAAGCCGGTAACTTCCTCCCGGGAATTCGTCCGGCCGAAAACCCGCAACAGTGTCCGAAGAAGAAAATAAGTCGAGTACCGGATTATTGCCCAAGCGATAATATGGTCGGTTTGCTTGAAAGAAAGGCCCCCAGCCCGGAATAGAAATTGAATTATAAGAGGAGAGGCGTCCCGAATTCAATCCATTTTGCAGACCTGACCGATTCGAGCCGAAAAAAAAGCCCCCGTTCCCGGGAACGAGGGCTTTGTCAACTTCTACAAATCGAACCTGTACAGGAGCCGTTTTCCGGCTTAGTACATGCCTCCTCCGGGGGGCATTCCGCCCATCGGAGCAGCTTTTTCTTCCTTCGGCAGTTCGGCAACCATGCACTCAGTGGTCAGCATGAGGGCCGATACGCTGGATGCGTTCAGCAACGCGGTACGGGTTACCTTGGTCGGATCGATGACGCCGGCCTCGATCAGGTCTTCGAACGCACCGGTGTCGGCGTTGTAGCCGAATGCAGCCGAACCTTCCTTGACTTTCTGTACGATCACGGAACCTTCCTCGCCCGCATTGGCTGCGATCTGGCGAGCCGGCTCTTCGAGAGCGCGCCGGATGATATTCACTCCGAGTTGCTCGTCGCCCTGGAACTTGAGGTTGTCCAGGGATGCCAGGGTGCGCAGGTAAGCAACGCCGCCGCCGGGAACGATGCCTTCTTCCACCGCAGCACGGGTCGCATTGAGTGCATCCTCGACTCTTGCCTTCTTTTCCTTCATTTCGGTTTCAGTTGCCGCACCGACACTGATAACGGCTACGCCGCCGACCAGCTTCGCAAGTCTTTCCTGGAGCTTTTCGCGGTCGTAGTCGCTGGTGGTTTCGTCAATCTGCGTGCGGATCTGACGCACACGGCCTTCAAGCATCTTGCGGTCGCCCGCGCCGTCCACGATGGTCGTGTTGTCTTTGTCGATGCGAATCGTTTTGGCTCTGCCAAGGTCGTTCAGCGTGACGTTCTCAAGGCGGATGCCTTTTTCCTCGCTGATCACCTGACCGCCGGTAAGAATCGCGATGTCTTCGAGCATTGCCTTGCGCCTGTCACCGAACCCGGGGGCCTTGACAGCGCAAACCTGGAGGGTGCCGCGAAGTTTGTTGACTACGAGGGTGGCGAGTGCTTCCCCTTCTATATCCTCAGCAATGATAAGAAGCGGGCGGCCCATCTTCGCAATCTGTTCGAGGACGGGAAGCAGGTCCTTCATGCTGCTGATTTTCTTCTCGTTTACGAGGATCATCGGTTCATTGAGAAGGACTTCCATCTTCTCCGGATCGGTTACGAAGTAGGGGGAGATGTACCCGCGGTCGAACTGCATACCCTCGACCACCTCAAGAGTGGTCTCCATGGATTTGGCTTCTTCAACCGTGATGACGCCTTCTTTTCCGACTTTGTTCATGGCCTCGGCAATAATGTTGCCGATCGTCGTATCGTTGTTGGCGGAGATGGTTCCGACCTGGGCGATTTCTTTCTGGTCTTTTGTGGGTTTGCTGATCTTCTTGAGTTCTTCGACTACCGTCTGAACGGCCTTTTCGATCCCGCGCTTGATAGCCATCGGGTTATGGCCGGCGGTCACCAGCTTGGAACCTTCATAATAGATCGACTGGGCAAGAATAGTCGCGGTGGTTGTCCCGTCGCCTGCAACGTCGCTCGTCTTGCTTGCGACTTCCTTTACCATCTGGGCGCCCATATTCTCGAACTTGTCTTCAAGTTCGATTTCCTTGGCCACGGTTACGCCGTCCTTGGTCACCGTCGGGCCGCCGAAACTCTTTTCGATAACCACGTTCCGGCCCTTGGGGCCAAGGGTTACCTTGACTGCGTCGGCGAGCGTATTCACGCCGTTTAGCAGTGATTCACGAGCCTTGGTGTTATACGTCAACTGCTTTGCCATGAGATATTTCCTCCTGGGATATTTTCAGCTCAAAGAAGATTATTCAAGAATGGCGAGAATGTCATCCTCGCGCATAATCAGGACTTCCTGACCTTCCAGGGTGATTTCGGTGCCGGAGTATTTACCGAAAAGCACGCGATCACCTTTCTTGACATCAAGAGGCTTTCTTGTGCCGTCTTCCATGACTCTGCCGTTTCCGGCCGCGATGACTTCACCCTGGATGGGTTTTTCTTTCGCGGTATCGGGGATGATGATGCCGCCTGCGGTTTTCTGTTCCTCTTCCATGCGTTTTACAACAACGCGATCGTTGAGGGGTCTGAGATTCATCAGTAACTCCTTTCGCTGTTTTACGGGAATTTAGGGCAGAGGGAGATGTTATGAGACTGACGACCTGCCCGATATTAGCACTCACCTTCGATGAGTGCTTTTAATCATCCCGGGCCGATTTGGCAAGAGAAAAGATCAGAGTGAGGGGAAAAAAAGTGAGAAAACAGTTCCGGTACCCGAATGATTCGCATCTACTTCGATCCGGCCTCCCGCCTTCTCGACAAGCTGGTATACGATGCTCAACCCAAGGCCCGTTCCGCTGCTTTTAGTGGTGAAGAAAGGATCGAAAATTCTCTTTCGGACAGAGTCGGGAATACCGCATCCGGTGTCCGCCACATCTATTCTGGTCTCACGCATGTTTCCATTTTCGGAGTTGCCGGAAACCAAGATCGTGAGTTCCCCTCCATCCGGCATCGCTTCCAGGGCGTTTACGAAGAGGTTCCAGAAAATCTGCCTCAGATGATGCGGGTCTACGGCCGATACGGGTTCCGACAGGAACTCGGTTCGAATCGTATGCGACGGAGTGACCTGGTTTTTCGCTTCCAGCAGTGCGATGATCTCGTCGATAACCGGGCAGACGGAAACGTTCGCGACATGGGCGGCTTGCGGGGGGCTTTTCGTCAGCCACAGGAAATCTGTAACAAGCTTGTTGATTCTGCCTATTTCGCGTTCCACGATGCCCATGAGCCTGGCGTGGAGCGGATTTTCCCTCAAATCGCTTTGAAGCATCTGGACGGCGCCGCTCATTGCCGCAAGAGGGTTTTTGATTTCATGTGCCACTTCCGCGGCGAATTTGCCTGCAATTACAAGCCGCTCCATGCGCTGCATGTGTTCTTCCATAGCCTTGAGCTGCGTGAGGTCCCGGAATATGATGACCCATCCGAAAGGTTCGCCGTTTTCCTTCTGGAGCAGCGAGGTGGAGTAACCCAGAGTAATGGTTCGGCCGGATGGGCGCGTATATGTCGTCTCCATTCGGGCGGAGCGGCAGCTCGGTCCGATGCTTGTGGGCAACTGCGAAACATCAATATCCGGGAAAAAGCTTTTCAAGGCTCGGCCGTTGATGTCGTCTCCATCGAGTCCGAGGGTTTCCTGGCATGCGGTATTGGAAAAGATAATCTGTCCGCCGCGGTCGATCGTGAGCAACCCGCTCGTCATACTTCTGACAATGCTTTGGTGAAGCGTTGCAAGGTGGCGGAGATTTCTTTCGTGTTCGCGGACGCGCCTGCTCGATTTCTTGAGTTCTTCAGCCAGGTAGCCTGCCAGAAAACCCACCAGGTAGAACCCGGCTATGTTCATCAAAAGGCTAAAGAAATATGCTCCGCTGTCGCGTATCTGCACCGGTCCCGAGACAATCTGCAGAGGGGAGATCCATCCGAAATACTGGAGGTCGAGGAGCATGCCATAAACGAGGCTGCATGCGGAAGCCGTAAAGAGACTGGCCCGGCGGTAAAGGAGGAGAGCCGAGCTTATGATGACGAGCATGTACAGGAACGAAAAGGAGCTTTCGACCCCACCCGAAAGGAAGACCAGCATGGTTACGGCGCCGATATCGAAAATCAGCTGGCACCATGAAAACCAGACGAGGCTTTTCACCCTCTGGATGGTTAGCCCGCCCAGAATAGTGAACAGGAAAAGAACGCATGAAAAAAGATATAGCGGAAGCAGGCGGACGGACAACAGATCTTCGTTCCTGTGGCTCTGCACCGCAAGGGTGAGAGCCAGGAAGAAGACGGCCAGCATGAGCCGAAACAGAAGTATCTTTCTAAGTTTTCCTCTTAAATCATCGGCATTCGCCTCGCCGTCGCCATGCTGCAGGTCGTCGAGTTCCGTCATTATCCTCTATTTCCCGACTACGTCGGCAAGCTGGAAGATGGGGAGATACATTGCCACGAGCAAACCGCCTATCGTGATACCGAGAAAGAGAATGAGCATAGGTTCGAGCAGAGATGTCAAAGCTCCGACGGCCGTATCTACTTCGTCGTCATAAAAATCGGCGATCTTGCCCAGCATGTTGTCGAGTGCGCCGGTTGCTTCGCCGACTGCGATCATTTGAGTAACCATTGGCGGGAAGACACCGGTTTCAGCCAGTGGGTCCGCCACGGGACGGCCTTCGGAAATCGATGTGCGGGCGTTGCGTATGGCATTTTCAATGACGGAGTTCCCGGCAGTCGATGCAACGACGTCAAGCCCGTCCAGGATCGGAACGCCGCTGGAGAGCATTGTTCCCAGAGTACGGGTAAAACGGGCGACGGCCACCTTCTTGATGAGCATGCCGAATACCGGCGCGCGCAGGAACAGCCTGTCCGTGATGGCACGTCCTTTTGGATGCCTTCGAAACTGGCGAAAACCGAAGAAAAGAGCCACTGCGCCCAGAATCATCCAGTGGAAATAGTTCTTGGTGAAGTCGCTTGCGTCCATAACGAGGACGGTCATGGCCGGAAGTTTTGCGCCCGCATCTTTGAAGAGTCCCGCAAATACCGGAATTACATAAATGAGAATTACAACAACGACGATAATGGCAATAGAGATGACGATGGCCGGATAGGTCATCGCGCCTTTTACCTTTTTTTTCAGCTTTGCCATTTTTTCGATGTAGGCGGCGAGCCTGTTCAGGATTACATCGAGGATACCGCCTATTTCTCCGGCGGCAACCAGGTTATGGAACAAGGAGTCGAAAACCTTCGGGTGCTTTTTGATGGCATCCGAGAGTGTGGCGCCTTCTTCAACATCCTTTTTGATCTGCCGGATGACCCTTTTGAAATTCGCGTTTTCCTGCTGCTCCTGGAGAATGTCCAGGCACTGTACCAGTGGAAGGCCGGCGTCGATCATCGTCGCGAATTGACGGACGAATATGACGACGTCCTTGTCCTTCACTTTTCCGCCGAACGCGGGAAAGTATTCCCCCACCGATTTGGGTTTGGGGTTGATTTTGCTGATGGTTATTCCCTTACGGGCCACCATCTGGCGGCCGAGGGTAATATTATCGGCCTCGATTTCTCCCTTTTGTTTTTTACCGGCCCGATCGGTACCCGCCCAGACAAAAACTGCCATTTCGCTTCTCCTGTAATGTCAAAATTGCCTCAGGTGGAGGATAATATGCGCAGGAGTTGCAAATTTTGATCCAATATGAATTCTTCGCGGATTTTTTTGAGCAGCGGAAGGGTGCCCGCGGATGTTGCAGGGCGCCGGCACAAACGTGTCGGAGCCCTGAGTGGACCTGACTCAAATAGAGGTGTTTCCGCACTTTTGGCGGGGCGGCTGATTTCCGAATCGGACGGGGACTCGACAGAGAGGCGCCTAGTCTTTTGCCGAAGACCGTATCACTTCGTCTATGGAAGTTACGCCCTGTATCATCTTGTTGATTCCACTGCGGCGAAGCGTGAGCATGCCGAGGCGTATGGACTCTCTTTTGATTTCCGCGGCCGACGCTCCCATGAGAACGAGTTCCCGGATCTGTTCGTACATGGGCATGACTTCGTAGAGGGCGATACGGCCCCGGTACCCCGTATCGTTGCAGACCGAGCAGCCGTTGCCTTTATAACAGGTGAAAGTTCCGATCTCCTCGTCGAGAACGCCGAGATCGAGCAGAGTTTCCGGCGGGACCGGGTCAACGATCTTGCATTCGTTGCATATACGGCGAACGAGCCTCTGGGCAAGTACGAGGTTAACGGCCGAAGCAACGAGGAAGGCTTCGACGCCCATGTTGAGGAGCCTGTTTATGGTGCTGGGCGCATCGTTGGTGTGCAGGGTGCTCAAAACGAGGTGGCCCGTGAGGGCGGCCTTGACCGAAATTTCGGCTGTTTCGAAGTCGCGGATTTCACCGACCATGATGATGTCGGGGTCCTGCCGCAAAAAGGCGCGCAGGGCCGCCGCGAAGGAGAGCCCGATGGCTTCGTGGACCTGGACCTGGTTGATGCCGACCAGGTTGTATTCAACAGGATCCTCCGCTGTGGAGATGTTGTGGCTGATTTTGTTCAGTTCTGAAAGCGCGCTGTACAGGGTCGTCGTTTTGCCGCTTCCGGTCGGTCCCGTGACGAGGACCATTCCGAAAGGCTGGTAAATCGATTCCCTGAAGTTCTTGTACTGGCCCTGTTCAAATCCGAGCTTCGTCATGTCGAGCTGAAGGCCGGATTTGTCGAGAAGACGCAAAACGACTTTTTCTCCGAACAGCGTTGGGAGGATCGAGACGCGGAAATCCATTTCGCGTCCCTTTGCCTTGAGCTTGATACGTCCGTCCTGCGGCAGCCGGCGCTCTGAGATGTCCAGGCGGCTCATGATTTTCAGGCGGGAAATCATCGCGTTTTTCAACTGAATCGGGGGGCGCATCACCTCGTAGAGCAGGCCGTCAATGCGGAACCGCACCCGCATTGTTTTTTCATAGGGTTCAATATGAATATCGCTTGCCTGCTTTCGAATTGCATCCATGAGGATGATGTTCACCAGCTTGACGACCGGGGCCTGTTCCGCGGCGTCCTCGAGGAAAGAGAGGTCCATCTCCTCGGTTGACTGGACGAGATCGACATCAACTTCGTCTTTCAGCATTCCGAGAACATCGTCGAGGGAATCTTCCCCTCCTCCGTAATGCGCGGAGACCACCTTCTTGATGATGTTGTCGGATGCAACGTGGACCTGGATATTCTTGCGCGTGAGGAACCGCATGTCGTCGATGACGAAGAGGTTGCCCGGGTCGGACATGGCGACGTGCAGCGTGTTCCCCATCAGCCCGAAGGGCATTGCCTGGTATTTCTGGGCAATCTCTGCCGGAATGATCGAGACGACTTCTTTGGCTATACTGATCTTGGATACGTTGACCTGGGGGACCTCGAATTGCTTGGCGATAAATTCGACCAGGGCGTTTTCACCGATCATTCCCAACCGGAAGAGGACCGCTCCGATGCGTTCTCCGGTCTCCTTCTGGTCTTCGAGCGCCTGGTCCAGCTGCTCTTGCGTTAAAAGGCCCTCCTGGACCAGCAGTTCCCCTATTTTCTTTGCTGCCACAACTTCATCCTTTGGATCTTAAATCTTTGATAGTTCTGAATATTTTCCCGATCCTGGCTTCGGGTCAAATCAGAAATGGCATAATACTACTTAATTCGGCGCATGTAGTCCAATATTCAAGCAAAAAAGATACCAAGAAAAAAAATAAAAATCCTTGACAGCTAAAAAATCCCGGTTATTATTCGGCTTCATTTTCCTTAGGAAAAGAAAAATCATACCAGAACTGGAGGTGGTTGTCATGGTTTGTGCAACTGTGAAGGCCGGATCCGAATGCGCCTTCATGACGAAAACGGGCTGCGGGTACAACGGCGGTACCTGCCATACGATTGTTGAACAATGCGAAGGCTGCCAGAAGACGGTGGAATTCCCCGCAGGCAAGTTCTGCAGCAGCTACCCGAATCCCGCCATTAAATGGAAGACCAGCACTTGCAATTTTGCTACCCATATCAAAATGGAACAGCAGAATCAGCAAAAAATCAATCCTCTCAAAGCTTCCAAGAGAAACAACAAAAAGAAATAAATATTCTGCTGGTTCGTGAGAGCGGCCTCCAAACAGACTGTTGCGGAGGTTTGCTCTCACCGATCTTTATGTTCCAGTCTGCGTTTTTCAGTCTCTTTCCAGGTAATTAATTCCCTTATTGACATTCACTATTTTTGTTTGACTTCTTTATCTCCTATCCGTTATGGGATAAGGGCAAAAATTGGAGCGCACGCGGTCTGAAAGAGGACACGCGCCGGCTTTCCGCCTCAAGTCGCATCAGAAAGGAAGCTCCGCAGTGGAACAGACTTTGATATTGACTGGAACTCAAGCTGCAGCAACCGCAGCGAAATTGTGCCGAGTGCAGGTAGTTGCTGCCTATCCGATCACGCCTCAATCCAAAATTCCGGAAGTCCTCTCGGACTACGTCGAAAGAGGGGAACTCAAGGCGGAATTCGTCCGCGTGGAAAGCGAACACTCCGCAATGGGCGTATGCATAGCAGCCTCGATCGTCGGTGCCAGGGCCTTCACCGCGACTGCCGCGAACGGACTGGCATACATGCATGAACAGCTCCACTGGGCCGCCGGGGCACGCCTTCCGATCGTCATGCCGGTTACCAACCGCGGAGTCGGCGCACCCTGGACGATCCTGAACGACACTCAGGACACGATAGCGCAGCGGGATACCGGCTGGATGCAGTTTTACTGCATGAACAACCAGGAAGTACTGGATATGGTGGTTGTGGCTTTCAAAGCGGCCGAGCAGCTTCTCGTTCCCTGCATGGTTTGTTTCGACGGCTTCCGTCTCTCCCACACCCTTATGCCGGTCACGATTCCCGAACAGGATAAAGTCGATTCTTTCCTGCCGCCCTATGTACCGTTCCATAAACTCGATCCCGACAATCCGGTCAACATAAATCCGGTAGTAATGAGCGATCCGATTCCCGACCCGGACGGGATCCCGTCTCCGGGCTACATGGGTTTTAGATATCGGCTGCAGCAGTCGCTCGAAGGTGCGCTTCCGGTGATAAAGGAAGCAGGGAAAGCTTTCGGCGAAGTCTTCGGACGTTCCTATGCCGACCCGCTCTATCGTTACCGCACGGAAGATGCTGAATTCCTGTTCGTTACCATGGGGGCGCTCGCGAGCGAAGCAAGTGAAATTGCGGATACTCTGAGGGAGCAGGGCATAAAGGCGGGAGTAATCGGCGTTCGCGTATACAGGCCGTTCCCGGCGAGTGAACTCTCGGAAGCAATGCGGGGCAGGAAAGCGGCCGCTGTGCTCGAAAAAGCAGTCAGCTACGGATTCGAGGGGCCGCTCATGACCGAGCTGAAAGCCTCTCTCTACAAAGATAACGGAAGCCGCCCGGTCCTTTCCAACTTCATTGTCGGCCTCGGCGGAAAAGACGTCGCACCCGCCGATCTTCTGCAGGCAGCTCAGGAGACCATTGCTGAAGCAAAGAGCGGCAGTCTGCAGGCGAAGCCGAAGTGGATCGGTTACGGCGTTTAATATCTATCGAAGCGAAAAGGAAGACAGCAGGCCATGTCTACGCAAACAGCCATTCTCGACTCCCCTGAGAAAGAATTCATTCTTCCGGGCACGCGTCTCTGTGCCGGGTGTGGAGTGCCGATTGCTTACAGGTTTATTCTGAAGGCGCTCGGACCGAAAACCCTTATTTCAGTTCCCGCTTGCTGCGTTACCATTCTGCACGGGATTTACCCGAAAACCCCGATTTCGGCGACTACGGTCAACACGACATTCGCGAGTGCGGCTGCAACAGCATCCGGATTGGTCGCGGGAATGAAAGCAACCGGGCGCGAAGATTGGACCGTCATGGCCATGGCCGGAGACGGCGGCACCTTCGATATGGGTATCCAGTCCCTTAGCGGAGCTGCAGAGCGTGCAACCAACTTCATCTATGTCTGCTATGACAACGAAGCGTATATGAATACCGGCGTACAGAGGTCGAGCGCAACGCCGGTCGGGGCTGTAACGACTACCACTCCGGTCATCCCCAAAGAGCAGCCCAAAAAGGACTTCATGCAGATAATGGAAGCGCACAGCATTCCTTATCTTGCAACCGTTTCGTGTTCCTACCCGCAGGATGTGTATGAGAAATTTCTGAAAGCGAAGGACATCGAGGGGACCAGGTTTTTCCATCTTTCCGCCCCGTGTCCGACCGGCTGGTACTATGCTACCAAAGACACGGTCAAGATCGGCCGCATGATGGTGGAGTCCTGCATCTTCCCCCTCTACGAAATCGAAAACGGGCGGCTCAAACTGACCGGAAAGAGTCTCACGATCGCCAAGAGCGGGAAGAAGAAACCCGTCGATGAATATATTGCGATGCAGGGCCGTTTCAGGAAGATAACCCCGGAGCAGGTTGCGGATTTCCAGAAGTCCGTCGATGACAGGTGGGAAGCCGTTTTGAAGAGAGCAGATCTCTAATCTCCCCATCGAATCTCATACGAGTTTAAAAAAAGAGCGGACCGGCAACAAGCCGGTCCGCTCTTTTTTTTCGTGACATTTCCCAATCGTGACATTTCATTGGAAGTTGGGTGTAGTGATGCTGTTGAGGTTATGTCTGGTTTGACATAAACAATGGGGTCTGGTACGTTTCGCGAGTGGCTGGGAAAGTGGTGCGGACGGCCTTCCCGTCCCGAACGCAGCTCATGGTCGGTCATTAGATCGTTGGCGACAACTCCATCGACATGAAGGACAGCAGACAATGAAAAGATTGCTTATCGCAGCAATGATGGTAACCGCTTCCGTTGTTTTCCTGATTTCGGGAACCCATGCGCAGTCCCCTGCGGTCAAGGATCTCATCCTTGCCACAACGACTTCCACCGTGGATTCCGGTCTACTGGATTATCTCATCCCGGTTTTCGAAAAGAAGACGGGATACAGGGTGAAAACGATTGCGGTTGGTACGGGCCAGGCCCTTGCAATGGGGGAGAAGGGGGAAGCGGACGTATTGCTGACCCACGCGGAAGCTGCCGAGAAGAAGCTTGTCGATTCGGGAGCCGTGCGCAATTACCAACTTGTAATGCATAACGATTTTGTAATCGTTGGACCTGCCGGCGACCCCGCGGGAATTAAGGGCAAGACCAGTGACGAGGCTTTCAAGGCTATTGCGGGGAAAGGGGCGATGTTCATCTCCCGCGGCGACGATTCCGGTACCCACAAAATGGAACTTTCGCTCTGGAAGAAAGCCGGGATAACTCCTGCGGGGAACAAATGGTACCAGGAGTCGGGGCAGGGGATGGGGCAGACGATCCTGATGGCCTCGGAAAAAGAAGGTTATACCTTGACCGACCGCGCCACCTACCTGGCGCAGAAGCCCAATATCAAGCTGGTTATTCTTTCCGAGGGCGATAAGGCGCTGCTCAATATCTATCACGTGATGGAAGTCAATCCGGAGCGCTTCAGCAAAGTCAATTCAGCAGGCGCCAAGGCATTCGTCGATTTCATGACAGCACCTGAAACCCAGAAGCTCATAGGCGAGTTCGGCAAAGATAAATACAAAGAGCCGCTCTTCTTCCCGGATGCCGGAAAGAAGATGTAAGCTCAAGAATGACAACTCAGTTCATTCTGGTCGGCTGCAATCAACGAAGTCATGCCTTGAAATTTTCCCGGCCGGGATCCGGGGCTTCAGGGGAGTCTCAAACTCCCCAAAGTACCGGACCCCGGTTTTTACCATTGATATTTCCCTCCATTTTCTCTAATTGTACTACTGATTGTCGTACAATATTCAATCACCTTGTATGCAAGATGGGCCCCTCGGTCGCGCAAGGCGGCCGAGCGTTTCGCAACTCAAAGAGACTCGACAGAGTTCGGCAAAGGTTACTATGCCCAGGTCAGCGGAAAGCAGTAGTTGTGCATCAGGTATCAGACGGCATGGAAAACCTTTCCGGCGTCCCATTTCCAGAACTCACCATCCCCTTTCCGACTTCAAAATATCTCTCGCCAAGTTTTGATCGTTGTGCCCGATAAACATTATCGGTTGCGCCTGTTTAGAGATCCTGCCCGGTTGGGCCTTTTCCGGACACCGGCAGAAAGCTGTCTTTTCGCGCTCACCTAAGGAGATGTGAAAGAATGGACCCGAAAATGAAGAGGAATATGCTGGCGGCTTTGATGATCGTACCGGTTCTCGTCCTGCTGGGAGTCGTACCGGTACACGCACAGAACACCGTGAAGATCGGGGCCCTGTGGCCGCTTTCGGGTCCGATCGCTGAAGACGGACAGGAGAGTATAAGGGGGGCGAAGATTGCCGCCGAGATGCAGAACGACAAAGGAGGGCTCTGGGGCAAGAAGATCGAGTTGGTCACAGGGGACGCTTCCGATGCCAAGGCCGCTATGAGCGAAGCGGAACGCCTGATCACCGTCGAAAAAACCAATATAGTCATGGGAACGTGGGTGAGCGGCTTCTCCTTCACCGCCTCACAGGTAGCGGAAAAGTACAGGAAAATCTACTGGGAAACGGCAGCGCTTGCCAACAACATCATGGAACGGGGCTTCAACTATCTCTTCCATGCAAGCGGCCTCTCCAGCAACTTCGGAGAGATGAGCGCCGACTTCGTGGCGGATGAACTTGTAAAGAAGCTGGGCAAACAGCCAAAGGACATCAAGGTCGCCGTAATCTACGAAGATTCGCTTCACGGGACCACAATCTCCGAAGCTTTTATAAAGAAAGCCAAGGGGTACGGGTTCCAGATCCCGGTTTCGGAGAGCTACAACGTCAAAGCAGTGGACCTGTCGTCTCTTGTAATGAAGCTGAAGGAAGCAAACCCGGACGTCCTTTTCGGAGTCCACTACTTCAACGACCTGGTTCTCTTCTGGCGGCAGGCAAAAGAAGTCAATTTCAACGTCAAAGCGTTCATAAGCTGCGGTTCCGCAGGGTCGCCGAAGCTCATTCCGCAGCTTGGCGAAGATGTTAACTATCTCTTCAATACCTTCCGGCTTCTCGGTGAATTTTACGACGGGAACTATTCCGTCAATCTGCAGTCGTTTAAGCCCGAAGCCGTCGATGCTCTCAAAGAGTTCTTCAAAAGATACTCCGAGCAATACCACGTAACTCAGGCACAGGTGCCCAACACCGCGACATTGGGATTTTCCGGGGCCTGGATGCTGCTCCATGAAGTTCTTCCGAAGTGCAAGTCCGACGATCCCGAGGAAGTCAGGAAGGTTGCCCTCTCGATGGATCTCGATTACGGGATGACCGCTCACGGTGTGGGTATGCAGTTTGCTCAACCGGGAACTCCGAACCAGGGACTGAACCGGAAATTCGTTGCCGGCGTATTCCAGTGGCAGGACGGCAAATTCTATTGCGTCTGGCCTGAGAAGTACGCTGTCAAGGCGCCGCTGATTCCCATGCCTTCGTGGGATGAGCGGAAGAAAAAATAGCATCGACAAAAACGCGCAGTGGGCGGGGTACAAATACGCCGCTGGTTCCCGAGGTCTGCCTTGGGAACCCCGCCCCGGCAGGCCGGGGCCCACTCATATGAGGAACAAGCGTGGACGCAGTTATTCAATTATGTATCAACGGGATCATGCTCGGCGGGATATACGGTCTCGTCAGCATGGGACTGACTCTGACCTTCGGGGTTATGAAGATCGTCAACTTCGCCCACGGTGAATTTCTGATGCTCGGGATGTATGGCGCATTCTGGCTTTTTCACCTTTTCGGAATACAGCCGTACATTTCCATTCCGATCATGATTCCCGCCATGTTTGCATTCGGGCTGCTGGTGCAGCGAGGGTTGATCCAGAGGCTGATCGACGCAACGGGGATAACCCAGATATTCGTCACGGTCGGCCTTGCGATGGCACTCCAAAATGGGGTGCTCTACCTGTGGTCCGCCGACTACCGCGGTATAAAAGTCCCCATTGCAACAAAATCCCTGACCCTGGGGAATGTCACGATAAGCCTTTCACGGCTGCTGGTTTTTGTCGTCACTTTGGCGGTTGTGATCTTCCTGCTGCTCTTCCTGAAAAGAACCAAACTGGGGAAAGCAATGAGGGCCACTTCCCAGAACTGGCGGGCCGCAATGCTCATGGGCATCAATGTTCGGAAAATCTATCTGATCGCTTTTGCCCTCGGGAGTGCTCTTGTCGGACTGGCCGGGTGCATGATCATTCCGATTTATTCGGTATTTCCTTCCGTCGGGGTCAATTTTGTCCTCATAACCTTCGTTGTTGTGGTCCTGGGAGGAATGGGCAATATCACCGGAGCATTTCTGGCCGGCATCATTGTCGGTCTTGTCGAAACGATCAGCGGGTTTCTCCTTGCACCCTCTCTCGGACCGCTGGTGGTCTTTGTCTTTTTCGTCGTGATGTTACTGTTCAAGCCTTCCGGATTGGTGGGGAAAGCAAGAATTTAGAAATTTTGCCGGGGCAGGGGATCCTTTTCGTGTGCATGTCCATGAGATCGAGGAAGGTTGTCTGAGCTGTATGAAGAACTTTAGGAGCAACTGGATTTACACGGCAGGGGCGATCTTGTTTCTTTTGCTTCTGCTGCTTCCCTTCGCTGTAAGCAACGCCTTTTATCAGGACCTCATAGTAACGGTCTTTCTGTTTGCCGGCCTCGGCATGGCGTGGAACATCATCGGTGGATTTGCCGGGCAATTCTCCCTTGGGCATGCCGGTTTTTTCGGGATAGGAGCCTACACATCGACGCTCCTGTATTTCAACTTCGGCTTGTCTCCCTGGATCGGCATGATTCTCGGCGGTGTGCTTGCGGCGATTGTCTCGATTCTTGTCTTCTATCCCTGCTTCAAACTCCGGGGGCTCTTTTTCGCCATGGCCACCATGGCTTTTGCCCAGGTACTCAATATCCTGGCAGTCTATTGGACAAGCCTAACAAAAGGGAGCATCGGCCTTCTCATTCCGTTTAAGCCCGGCTGGAAGGAATTCATCTTTCAGGACAAAGCCGTTTTTGCGGTGATCGCATTCGGCTATATGATTGTTACGTTCGGCATCTGCTGGTACATAAAGAACTCAAAACTGGGATCCTATCTGGTTGCCTTGAGAGAGAATGAAGACGCTGCGCAATCGCTTGGGGTGAACACCACCCGGTGCAAGCTCCAGGCAATGGTCGTCAGTGCATTCCTTACCGCCATGGGCGGGACCTTTTATGCCCAATACGTTCAATTCATCGACCCCGACTCGCTCTTCCCCTCGGCCGTTTCCATCCGGTTTGCGCTTCTCGCAATTATCGGAGGCATCGGGACGGTTGTCGGACCGGTAATCGGGTCTTTCATACTGACGCCCCTGGACGTCATACTTCGCGGCTGGCTCGGGGGCGTTTTTGCAGGACTGGGATTTTTCATTTACGGCTGCATCCTGGTTGCGGTTGTCCTGGTTCGCCCCCAGGGGATTTTCAAATTGCTGCAGGACAAAGTCGGGCGCTATTTCAGCAAGCTGTCCCCGCCCGTCCTCGAGACTTCCGAACCGGCCTCGGTCGCAGTTATTCGTCCGACTGCCGGAGGATCGTCTCAGGGAAATGACGCCGATATCCTGCAGATCAGAGCTTTACGGAAGAACTTCGGCGGCCTTGCAGCAATAAGAGACGTCGATTTCTCCGTCCGGCGCGGAGAGATCCTTGGTCTGATAGGACCCAACGGTGCGGGAAAAACCACCCTTTTTCACCTCGTAACGGGCTTTTACCCCTCCGATGCCGGAGAGATCTGTTTCAACGGCAGCGATATCACCGGACTGCGTCCCCCGTTCAGGATCTGCAAAAAGGGAATGAGCAGGACCTTCCAAATCGTTAAGCCTTTTCTAAACATCAGTGTCCTCGATAATGTAGCTGTAGGTGCTTACTGCCATATTTCATCGCCTTTTCAGGCAAGGCGCAAGGCGGAAGAGGTGATTCAATTCGTCGGACTGGGTGCCTATCGGGACTACCTTAGCTCCAGTCTAACCCTGTCCAACAGAAAAAGACTCGAGCTTGCACGGGCGCTTGCCACCGATCCTGAATTGCTGCTTCTGGACGAGACCATGGCCGGCCTGAATCCGAAAGAAATCGACGATATGATCCTGCTCCTGAGAAAGATCTCCGAGCGGGGCATTACCCTCATAATAATCGAGCATGTTATGAGAGCTGTAATGACGCTTTCGGACCGGGTGGTCGTACTGCATCACGGTGAAAAGATAGCTGAGGGTACTCCTCACGAAATCTCAAAAGACGAGACGGTCATCAAAGCCTACCTGGGAGGAAGTTACCTTCATGTTAAGCCTGCGTGATGTCAGCAGTTCATATGGCGATATCCGGATTCTCAAAGGCATCAGCCTGGATGTCCGGCCCAAAGAGATCATAACGATCGTGGGCTCGAACGGTGCCGGAAAGTCGACGTTGATCAACGTTATTTCCGGGCTCGTCCGATGCACGGCGGGAGAAATTTCCTTCATGAATGAAAGGATCGATGTTCTCCCTGCTCACGAGATCGTGAACAGGGGAATCGTACAGATCCCCGAGGGGCGTTTGCTCTTCCCTGAAATGACGGTCATGGAGAATCTGGACATGGGGGCATATATTCCCCGCGCCGCCGAGCACAAAAAGGAGAGGCTAGAAGAGGTTTTCAGCCTTTTCCCGAAACTCCGGGAGCGCAGGGATCAAGTCGCCGGGTCCCTGAGCGGCGGGGAACAGCAGATGGTTGCAATTGCCCGGGGCATCATGGCCGATCCGAAGGTGCTGATGTTTGACGAACCCTCGCTTGGGCTGGCGCCTGTCGTGGTAGAGGAAGTATTCAGGGTCATCCGGGAGATAAATGATCGCGGGATAGCCGTGCTGCTGGTGGAACAGAACGTCTTCCATGCCCTGTCGATAGCCGACCGGGCTTTCGTGCTTGAGAACGGGGAAGTCGTTATGGAAGGACCCGGAAAGGATGTCCTGGAAGACGAGAAGATCCGGGAAGCCTATCTGGGAATTTAGGAGCTGGTTTTGCGGTTCTCTTATTCCGATCTGATGTTGTCGAACACTGCGAATTCTCGAGAGGACGATTATGAAGACTTACAGAATCAAGGCATTGCCTCTATCCTCGATGGAACTGGACAAGGCTGTTCTCATGTATCGTTTCCATTACGGACAGAAAGTCCAGGTCCCGAATGTTGTCTGGTATATCGAAGGGGCGGAGAAGAACATTCTTGTCGATACCGCTACACCTGCTCAGCTTGCCATGGACCTGCGCGGGCTGCCTGCAACCGACATCATGTCCTTTGAGGACGCATTGGCGACTGTAGGGCTCAAGCCCGACGACATCGATCTGGTGGTGCAGACTCATCTGCAGTGGGACCACTGCGCCAATACGCAAAGGTGCAAAAACGCCAGAGCGCTGGTTCAGGAAGAAGAATTGAGGTTTGCTTATGCGCCTCATCCCATTCTGGCGCCAACCTATAAGAAGAGTCTGTTGACCGGGATCAATTTTCAGATTGTGAGAGGCTACCTCGAACTTTTCCCGGGAATCGAGCTTATTCCCACCCCCGGCCACACACCCGGCAACATGTCCGTGGCCGTCAACACGGAGAAAGGCAAAGCGATCATCACAGGCTTCTGTTGCCTGAATGAAAACTTCTATCCCCCAATCGGCGCATCCGAAGAAACGAAGGAACTTACTCCGATAGTTGCCCCCGGAATCCATCTCAATGCGGTCCATGGATTTGAAAGCCTTCTCCTGGTTAAAGGAATGGCGGACATCGTGCTTGCGTGCCATGATCCTTCCTTCCTGGTGCCGCAGACTATTCCGTAAAGGAAGCGAGGAGCATCCACCGGCCGGCATCGGCCGGGAACTTTCTGGAGTCGATTTTTACCGGATTTCTTATTGATCAGGAGGCGGGGCGTGGAACGCAGGAAAATGACGCCGCAGGAATTGAAGGCCAAAAAGGCACGTGGGGAAAAGATCGTCCGGGTGGTGTGCTACGATTATCCGATGGCTCTTTTGGCCGACAGGGCCGGTGTAGACGGTATTCTTGTCGGCGATTCGGTAGGTATGGTTCAGTTGGGGATGAACAGCACCGTCCCCGTAACGATGGAAGAGATGATTCACCACTGCAGGGCCGTTATGCGCGCGGTCAAATACGCTCTGGTTATAGGGGACCTTCCATTTGGGTCGTATGAAAGCGGAATCAGGGACGCCGTGCGGAGTGCCTCTCGCCTGATGAAAGAGGGAGGCGTGGATGCCGTAAAACTCGAAGGCGGCAAAGGGATGGCGCCGAAGGTGGAGGCAATCGTCGCGGCCGGGATCCCGGTTGTTGGGCATATCGGTCTTACTCCCCAATCGGCTGCGATGCTGGGCGGCTACAAGGCACAGGGCAAGGATGCCGAAACGGCGCGGAGACTGCTGGAAGATGCGCAGGCACTGGAAGAGGCAGGGGCCTTCATGCTGACCGTCGAATGCGTTCCGTACAGGCTTGCCAAAGTGATGGCCGAACGACTCACGATTCCCGTAACAGGCTGTGGTGCCGGTCCGTATGTGGATGGTCAGACTATAAATCTTTATGACCTCTGCGGGCTGTTCGATCGTTTCGCGCCCAGGCATGCGAAGAAATATGCCGACTTGGCTTCGGAAATACTCAGGGTCCTGGAGGATTACGGCCGTGAGGTGAAGGAGGGGATTTTTCCCACAGAGGCAAACAGCTACACCATCAGCGACGAGGACCTTGCAAAGGCTTTGGAGTCCGGTGATTCGGCGCCTGAACACAAATAGTGAAATTACGAAGCATGAACGTGCCGTGTTGCCGGTGAAAGGATGTGAAGGAACAGGAATGGAAATCAAAACTCTGGAACGTCCGTCGAAAGACGTGGTTGAGGGTTTTCGGTCTGTGAGCACTGCCACGGTTTCAGACATTCTGGACCGGTTGGGGCTCGATTGCCTGGTTTCGGGGATACGGGCCGTGAATCCGGAATTCAAAATGGTCGGCCCCGCCGTAACGATAAAGCAGGTTTCCGGAACTGTGGGAACTTATACCATCGAAGATTTCAAGATGGGCAAAATCATAGATAACGCCCAACCTGGCGATGTCCTGGTCTTCGATAACGGAGGGAAGGAGATCTCGACCTGGGGAGGGATGGCTTCAACCGCGGCAAAGGTCAAGGGTGTAGAAGGGGTCCTCGTGGATGGGGGCTCTCGCGACGCCGACGAAGTCGTTGAATTGGATTTTCCCGTATTCTCTCGTCATATTACGCCCAGAGGGGGAAGGTCGCGAATAAAGATGATCGAAATGAACGGGACGGTTCAATGCGGCGGGATCAGGGTGAACGCCGGCGACATTGTCATGGCGGACCGTACCGGGATCATCATAATCCCGAAGGAACGCGCGGCTGAAGTCCTCGATGCAGCTCAAAAGACGGAAGCGGGCGAAAAGCATTTTACGGAAGAATTGCGTAAGGGGAAAACTTTCGAAGAAATGCACAGGAAGACGGGGCAGGTTTAAGACTTGCCGTCGATAACGGAGCAGCGGCTGTGTCTTATTGCCTGATGCGCTCTTGTTCCCCTCCTGATAAACAAAAAACCGGGCCGTGAAGGCCCGGTTTTTGGAAAAAGGGTTCGTGAAACTGACAGTTTCCTTTTAGCTTCGGTGTATCGTTGTGTCAAGAGCGATATAACGTCCGGCCGTGAAATATTTTACCCTGCTTTCGGAAAGCAAATAGTTCCCCCGAAGGTCGTGCGCCCCGGAATTACCTGGGTTGAGGCGGTACGTCCAGGGACATTGTTTCAGCATATTCCTCCGAGTCGGCATCGTCATCCTGTGCGCCTGCTTTCTTTCCGCTCGGCAGTCCCAAGCGATTTGCGCCTGCAAGAGATGCGTACTTGCCTTTGCTTTCACTATCCTTATGACTTCCACCGATGAAGACCGCCAGGTCCCGCACGTATGTCTTCATAGATTCCGCCTGGGCGTTCATCTCTTCGGCCGCGCTGGCCGATTCTTCCGCTCCTGCCGCATTCCTCTGCGTCAGCTTGCTGATCTGGGTCATCGCGCGGTTCGCCTCTTCGACGCCCCGTGCCTGCTCGTTGGAGGCATCCGAAATCTGGTCTACGAGTTGTCCTACGCGGGAGGTAATCTCGATATTTTCGCTGAAAGCCGCTTTGGCGGCGATCGTGAGGTCGTTGCCGCTCTTGATGTTCTTGATGATGTTTTCTATCAGGTAGGTCGTGTTCTTGGAAGCGTCCGCAGCCCTTTTGGCGAGGTTTCTGACTTCCTCCGCAACCACGGCAAAACCCGCGCCCGCTTCTCCGGCCCGGGCTGCTTCCACAGCTGCATTCAGAGCCAGCAGATTCGTCTGGAATGCGATTTCGTCGATCGTGCGTATGATCTTGCCGGTCTCTTCGCTCGATTTGGTAATCTCGACGACGGCATCGGCCATGTCGTTCATGTGCGTGCTGACTTTTTCCACGATTTCGTGGACCTCTCCCATCTTCCGCCTGGCTTCCCCGGCATGTTCAGCATTCTGCCGGGCGAGGGAAGACATCTCTTCCAGGGTGGAAGAAGTCTCTTCAAGAGACGCGGCCTGTTCGGAAGAAGCTTCGGCGAGTTCCTGGCCCGCAGTGGATACCTGGACGGAAGCCGAGGCAACCTGTTCCGATCCTTCCGTAACGGCGTCTATGACATTCGTAAGACGCTTGACAATTCCTCTTATCGACACGGCGGCGTATGCCATGCCTATCAGCAGCGCGAGGCCGATAAACCCGAAGATGATCCTGATGGAGTTCCTGGTCTGGTCCTGCATGGTTTTAGTGCTGAGATCGACCAGTTCCCGGCATGTCTTGACGAGGCTGGAGACACGCCCTTCCATACCGCTTTTCAACTGCGCCTGCGTGGCCGAGATTTCGTGGTAACGATTGGTCGAAGTCTTTAATTCCTGGTATTGCTTCTCGATCTCTTTGGCGAGGGCATCGAGTTGCTCGGCATTTTTTACGAATTCGTGCCACTCGCCGATGGTGTCGTTGGTCTTCTTGACGTCGCCTTCCACTACCGACCAATTGGCTGCGGAGGGGCTTTTGAAGTAGTTGACCAGCGATGTTTTGAGAACGTTTGCATCGAGGAGCATTGTTTCTGTTCGGAGCACGCCTTTTCCCATGTTCTCGATGATCGCGGCAAGTGTTTTGCCCGTCGTATTTTCGAGTTTAGCCTTCTCCTCATCCAGGCCCGTGTACTGCTTGAATATCCCGGCAAATTCGGCCATCTCTTTGTTGGCGCTTTCAAGCTTTGCCAAATCGGCGCTTTCAAGCGACTGTCCCTTAATGACCTGGACTATTTTTGCCCCTTCGGCAAGCTGACTGGAAATTTCCTTCAGGGATTTTTCCTTTAATGCCGTGTCGCCACTGTAGATGCTCAGCAGATACCTGTCCGTGTGGGCTCCAGCTGAGGCGATGGTATCGCTCAGTGCGCCTATGCGGTCGGAAAATTCGACGACCTTCAGAACCCCATTCAGGCCGAAGTAGCCGACTAGACCCATCAATACCATGAGGATAAGCATCAGGCCTATTCCTGAAGCAATCCTCTTTCCGAGTGTCAAGTTTACACGCATGATCGATCCTCCCCTATAGCCGCCCCCAAGAGGGCAAAAGACAAAGAAAATAACTTCTGTCCAATAATTCGTACTGATCCACGAAAAACTTGAATGTGTTGTGGGCAATCTGCGTGCCGGCGCCTGGAATAGCTATCTCTTTGCGCGCTGGAAAGGATTTGTGCGGGACGGGGAGAACCCCGGGACACTGAATTTTGTCCTGAGGTTCAGGACAAATCCTGAAACACAGGACAGTTGTCCCGAATTACAAGTGATGATGATTAGACGAGGTCGGATTTTATAAAAAAGCGGCCGGCGTGAAAAATTCTATTCCTCATCCAGTCCGGAGGCGAAGAAATCGCGGAACAGGTCGTCGGCAGCCGTCTTTGTCAGTTCCTGCAGTTTTTCGAAACGTTTGGTAATTTCTATTGCAAACGGCGTCAGTTCGGATCCGCCTCCCTGGGCACCGCCCGTCTTTCTTTCGAGCAGTTTTTGACCAAGTCTCTTTTCCGTAGCACGGATCTTTCCCCAGACGGCCCTGTAACTCATATGGAGTTCCTGGGCCGCGGAATGTATCGAGCCGCTCTTCATGACCGCGTTCAGAATATAGAGGCGGCCGGCACCGAAGACCACGCCGCCATTCTGATCCTCGATCCATATTTTCGATTTGATGGAAAGACCGGGGGTTGTCATTTTGTCCGCCTCATTTAGCATATGAAAAACGTGGATTGGCCATGGGATTCGAGCCTGATCTCACTCATACCATCTTATGAGTGTGCTTCCCCATGTGAAGCCCGCTCCGAATGCAGCCATGACCAGGTAGTCGCCCTTCTTCAAGGAATAATTCTTTTCGACCACCGCTTCATAAAGGCATAGAGGGATGGTCGCAGAAGTCGTGTTCCCGTATTTGTCTATATTGATAACCACTTTGCCGTTATCGAGGCCCATGCGCCGTGCTGCGGCGTCTATGATGCGAAGGTTTGCCTGATGCGGAACAAAAAGGGTGACATCCTTGCCCGTGAGGCCGTTGCGTTCGAGTATCTCGGCTGAAACGTTCGCCATTTCCGTAACAGCGGTTTTGAACACGTTACGGCCGTCCTGGTATAGGAAGTGCTCTTTATTGTCAATGGTTTCGTGAGACGGCGGCCTTCGGCTCCCACCAGCCTTCAAATAAAGATATTCCTCTCC
This sequence comes from Pseudomonadota bacterium, assembly GCA_023416335.1. The sequence continues at coordinate 2,738 of JAEZHY010000087.1, read as the reverse complement.
CGACCCATCCATGTGCAGGATGAAATCGAGTATTCCAAATCCGGGTTCCGGCGAGACATCCAGGAGCACCGCCCCAGCCGCATCGCCGAAGAGCACGCATGTGTTTCTGTCGGTGTAATCGGTAATGGTGCTGAGTACGTCGCTTCCGATCACGAGCACTTTGGAGGCTCTCCCCGACTCGATCATCTGAACGCCCGTCGACAGGGAAAAGAGGAACCCGCAGCAGCCGGCGGACAAATCGAAGCCCCAGGCCTTCTTTGCCCCGATCTTTTTTTGCACCAGGCTGGCGGTCGGCGGAAACAACATGTCGGGTGTAACGGTACCGACGATAATTGCATCGACTTCCTCGGGACCCACCCCGGCCCGTTCAAGGCAGTCGATGGCCGCAGGAACGGCCATGTGCGAATTTCCCAGTCCCGGGTCCAGTATACGGCGTTCCTTTATTCCGGTCCGGGTCATAATCCATTCATCGGTGGTATCCACCATTTTTTCGAAATCGGCATTCGTGAGTCTTCGTTCGGGAAGAAAGCGGCCAACCGATCGGATATAAGCAGTGCGTTTGGACATTGTTTTAACCTTTACATGGCTCCCTTGTAATAACCGCCGTCAATCTGGATGGAATCCCCGGTTATGAAAGCGGCGCGCTCGGACGCCAGAAATGCGACAAGTGCGGCAACCTCTTCAGGTTTGCCCATGCGCCCGAGAGCGATCTGGGATTCCCATTTGCGAATGACTTCCTCGGGAGTGGCACCGGTCTTGGCCGCTATATCGGCGGACAGCTTTCGGACCCGTTCAGTCATTGTGTAAGCGGGACAGACATTGTTGACGGTGATGTTGTAGGGAGCGAGTTCGTTAGAGAGTGATTTGGCGAGTCCGACAACCCCGATCCGGATCGTATTTGACAAGATTAACCCCTCGATGGGTTGTTTAACGGAAATCGACGTCAGGTTGATAATCCGGCCCCAGCGTTTTTCAATCATAACGGGAACCGCCTCGCGGGTCATTGTGATCGTGCTCAGCAAATTGAGGCGAAAACCAAAATTCCACAAATCTTCATCGATTTCCAGAAATTTTTTATCGGGAGGCCCTCCTGCATTGTTCACGAGGATATCTACCGTTCCGAAAAACTCCAAACCCTTCTTGATGAATTTCCTGGCCTCTTCAGTATCAGTGAGGTCTGCGGGGACCCCGATTACGTCTCCACCTGTAAGCGATCGAATTTCTTCAACGGCACCGGACAGTTCCTGACTGTCCCTGGCACAAATGGCGACTTTCGCGCCTTCCTGACTCAATTCAACGGCAATCGCCTTTCCGAGCCCCTTGCTTGCCCCGGCTACAAAGGCGACCTTGTTCCTGATACCCAGATCCATTACCAACCCCTTCTACAGGAGTGAATTAAAACCAATTGAGAACAAAAGCGGAATATATAAGGAGCCATTATTCCGGTTCAGCAGGAATTTTCATGTTTCCTGTTCGTAAAGTTTTTGCATTTCGGGCGAATAGCTACCCTTTCCATCATAAATATAAAACGGAGTATCGACTCGAAGTTCCTCGCCGCCTCCCTTGTTGCATTCCAGGTGAATAAGCTTCCCGGGGCCGCCGGGGTGGGAATGGATAACGGTCAGGCGCTTTGGAGCGAAATCATTTTCCGCTGCGGAATGCATGAGGTGGCCCAGTCGGGAGGCCGGATAGACAAGCGCGACACGCCCTCCGGGGGGCAGCAGGTGCTTTGCGGTCCTGAACACATCCGGCAGAGTCGCGGTCAATTCATGCCGCGCGATTGCCTTTTGCTTCTCGGGATTTATGCGTCCTGTTCCGGGTTTCCGATAGGGAGGATTGCTGAGTACAAGATCGAAACTCCCGGCATCAAAAGAGGAAGCGGATTCCCGGAAATCCGTCTGCACTACTTCGACGGCAGCTTCCAGGCCGTTTTTCCGGACATTGGAGTGGGCGATGGCTGCCAGCTCGGGCTGTATCTCCAGAGCGGTGATCCTGCGGTTGGTTTTTTTTCTGAACGCGAGGATGAGCGGAACGACGCCGCAGCCTGTTCCCAGTTCGATAATACGGTCCTCAGTCTTGATCTGTGTGAGCCCAGCGAGCAGGACTGCATCCAGAGAAAAGCGATATCCTCTTTCTTCCTGGCAGACAAATAGCTTGCCTTCAAATAAGGTATCGCGAGTAAGAGGTCTTGCGTCCGTCAGATTATTTCCTCATCCGGCGACAGCGGGTTAATAAGAAGTCCGCTGATCACTTTGGGATAAAAGTACGTGGACTTATGCGGCATCGTGAGCCCGGCATCGGCAACATCGCGAACCTGTTCGATCCGCGTGCTGTTGATGAAGAAGCCCGCATCGAATTTGCCGGATTTGACCGCTTCGAGCGCACTGCCGAAATCGTGCATGAAACTGATATTTCGTTCATTGGCGAGAAATTCGTCCGACAAACCCATTACAGCACGGAGGATGACCTGATCAAGGGTAACGACATCGAGCGTGCGCAGGGGCAGGGGCAATCCCTTCTTCTCGAGCAATGAAGATACCGCATCCTGCTTTGCCGTAAGAACATAGACGCATCGGCTCGCATTGCAGTAAAAGCCTATCGCGGTTTCCCCGGCGAGTGCTCCGGCTTCAATTGCTTTCTTCCATTTCAGTTCGCCCCCGTTTGCCGTTTCAAACTGCGCTATATCGAAAAACTGTGCTGCCTTTTCAATGAACCGCTCAGGCAGCCGGCTCCCGAGA
>JAEZHY010000076.1 GCA_023416335.1 Pseudomonadota bacterium | reverse complement strand
GAGTTAAGCCCACAGGGTTGCTTGGAGCAGTACTTCAAGGGAGTAAGGAATCATGGCTGAACAAGCGGTTGAGGTCGCGGCCGGGAGCCGCGCCAGGGATAAGCGGCGGAAGGAAAAACTGGAAAAGCTCGCTTATTTTGTTGCGTCTTTCGCAATACTCGCGGTCATATGGGAAGCCGCACGGGCCACCCGGCTCGTGAATCCGACCATGTTCCCCTCCATCGCGGCTGTTCTGAAATCCTTTTTCCAGATGCTCCGGGACGGGACCCTGGCGGTGCACATGTACGCGAGCTTCGTCCGGGTACTCTGCGGGTTCTCCCTGGGCATCGTAATGGCCATCCTGCTCGGGTTCCTGATCGGGTGGTTCCGCTCGATACGGCTTCTCATGGATCCCATGATCAACTTCTTCCGTGCGTTGCCTCCTATCGCCCTGATTCCGATGATGATCATCTTCTTCGGAATCGGAGAGACTTCGAAAATTATCGTCCTGACTTATGCCGCGTTTTTTCCGGCCCTGGTGGTGATCTACCAGGCCCTGACAAGCCTGGACCCGATCTACATACGCGCGGCCAAGACCCTCGGGGCCACCAACCTGGAAATTTTCCGGAAGGTCATCCTGCCCCAGTTGCTTCCGGCGATCATCACCGCCGCTCGCGTATCCCTGGGTGTTTGCTGGGCCACCCTGGTCGCGGCCGAACTCATTGCCGCGCAGCAGGGCATAGGGGCCATGATGGTGGACGCACAGAACTTTTTCCAGATGCCCCCGCTCTTTCTGGGAATCCTGCTCATCGGCGCAATCTCGCTCTCCATGGACGGCTTCGTCAGGATCATCGAGAGGCGCCTCACCGCCTGGCAGGACAAGCTTTCATAAGGAGCAAAAGACCTTGGGGGAGGATGCCGGATAATGCCGGGCATCCCTGATGGTGCAGTAACACAGCAGTTTGATTTGGGGGACAGAATGCAGAAGGCAATGGTGATAGACGGAGTCAGTATGGCCTATTCCGGTGTGAGCGGTACCTTTACCGCGCTCAGGGAGGTGAACCTCAGGATCGAGCCCGGAGAGTTCATTTCGGTTATCGGGCCGTCCGGATGCGGCAAAACGACTCTCATGAACATCATTGCCGGTTTCCTGCAGCCCACGGCAGGGCGGGTCCTGATCGACGACCGGGAAATCCACGGTCCGGGACCCGACAGAGGCGTCGTATTCCAGCAATATGCCGTTTTCCCGTGGCTGACTGTGCGCGAAAACGTTGAATTCGGTCTCAGGCTGCGGGCGAACAGGGTTCCGGAAGCCGAGCGGAAGGAAACCGTCGACCGGTTTATCGAGCTTGTCGGTCTGAAGGATTTCCAGAAGAGCTATCCCAAGGAACTCTCCGGGGGAATGAAGCAGCGTGTTGCCATTGCGAGGTCCTATGCGGTGAATCCCGAAGTGCTCCTGATGGACGAACCCTTCGGGGCGTTGGATGCGCAAACCCGACAATTCATGCAGGAGTCGCTGCTGAGCATCCTGGAGAAAGAAAAGAAGACGGTAGTTTTCATTACACACGGGGTCGAGGAGGCAGCCTTTCTTTCGACCAGGGTGGTGATAATGGCCACCCGGCCTGGGCGCATCCGCGAAATCGTACCCGTGGAGCTGCCGTATCCGCGCGAAGGCGGGATCAAGACAACCCCCGAGTTCACGAGAATTCGCGCGCATATCGAGAAGATCGTGCGGGAGGAGTTCTACCGGCAGAGAAGCGGGGGAATGCCGGAGACGACGGCCATATCGGGGGATTAGCAGAGGGGTTGAATAAGATGTCTCAAGACGGGATTTCCCGCCATGTTTTCGGGAGTAACACTTCGAGTTCGAATTGATTTTCAGGAGGGAAATTGTGCGTGTGCTCGTTACCGGCGGAGCCGGATTCATTGGATCGTACCTGATTCCACAGTTGATTGAAAAAGGGGCGGAAGTCGTTGTCTTCGATGCAGCGCCTCCTCCTCCCGATGCAGGCAGGAACGGCATCACCTATGTGCGGGGGAATCTGGCGTCACCTCCCGACATCTACCGGGTGATGATGTCTCAGAATATCACCGACATCTTCCACCTCGGGGCCGTTTTGGCGGGACCCTGCGAAGAAAACCCGGTGAATGGCTTCGGAATCAATTTCCAGTCCACCCTTTCCATCCTGGACGCGGCAGCCGCGCTCAAGATCAGGCGCTTCGTCATGCTGAGTTCCATTTCGGTTTTCGGCAGGGATGTGGCCGAACCCGTTCCCGACGATGCTCCAAAAAATCCTGAAACGATCTACGGGCAGACGAAGCTGGCAAGCGAGCATCTGCTCCTCTGGTTTGCACGGGTACGCGGGCTGGACACAAGGGCACTGAGGTTCACCTGGGTATTCGGTCCGGGCCGGACCAACGGTATCACCGCTCTTTATTCCTCTCTTATCCTCGATTCGATGGCTCGCGGAGAATCTATTACCGTGCCCAACCCGGAAGAAAAGGGCGACTGGCTCTATGTGAAGGACGCGGTCAAAGCGCTTCTGACGGTCTGGGAAGCGGAGAATCCGAGACAGAGAGTTTACAACATAGCAGGCGGGGTCTATTCGATCCGGGAAGTGGTGGAAATCGCGAAGAAATATTGTCCCAACGCACGGGTCGAACTTGCGGAAGGAGGAAAATGCCTTTCGCCCTATCCGGCCGCTTATGACGACAGTATTGCCAGGAAGGAAATCGGATGGCGGCCCGGATATACGATCGAAGAGGCTGTAAAGGAACATATCGGAATCGTATCTGCGGCACGCAAATGAGTAATTCCCGGGAGCATGTTCCGTGACGGGGAAGCTCCCTTTGAACAGATGGAGGGAATGAAATGCAGGAAGTTCTTCTTGATTACGGGGACGGGCACATGCGGGTGGAACTCCCCGACTCGGCGGTTGTGGTCCGCTACGGGAAAACCTACACCGATCCGCCTGAAGTCGATCCGGCGGAAGCGACGCGCAAGGCGCTCGAAAAGCCGCTGGGAATGCCTCCGCTCCGGGAACTGGCAGGACCCGGCAAAAAGGTCGTCATCGGCTTTCCGGACCGGGTGAAAGGCGGGGCCCAGAAAAACAGCCATCGGAAGACAGCCATTCCGATCATCGTGGAGGAATTGCTCAAGGCGGGCACGCGGATGGAGGACATCACGCTGCTCTGCTGCATGGGACTCCACCGAAAGAACACGCTGGAAGAGTGGTACTGGTATCTCGGGAAAGAGATCGTGGACCGGTTCTATCCCGACCGCATAGTAAACCACGACGCCGAAGCCCCCGACCTTTGCGATTTCGGCCTGGACGGAATGGGCAACGTTGTCCAGTGCAACCGGCTCATGGCCGAAGCAGACCTGCCGATCGTGATCGGACACTGCGCCGGAAATCCCTACGGCGGGTACAGCGGCGGCTACAAGATGATCGTCACGGGAATTTCCGGCTGGCGGTCGATCGCGTCCCACCACAACCCTTCCACCATGCACCGGACCGACTGGCTGGGGGCTTCTGCGCACTCGCACATGCGCAAGCAGTTCCGGTCGATCGGCGAGGCCATGGAGAAGGGAATCGGCAAGAAGTTTTTCGGGGTGGATGCCGTGCTCGGGCAGAAGTCCCAGGTGCTGGATGTGAAGGCCGGGGCGCTCGGGGATATTGAACAAGCCACCTGGCCGCTTGCCGACAAGCGGACAAACGTATGCCTGGACATGCCTGAACCAGCGGACGTTCTGGTCATGGGGCTCCCGCGGAACTTCCATTACGGCCCCGGCATGGGATCGAACCCGATTCTCATGAGTCTGGGCATCGGCGGACAGCTCTCCCGCTGCTGGCACGCGTTCCGGGAGGGGGGCGTCATCATTGCCGCCGCGGTCTGCGACGGCTGGTTCAACGCGAACTGGTTCCCTTCCTACGAGCAGACCTATGAGGTACTGCAGAAATACTGCACGCCGCCCGAGTTTCTCAACTCGCAGGATGCCGTGAAGATTTCAAACGATCCGGATTTCCGTTATCGCTACTCAAATTATTACACTTACCATCCGTTCCACGCCATGTCGATGATAAGCGGAGGCTGCGTGCCTCTCACACGCTGTTCGGCCGTGTTCGTCGTGGGGGCCGAAGCCCCGAGGTATGCGCGCGGGATGGGCTTCATTCCGGTGAAGACCTACGAGGAAGCAATGGAAAGGGCAAAGAGGTTCGTCGGGACCGATCCACGGATCCTGTGCACTCCGGAGTGCTTCTCCGGCGGAGTTGCTCCGCACTTGCATCTGAAGAAATAAGGAGCGTTGCCCGCTGTCCTGACAGGGCAGGGATGCAACTCGGTTGCAGGGGAGGAAGCGGGAGCTTCCCAAACCGAGGTTCCCAAGCCGGCGATTGGGAACCAGCGTGTGTTGGAACGGTGAGCCGAGTAGGGTGGGTACGAAGCTTTATCGTGCCCACCGTCCGTCCATTCGGAAAAAACAGTCTGGTCTGGGGCAGCCCGGGAAAAGGCGCACGTTAGGACTGTCTCTTCGATCAGGACAAGCTCAGACCGGAAACCAGGCTTTTGGTGGTGGATTAATTGTCAATTCAAGACCTTAAAAAACCTGGTTCCCGGCTCAAAAGCACTGCCGGGATGACGAGATTGGAGGGTGTCGAAAAATGCCTGCCATTCGTCCACTTGGAAAAAACAATCGAGTAAAGTGAGGATATCGTGGAAAGAATCGGATTGATCGGCGCCGGGGTGATGGGCAGAACGATCGCGCCCAAAATCCTGGAGGCAGGACATGTCCTTATCGGATTCGACCCTTCCGCCGAGGCCCGAGAGAAGCTGAAAAGCCTGGGCGCGGCGGTGGCCGGGACCCTGGCCGAAGTAGCTTTGCAGGCCGATATCATCATCATGTTTCTGCCCGGACCCGCGCAGGTGGAAGAATGCGTCGCGGGGCCTGACGGGCTTCTGGCAGTCGCACGGCCGGGGACGGTGATAGTCGATATGAGCACGATCGATCCCGGTACGAGCCGCCGGATGTGGGACCTTGCCAAAAAGAAAAACATCGGCTACCTGGATGCGCCGGTGCTCGGCAGGCCGGCCACCGTGGGGAAGTGGGCTCTTCCCATCGGCGGAGCGGCCGAGGATATCGAGCGCTGCGCCCCCGTGTTCAGGCTGCTTGCCGCCAAGTTCTTTCATATCGGGGAATCCGGTTCGGGCAATAAGATAAAGCTCCTCAACCAGATGATGTTCGGGGCGATCAATGCAATGACCGCCGAAATGATGGCCGTCTCGGAAAAGGTCGGCATCCCTCCGAAGCTGCTCTTCGAGACCATAACCGCGAGCCAGGCGGGTACGGTGAGCAATCTTTTCAAAGAACTCGGAGAGAGGATTGTCCTGGACGATTTTTCGAACCCGACTTTCCCCGTCAATCTGCTCTGCAAGGACGTCCGCCTGGCAGTAGAAATGGCACAGGAGCATAAGGCACCGCCCCTGCTGGCCCGGACCATCCAGTTTGCAAATGAGATGGCTCAGGCTCAGGGTTTCGGCGCAAGCGACACGGCGGTCATGTGGAAAAGTTTCAGCCGGTTATGGGGTCTTCCGGAAGCGTAAAGATAAACCTGGCAGACAGGGGGATTCGGCTATTCGGAATGTGGGCTGCTTATTTCTCGGTCGGTTTTGTCCGAGGCTGGCGAATATAAGCAAGTCTATATTGATAACTCAACGGGTCCGGTGCTGTCCGAAGCGCCGGACTTCGGCGTGCGACGAGTTGCGAGTTCCTGCTAATCGTCGTCCCCTTCCGAAGCCCATTGCCATTGCTCGGGCAGAGGCTGCGGTCCGGGCTTGATCCCTGCTATATCAGGATCCTCGTTAGAATTTCTGGGCTGATTGCCGCGCTCCGCTTTGGCCTTCTTGGCTTCCATGCGGCGGGCTTCCTTATCCCGTTGCTTCTGCTGCTTTTCTTTTTCCCTCTCGCGTTTCTGAAAGGTGGCTTTAGATCTTTGGGCCATTGTTCAACTCCATGAATCTATTCTTCTTCCCGACGTCAGGTAAGAACCGGGAGGTATCGGCTAATATCTTGGCCCGCGCTGGGGACGTTTTGCAGGTGGCTTTGCCTGGCTGAGCTTGATGAACTGCTCTTTCAATCTGCTGCCGTTGAGGGCTTTCATTGCTTTGTCGGCTTCCGAATTGTTGAGCATTTCGACAAAGCCGAAACCCTTTGATTGTCCGGAGGATCTCTCCTTGATGATGTTCACGGAAGATACTTCCCCGAATTCTGAGAACAGCGATCTCAGATCATCTTCAGTTACATTGTAGGCCAGATTGCCGACGTGTATTTTCATAGATGTTTCTCCCTTTTGGGTTTACAAACAGGGCCAATGTGTCCGGGCCGGAAACAAAGGAAAAAGCCGGAGTTTTTGCTCCGGCTCATCCTCAATCCGTGTGGAATAGACGAATCAATAGAGTGCCTACAGTTTTCTTACCTGAGTCGCCTGAGGTCCTTTTGTACCGCTGCCCTCGACGAAACTGACCCGGTCGCCTTCGGCAAGCGTCTTGAAACCGTTGCCCTCGATCGCGGAGAAATGCACAAATAAGTCGCCTCCGCCGTCTCTTTCGATAAAACCAAAACCTTTACTTTCATTGAACCACTTTACTCGACCTTCCGACATTTTTTATCCTTTTTTCGAATTTCACCATCAAAACCCTTCAGGAGCCAACTCCAGGGCCGTTCCCCAGATCCTCGGGTAACTCACGTAAGGACGTCTTGTTTCACCTGACAAACCAGCCGCTATTTGTGGAAAAGCAAGGCGTGGCAAGGCAGGAACTCTCCGATTCGTTAATTGCCGGTTCAACCCCGGCCGACTCGTCACCGGTTCCCGGCGAATGGGACTTCGCTAATCGGTCCGGCCAACGGCGGTGCAGTCATCAGGTGCCTGACAGTTCTGATCTTCCCAATTTTGCATGATGGCATCACCGACGGGGTCGCCAATGGATTCGGCTTTCCTTTGTTGAGGCGTTATTTCAGGAAGTCTGAACACCTTGATTATATTCACGAGCAGTTTTATCAGGCTTTCCGCCGCTTCCTGTCTTCGACGGTTCGCATGGGCCTCGGACCTGTCCAGATTATCGGTTCGGCTCGCTTTCTCGATTCTCTGCAATTCCAATACAGCGACTTTCTTTAGGCCGAAAATCGAATCTATGATTTCTTCTTCTTTGATATGAAATAAATGCCTGATTGCTAATTTGAAAATCCTATTATCGTCCAGTTGGGCGGATTTGTCGTGCGATTCTGATAACCTGATCAGATATGGAACGGCAAAATCGCTGCAGTAAGTTGAAATATCCATCTCCGGAGATTCCGAATATTTCTTCAATTCATCGTAGAAATAGCCGGTCGAAAGTAACTCTTTCAATGAGGCATGAGGTATCTCGGCCATGAACAATCCCCCCGTCTATCGGCCACCAGGTATAACCAACCAAGTTTCCATTCATCTAGGGAGAGAGCCGGAGTTGCTGACCTCCAACGGGCAAAGGCAGGGCCAACAGCAAAAGACAGTCTCAGAAGACGTTCAAACATTAGCGAGACAGGATGTGCAAATCACATCTCATTGTTGCAGAAATGATACCAGATCCTGCCGCAAAAAGCGAAGAATTTAATCGGGTTCTAAATTTCTCAATTCCTGCTCTTCTCAAAACCTTCGAAACCTTTTTGCCGTTTCGGTCGTTTTCCCACCCTGCCGGTGGAAAGCGGCAGCCGGGATCACACGTATGCGGGAATGACGGAGAGGGTCTCGGTTCCGGCAGCCATAGCAAACGGTGGGACTAATGCACGTATCCTGTCCGTCTGGCAGGTACGGGACAGGATCGCGGGGAGTAGTATGGGAGCAGGTACGTTGGCGCAAACTGATTCCCGTGATCAATCGGGGTGCGGAAGATATCCGGCAACCTGGGGGGCACAAAACGGTTCATTTCGGTTGTCTGAGAGAAGACAAACGTTCCCAAACGTTTGCAAGCTGATTTTCCAGATCGATGAGATACATGTCGTCCGAAATTTCCACCACCGTGCCAACACCGCTGGGCGTCATCACTCTGTCGTTGAGTTGGGGTCTCCAAGCCTGGGAAGGGCGTTCCCGAGTCTGCGGGAAGGCGCTCACCTTTTTCACTTGCTTGCGGAATGAGCGGAATCCGCCAAAGGGGGTCTTTGCCATTGTTTTGCTGCTCTCCGGCTTTCGCCTGCGGAATTGTGCGGATCAATTATCTTACGGACTATCTACCGGCTTCTAAAAGCCCAGTTAAACAACCATGGAAAACTCTGTCCACAGCGTAACATGACATTCCGGAAAGTCAATCGGAACGGGGGCTTGAGCATCATTATCAGGAAGAAGTCATTACGGATAACCGGTTTTATCCGCTCGATCATTATCGATTCCGGACTTTCTCCGACGGGCATCGATACAAACTGCTCGTTCCCGGAAGTGCAGCCGCGTTTGTGCTGCTCCCGGTTATTTCAAACTGTTCCAGCTTCCTGTAGAGCGTCCTCCTGTGTATTCCCAGGATTCGGGCCGCTTTTGTTTTATTCCATGCCGCCTTCTCCAGTGCCTCGATCAGACTGTCCCTGTGGATTTCGCAGTTATCATGAGTGGGGGTGAAATCGCCTTTACCCGGCCGGAAGTCATCGGGCAGATCGTGCAGGGTCAGAATCTTTCCGCGGCAAAAGACGAAAGCGTGTTCGAGAGCATGTTCGAGCTGTCTGATGTTTCCGGGCCACTGGTGTTCGTTAAAGATCCGGCTGACGTCGGCGGAAACCGAGGTGATCTGCTTTCCGTACCTGAGATTGAAAAGCTGCAGGAAATGGTGAATCAAAAGAGGAACATCTTCTCTTCTTTCCCTGAGCGGAGGAACGCTTATCTCGACAACATTGAGGCGAAAAAAGAGATCTTCCCGGAATTTGCCGTCCCGCACCATATCCCGAAGGTTGCGATTTGTCGCCGCCACAATCCTCACGTCAACCTTGATCGGAGCTGAATCTCCAACCCGCTCGAACTCTTTTGTTTGAATAACGCGAAGCAGTTCGAGCTGCACCCTGGGGGACAGGTCTCCTATTTCGTCCAGGAAGATCGTGCCGCCGCTGGCCATCTCGAACCTGCCCACCTTGTTTTCCGTTGCCCCCGTAAACGCCCCCCGCGTATGCCCGAAGAGTTCGCTCTCGAGTAACGCTTCCGGCAAAGCCGAGCAATTCACTTTGACGAGAGCTTTTTCACTGCGGTCGCCTGACTTATGGATTGCATCGACGATCAGTTCTTTGCCGGTACCGCTTTCCCCGGTTATCAGGACTGTCGTCTTGAGATCCTGCAGCGATTTTATCTGGGAGTAGATCCTTTGCATCGGCCTGCTTCGACCGACGATATTGTGCCTGCATTTTGCTTCATCCTGCTTTTTTTCGAGATCGACCAGGTAGGTTTCGTCTTTGGCCACCATCACGGCCCCTGTGGAGTTGCCTCCCGCGTCAATCAAAGGGGAGGTTACGATACTGAGGATCTTCCTGTGGCCGTCGAATTGGTATTCGAGCCTTTCGATTTCGTTGGTGGATCCGTTTTCAAGCGTATCTTTTAACAATTCGAAGCAGCGAAGCGAGCGTGCAGCTACTGCTTCCCGGACATTTCTGCCGATGCTGTCCCTGGTAAAACCGCAAATGCCGATTGCACTCTCATTCAGTGCCGTCAGCCTGAAGCCGGTGTCTACGGACAGGACGGAGTCCTTTACACCGTGGAAGATCGCTTCCAGGTTGATGCGATACGATTCCTTTTCCTTCTCCAGTCCTTGCCGCCGCTCCGCTTCCTCGACAAGTCTTATGTCCAGTAACCGGTATTTGCGGAGGGCAAACAAAGAAAGCACGCTTCCGACCACCGTGCTGGAGATGACGGATGTGAAATGCGATTCCCAGAGGGTCTCGTCATCATGGACGTACTGTGTCACGGCTTCGAAGATGGTGAAGATCGACAGGATGCACAGAGGGATCAAAAAGAACCTCATGGTCCCGGCAAAAAAAGAAGGTATCAAATTGTCCGACAGGCATCGATCCATTCAAATAGTCCT
>JAEZHY010000056.1 GCA_023416335.1 Pseudomonadota bacterium | reverse complement strand
GTGTGCAGCCGCCTGGCTCCGATATTTTCCGTCCTGGAATTGACCTGGTACGCTATTTCGGCAATTTCTTCTATCGCGTCGTCCTCGAAGATGAGTTCCACCTCCTCGGTGGCAAGCAACGATTTGTACTGGACGATAAGAGCGTTTTCGGGCTCTTTCAGGATGCGGATGAAATCATCCCTGGACAGCGAGGTCAGTTCGACGCGGATCGGAAACCTGCCCTGGAGTTCCGGAATGAGATCGGAAGGCTTCGAAATATGGAACGCGCCCGAAGCGATGAACAGGATATGATCGGTTTTAACCATTCCGTATTTCGTGGTAACCGTCGAACCTTCCACGATCGGAAGAAGGTCCCGCTGAACGCCTTCTCTCGAAACGTCCGGCCCCCTGCCGCCGCCTTCCCGACCGGCGATCTTGTCGATTTCGTCAAGGAAGATGATCCCCGAATGTTCGGCGCGCTCGATTGCGAGCTTGATCACCTTGTCCATGTCGATAAGGCGCTGAGACTCTTCCTGTATGAGAATCTCGCGGGCTTCCGGTATTTTGACTTTGCGCCTCTTGGTGCGCTTGGGAAGCATCGAACCGAGCATGTCACGAAGATTGTAGTCCATCTCCTCCATGCCGGCCCCGGCGAAAATCTCGATCATGGGGAAGTTGCGATCCGGCACGTCCAGTTCGACGTAGCGGTCGTCAAGCGCTCCCTTTTTCAGGAGCTTACGGAGCTTCTCGCGCGTCGAATCGGCCTGGTCGGCTTCCTCTTTCGCGACAATCAACGCATGATCGTCTTCATTATTGGGAAACGGATGTTCCCGCACTTCCGGACCGGGTCTTTTCGGAGGAAGCAGGATGTCGAGCAGCTTCTCCTCCGCGATCTCTTCGGCCTTGATCTTGACGTTTTCCATTTCTTCGTTTCGGACCATGCTGACCGCAAGTTCCGTAAGGTCGCGGATCATCGATTCGACGTCGCGCCCGACATACCCGACCTCGGTGAACTTGCTCGCCTCGATTTTGAGGAAAGGCGACTGCGCAAGCCGGGCAAGCCGGCGGGCGATCTCGGTCTTGCCGACGCCGGTCGGTCCGATCATGATGATGTTCTTGGGCGCTATTTCGTCCCTGAGATGCTCTGGCACCTGCTGCCGCCTCCACCTGTTGCGGAGGGCGATGGCCACCATACGCTTGGCGTCTTTCTGGCCTATTATGTACTTGTCCAGCTCAAGGACGATTTCAGCCGGTGTAAGGGGTTGTTGCATCTCTATCAAAGCTCCTCGATAACGAATTCTTTGTTTGTATAAATACAGATGGACGCGGCAATTTCCATTGCCTCTTCCGCAATTTTCCGGGCCGGCAGATCCGTATTGCGCCCGAGTGCCCGTGCGGCCGCAAGCGCGTACGGCGCGCCGGAACCCACTGCGGCAAAGCCGTCATCCGGTTCTATGACATCTCCGGTACCGCTCAGAATAAAAGAGTCATTGACGTCGGCGGCAAGGAGCAGCGCTTCGAGCCTGCGCAGGGCCCGGTCCATACGCCAGTCCTTGGCCAGTTCAACCGCAGCGCGCTTGAGGTTCCCGTTGAACTGTTCCAGTTTCGCCTCCAGGCGTTCGAACAGCGTAAACGCATCGGCGGTGGAGCCGGCAAAGCCCGTAAGGATTTTATTGTGATATAGTCTGCGGATCTTCTTGGCCTGATGTTTTACGACGGTATCTCCCATCGTAACCTGCCCGTCGCCCGCCATGACAACCTGGCCGTTTCTCCGGATAACAATTACCGTTGTGGCCCGTACTTTTGGCTCCGTCATAATTTGTCGGTTTCTCCCAATGATTCAAAGATAACGTCCGAAAGATTAACTTAAAATTCTAACATCAAATCAGGGGCTTTGCCCAAATATAATCACCCGGATGTCCTATTTTTTCCGGCTCCGGGGATGTGCCGCGTCGTAGACCTTCATCAATTGGTCCATGTGCACGTGCGTATATCTCTGAGTCGTGGAAAGACTCGCATGCCCCAGCATCTCCTGGATGGCCCTTAGGTCGGCGCCGGCATTGAGCAGATGAGTTGCAAACGTATGCCGCAGGCCGTGGGGGCTCAACTGCTGCCATAATCCGCAGCCGATCATCTCCGCCTTCAGGATTCTGTCGACCGAGCGCGCCGTCAGCCGCCCGCCGCGAGCATTGCGAAAGAGCGCGCGGGGAGCCGGAGCTTTCTTTCCAAATTCAACGTCGAGAGCCGAAAGGTAATGCTTCAATGCGCCAAGCGCTTTGTTTCCGATCGGAACAATGCGTTCTTTTCTACCTTTTCCGGTGACGCGTACCATTCCATCCTCAAAAGAAACGTCCTCCGGGTTCAGCTTCACGAGTTCGCTGACACGGATGCCCGTCGAATAGAGAGACTCGAACAGAGCCCAGTTCCGGGCTTTCCTCCAGGAACTCCCGGCCTTGGCTGCGGCCCGAGACAGCGAGTCCAGGAAATGAAATACGGCATCGACGGGCAGAAAAGCGGGCATCTTCTGCTTGATTCTGGGATGTGCAACCAGCTCGGCGGGATTCAGGTCGAAAAGTCCCGCGCTGTTGAGGTAATGGTAAAATGAGCGCAACGTCGAGAGCTTGCGGGCCCTGCTCGTCTTTTCGAGTTCTTTGTGTACCGATGCAAAATAAGCCCGGATCACATCCGGAGTGATCTTTTCGATTTCCATGCACGAACAGCCGTCGGCCTGAGACAGGTATTGCGCGAACTGGCCCAGGTCCGCGGCATACGCCCTGAGAGTCTCAGGACTCAGATTGCGCTCGTATCTCAGATAACGCAGAAAGCGCGACTCGGCATCATTCCAGGTAAGGGAGTTCATCTCCACAATACCCCCTCAAAAATTCACAAGCCACATGATAGACCAATTTAACCGGATTCTCGACTTTGTAAGGAAACGGTGAGCCGCGCAGGGTGGGGGAGCGTAGCGCGGTGGGCTTTATCGTGCCCACCGTCCATCCCCACGGGATAATATGGTCTCGGACACGGCAGGGATGCCGATCATCGGGATGGCCGGACGGTGGGCACCCTAAAAAACAGGGACCCCGCTGCGCTCCCCCACCCTTCTACACGGCTGCCGCTTTCCATTATCTGGCCTCACCATTCAGGATCGAAGTTTTTACCCTCGTTCAAACCACGTCGGATATACAGCCCCCCCACGGCATGCCGGGGCTTCAGTTCACTGCTCACTCTTTTCCAACCCAGAGCACCCATTAACACAGGCCTCAAAAAAATAATAGACCATTCAGGACCCGGACCCCGTGATTATCTTCTACAATGTATTGACTTTCCAGCATTTTTGACGTAATCATCTACCTTTTGAATTTTGTATATTTCAGGCTCTCCCCTTTCACCCCGGAAGGGAATCCTATTTATAAGTTCATCCGGCAACTTGCGGAAAAACTTCCTCTGTTCTCCGCATACCGATGAATTACTTCCGTTCTTTCCGATCGATCTGCTCGGGGAGGTCTGTCCGTCCCGGGCGTTAAATTCAGGAGAAAGGATCAAAAATGAAAGAGGACGTCGCAACTGTTAGAACTTTTGCATTAATATCTCACGGCGGCGCCGGGAAGACATCTCTGGCTGAAGCGATGCTTTTCGACGCCGGCGCGACCACCAGGCTCGGCAAGGTGGACGAGAACACATCAGTCCTGGATTTCGAGCCGGAAGAGATAAAGCGGAAAACCACAATCAGCAGCGCGTTCTACACTTTCGCCTGGAAAAAGCAGCAGTTCACGGTGATCGATACCCCGGGAGATTTCAATTTCATTGCTGAGACAAAAACATCCATGATGGGCGGAGACGGAGTCGTCGTTCTCGCCGACGCAGTGGACGGGGTGCGCGTTCAGACTGAAAAGGTCTGGGAATTCGCATCCGAATTCGGCCAGCCCAGGATGATTTTCATCGGAAAAATGGATCGGGAACGGGCGGACTTCGCCAAAACCGTGCAGATTATCCAGGACAACTTCGGCAAGGCTTGCGTACCTCTCCAGATTCCGATCGGCGCGGCCGAGAGTTTCAAGGGCGTCGTCGATATCATGTCGGGCAAGGCCTATATCTACGGCCAGGGGGACAGCGGCAAGTTCGAAGTGAAGGACATGCCTGCGGACCTGGCCGATGAGGCCGCTCAGTACAAGGAAGCCATTGTCGAGCACGTAGCCGAGTCCAGCGACGAACTGCTGGAAAAATACCTCGAAACCGGCGAACTATCCCCGGAGGAAATCAAGGGCGCTCTGCGATCGTCGGTAATAACCGGCAAGCTGATCCCGATCGGATGCGGCTCGGCAACTGCCAATATCGGAATCCAGCCTTTCCTGGATATGATCTCGGAATGCATGCCCTCTCCGCTCGATCGCGACGGCATCAAGGGCCGTAATGTAAAGGGCGATACCGAACTGACCAGGGACCCCGACCCCGCTGCTTCGTTCAGCTCCCTCGTGATCAAGACCGTGAGCGACCCGTACGCCGGACGACTTTCCATTCTGCGCATATTCTCCGGCACGCTTGCCCCCGATTCCACAGTTCTCAACCCGAACAAGAGCGCGAAGGAACGATTCGGCCAGTTGCTCAGGTTAAAGGGCAAGACCCAGGAACCGGTTCAGTCGGCCGGCCCCGGAGACATCGTTGCCGTTGCAAAGCTCAAGGAAACCGCTACGCAGGATACGCTGTGCGCCGAACGCGATCCGATCGTCTTTCCGGCCGTTGAGCTTCTCCCGGCGATTTACTCTCTCGCCGTCGAACCGAAGAGCAAGGGCGACGAAGAGAAGATCTTCTCCTCGCTTTCCCGCCTCATGGAAGAGGACCTCACTCTCAAGCTCGAACGGAACGACGAGACCCGCGAGATGATCCTGTCCGGTATGGGCGAGATTCACATAGAGACGATAATCGACAAACTGAGACGCAAGTTCGGCGTGGAAGTCAATCTCAAGCTGCCCAAGGTGTCCTACAAAGAAACCATCAAGGGCAAGGTCCGGATCCAGGGCAAATACAAGAAACAGTCCGGCGGGCGCGGACAGTACGGCGACTGCTGGATCGAAATGGAACCGCTGCCCAGGGGCGAGGGATTCCAGTTTTATGACAAGATCGTCGGCGGCGTTATCCCGAGACAGTATATACCCGCGGTGGAAAAGGGAATCGCCGAGGCTCTGCACGAAGGAACCCTGGCCGGATGCCCGGTCGTGGATTTCAAGGTTGATCTCGTGGACGGGTCTTTCCACCCGGTGGATTCCTCCGAAATGGCATTCAAGATCGCCGGCTCCATGGCCTTCAAGAAGGCTATGGCCGATGCCAAGCCGACACTGCTCGAACCGATCATGGAAATGGAGATCACCATTCCCGACGATTACATGGGCGACATCATCGGCGACCTGAATTCGCGCCGCGGGCGGGTCCTCGGAATGGAAACCAAGGGGAACAAGCAGATCGTCAAGGCCCAGGTACCCCTTTCTGAAGTGCTCAAGTACGCTCCGGACCTGCGTTCTATGACGGCAGGCCGCGGCATGTTCACGATGAAATTCTCGCATTATGAAGAGGTCCCCGGACCGCTTCAGGAAAAAATCGTGGAACTCTACAAGAAGGAAAAAGAAGAGAAAGAGAAATAGCTTTCTCTCCACGCCATGTTCTGCCGGGACCTTTCCCGGTTCCGGCAGAACCTTATCCCGCCTTGCTTTTCCGGTTCTCAACCCATTCATTGCCCTCGGTTGCATTTATTGCGTTGTCTGAAAACTGTGGTTGGCAGAATTACATAGCCGGCGCGAAATTTGCTTAACAAAATGCGCAACCCTCAGGGAGAGAAACGGAAGAATATTCTTTGCTCTGAATTTTTCCTTGTAGATCGAATCCAAATTCCCTGTATACAATCTGAAAAGATTGATAGAATTCGACAAGTTTTTGGAATTTTCTCCTGGAGCTTTAATGGACGGGAATCGGGTCGAAAAATTCACAGGAACCCTTGATCGTATCCGAATACTGGATCTCGTGCAGGTTGCCTGTCTCGGTCGCATGAATGCTGATGTGGAAATTGAATCGGACCTTGGCAAAGGAGTGGTCGGAATCAGGTCCGGACAGGTAGTGAACGCCAGGACCGGGGCACTGTCCGGAGAGGATGCCGTGCTTGAGATACTTTTGTGGCAGAGCGGCCATTTCACATTCACACCCCAGGAGGACGATGTTTCCCAAAATATCAGAAAGACCTGGGAACAGGTCCTTTTCGACGTCATCCGAAACCGGACGCAAAAATCATCGACGGAACCAGACCAGGGCTACTCCGGCAGGATGGCCGGAATTGACCTCATAGATCTCGTCCAGCTCTCGTGCATCACAAGGGCCGAAAGAATTCTTCAAGTCGAAGCCGAAAAGACCAGCGGGACTATATGCTTCGACGAACAGGGCGTTGTCCACGCTGAATGCGGTGAACTCAAAGGGCTGGACGCTTTCCTGCGAATAATGCTTGCCGACGAGGGCAGCTTTGAGTCCATGGAACCGCAGGAAGAAGAACCTTCGACAATACAGATGCCCTGGGACTATCTCCTGATAGAAGCGACACGGCATCGGGACGAGCAATCAGGCAAGGATGGGACGGAAAATGACTCTCAGACTCAGACGCTCATCCAAAAGATCCAGAAGCTGAAAGTGGCGGAGAAGATCAAACTGGCAATGACGGGGGACAAGGAAGCCAGGAACGCCCTGATGCGGGACGCGAACAGGATGGTGCAACTAGGGGTGATCAGCAATCCCAGGCTGACCGAAGGCGAAGTGGCACTCATCGCTGGGCTCAGGTCGATTGACGAGGAAGTGCTACGAAGAATCACCACCAACAGGGAGTGGATGAGACTCTACCAGGTGCGCCTTGCGCTGGTTACCAACCCGAAATGCCCCCTGCCGATTTCGACGAAACTGATGGAAACACTCGGCCCCCTGGACTGGAGAAGGATAGCTGCCAGCAAGTCCGTTCCCACTCCTATTGCTCAGCTTGCAAGAAAACTGGTCACAAATCGGACCTGAGGACCAAACACATGGAACAGCAGTCTACATTTTCAAGAAGGACAGCCTTAATTACGATAAGCGATCGCGGCTCACGCGGAGAACGCGAGGACAAATCCGGTGAGGTCTTGTTTGAGAGGCTTTCCGCTGCAGGATTTGAAGTAAGTTACAGGATTGTAATTCCAGACGAATACGAACAGATTCGAAAAGCCCTGATGGATTTTACAGATAAAAAGGTGTCGTTGATCCTCACCACCGGAGGGACAGGAGTCGCCCCGCGAGATGTCACTCCCGAAGCCACCCTGTCGGTGATCGACAGGGCAGTTCCGGGAATGGCGGAAGCCATGCGCGCCGCAAGCCTGCAGAAAACGCCTCATGCAATGATATCCAGGGCTGTTGCGGGAATCCGGGAGAAAAGCCTGATTGTGAATCTGCCCGGCAGCCCGAAGGGTGCCATCGAGAACCTCGAAGTGATCCTTCCGGCCCTGCCCCACACACTCGACAAGATACAGGGAGACCCGTCGGACTGCGCTCAGAACTGACGGGTTTAACCCGTTTCCATTCATGCCCCCCAGAGCATGCTATTTTTTAGGCTAAAGCAGTGCCATTCCAGTCACAGCCTACATTTGACATTCTTATCATACAGTCCCCCTGCGAGCCGCCAGTGAAAAGATCGGACCGGCTCGAGCCTGCCCCGTCGGCTCCAACTCGGAGCATGAACATCTGCCTTTCGTGACCTGCGCTACTCGCAAGCTCCCGGCCCAATTACCCTGGACGCTCCGGGAATTTACTCATTTCGATTTATTGTGACTTGCATGTATTTGCCGGTAATCTTCCACCAATATTCGGGATATTTTTTATAACCTGGAGCCGAAGGAGGAAGAGATGTTCCATAGGTGTTCTCGAAAGAAGAACTTTGCGGCCGTAATGGGAATTGCGGCTATCGGCGTCGTTGCAGCATTCGCGTTTGCTGCCGACGACTCACAGACTCAGACGGTTACCGATCCGGCTGTTCTGGCAGAACAGGGACTGGCGATAAGTCCGGTACCCCTGACCTACGACCAGAGCTTGAAGCAGCAGGTCGGATACGGAAGCTACCTTGTAAACGGGAAGGTCGGATGCTTTTCCTGTCACACTCCCAAAGTTCAGGGTCAAACCACGAGTGCCCAGAGTACCCAGTATGATTCAAAGAAATATATGGCAGGCGGTGTCCAGTTCGGCACGCTGGTTTCGAGCAACCTCACCCCCGACATATATCGCCAACCCGGCGGCTATGACCTCGACACATTCATTAAGGTCATGAAATTCGGCGCGATGAACAACTCCCCA
>JAEZHY010000004.1 GCA_023416335.1 Pseudomonadota bacterium | reverse complement strand
GTCCACGAGGTGCTGAATGCGGTTGGCTTCAGCCCGGATATTGGACAGGAACTTTGCACGGGCCTCGGCGGTCATTGGCTCTTCCAGAAGTTCAGCCGCACCACGGATGGCGGAAAGAGGGCTCTTTATCTCATGGGTAAGGGTCTGAACGTAGCGTTCCACATATTTTTTCCCCTCCAGGGCCTCACGCATCATCTCAAAAGCTCCGGCCATGTCGCTTAGTTCGCTTCGCCCATGGAGCGCGGGAAGGACCACTCTTTTCCCCGCCCGCACGTCAAGTGCGTACTGCGTGAGCCGCCTGATCGGTTTTGTAATGACGTAGGAGACGATCAACCCCAGGAGCATTGCGGCAGCCACTGCGAGAATACCGATCTTAATGATCCTGGGACGCACTGCCTGTAGAAAACTGTTTACATTGGTGGTGGGTTTCGCGACAGAGAGCACGCCGGCAATTTCCCCATGCACGATGATCGGCGCAGCTACATGGAGGACAACCGAAGTCGGATCGGCCGGATCCTGCCGAGTGCTCCTGGCTCCGTATTGTCCTCTCAGGGTCAGCCAGACGTCACGCCAGGTGGAGTAGTCGGATCCGACATTCATCCTGTCGCGGGAATCGAAAATGAGCCTTCCTCTCACGTCCGTTATGTAGATATTTGCATCGACCACGGTCTTATGGAGGTCGTAGATGTGTGCTGAAAGAGTGCGCCCGTAGGTGTGCCCGAGTGCCCGGTACAGGTTTTCAGGACTAAACCGACCGGTTTCCATCTCGAAACTTACCAGGCCGGCCAAGATGTTTGCCTCGTCAACCAGGGGATCTTCGATCCCTTCGACATATCGTGTTCTAAGATCCTTTGTGACGCGATCGAACGGGTAGTAGAAGCAGACCACAAAGATCAGAATATTGGCCAAAAAAATCCGGGTTCCCAGCGGCATGCAGATCCTGGCGACCATCTGCTCACAGTCCTTCTCTTAGCGAGTACCCCGTCCCCCTATGGGTGACGATTGGATCGCAGTCCGGGACTATTGCCTTGAGCTTTGCCCGGATATTTTTGATATGGGCGTCAACGGTGCGGTCGAGACTGGCCTCCGGCTGTTCCCACACCAGGTCCATCAGCATCTCACGGGAATAGACATGCCCGGGGCGACGGACAAAGATCTTGAGGATCTCGTATTCATACCTGGACAAATCCATCGTTTTCCCGTGATAGAAGACCAGGCGCTTTGATTCGTTTATTTCAAAGACTTTGCTCCCCCGGCAACTGTTCTCATCGACAAGTGTGCGCCGCAGGACGGCCCTCACCCTGGCCGAGAGTTCCCTCGGGCTGAAGGGCTTGGTTACGTAGTCGTCGCCGCCAATCTCCAGTCCGACCACCCTGTCCACTTCGTCTATCCTGGCCGTTAGAAAAATGATCGGGGTCGTGAGATTCTTCCTGATTTCGCGGCACAGATCGAGGCCGTTCATGTCGGGCAGGCCGATGTCCAGGACGATCAGGTCGACGGAATTTCGCTCCAGGTAATCGATAACCGGTCTCCCAGAGCTGAGACGTGCAGTCTCAAATCCTTCGGTCTCAAGGGCGTATTGGATCGTGTCGACGATTGCAGGCTCATCCTCGACTATCAGCACTCTCGGTTTCATCCTGAAGTTCTCCCGTCTCTGATGTCGTTTTGGACTCCGTTCCCGGCAGCATTGAAAATGAATCGATGCCCTGCATACCTCCCAAACATAACATAGTGTGTGAGGCAGGTACTCCAGGAATTTCGTATCTTATCGCTCATCCCGGTGTCTCAACAGCACCGGATGGTGGGCACGGTGAGGCGTTGTGCCTACCCTACCGCAGTCTCCGCTCCATTGATGCCGTGGTATTGCTTTTTTCGTGATTTTCGTACTACTTTCGGTCGTTTTCTTGTTTTTTGAACAAGATTTTTTATGCTGCCGGTTCTTAACTCGTTTAATATCAAACTCTTAAGTACACTTTAGGCCGAGGAGAACCGAACGGCGCGGGGGCCCAGGCAAGAGGCTTCGCGTAGAATTACCAGTCCCTCTTGCCTGCGGCACGGGCAACCAAAACCACGTTGCCCGTGTCACCCACGGTTTGGTTTCCCAGCGCGAGACGGTGGGCACGGTGAAGCGCTGTGCCCCATCCCGCAACCTTATCCTATTGTTTTCTTTCGTGTATTTCGTGCCTTTCGTGGTTAAGGGTTTTGTTTTTGAATTTTGGTTGCGGCCATGCTGCCCCCCAAGAATTTCGTGGTTGAAAAGCCTTTGTCTTCGTACTTTGGTTGCGGCTCTGCTGCCCCGGGACTTTCGTGGTTAAGACTCTTTGTCTTGGACGCCCTGCTCAGCGCAAGGTCCCGGTAGGCAATTCAAGTCTCCGGCAGATTTTCCCGATGTCCCTGCCGCGAACCAGTCGATCCGACGGGTCAGGTACATTACAGTGGACAACGCTGTGAAGAGACCCACGCTGCCCATGAGCAAAGCGTAATCCTCGAGTTGAAGCACTACAAAGAGGAACAGATACAGGACGGATAAGGTGCCTGCAATTGCCCCCGTTATACGCCATTTCCCTGTGATCCATCGCGTATACATGGAAATCAGCAGTATGCTCGGGATGCCGGCGATCACATAGGCCAAATTGAAACCGAGATGCTCCGAAATTGACAGGAGCAGCACAAAAAAGAGGATCAGGGCCAATCCGACAAGCGAGTAGTGGATGGGATGAAAGGGACTTCTGCTCAAAACATCCGTAACCGTAAAGGCCAGGAAAGTGAGGGCAATAAACATGATCGCATACTTTACGGCCCGAGCGTTTTTCTGGTACTCGTCCACCGGGAGCAGGAGCTTTACGCCAAATGAGGAATCCTGCAGCCTGATTTGAGGTCCTGTCCATGATTGCGGCACGTTTCTGTTGAAATGGAGTACGCTCCACTGTGCGTTGAACGAGTTCTCTGTAATCTCCCTCTTTTCCGGAAGAAAACTACCGGTGAAACTCGGAGCACCCCAGGGAGCACCGGCAACCACGCTTGTTTTTGCGGCAAGAGGAACGAACTGGATTTCTTCACTACCGTTGACGCTCGCTTCGATCGCAAACCGCCCCGGTTTTCCCCCCGGAGACAGAGGCAGGCGCATGGTGAAACCGCTCAGGACAAGATCTTTTGTGCGCAGGCCCGGCTCCGGGGTGAGGGGCTGTTCTCCCTGCATTGCTCCCGTTATGCTTCTGACGCCCTTGAGATCCGAGATGCCGATGGTAAGGAAAGCTTCCGCCCACAAAATTTCGTGATCGCTACTCTGCGACTCCGGAAACTGCGGAGCCGGGAAATCGGCCTCAATCCTGAACTGCGAGTTATAGAGAACGGCGTGGTAGATGCCCCGATATCGGACTTCCGGGGCAAGCCGCGCGTCCACGGTGAGGCTGTCGGGCAGGATGTGCGCATGTTCGGTAGTGGTCCATGTGATCTCGCCCTCCTTGTTCCTGTGGATTCGCTTGATCGGAACGGTGAGGATGGGACCGGATAAGATTTGCGGCCCGCCCCACTTTTCAGTGATCTCATTCAAAGTCTTATCCCGCAACTGCTTTCGTTCTGAAACCAACCCGTCCGTAAAAGAGATCGGGATCAACAGAACTAATCCCAATACGGCGACGATACCCATACGCAAGATCACTGAGTCTCTGATGGAAAGGTTTTTCATATTGAACGGCTCCTTCTGGTTTGATGATTCACCCGGCGCTTCATGCAGCGTTGCGCCCCGAATTTCCCAATCTCGCTGCAAGGTCCGTAGAACCGGCGTCCCGCGATACCCTGCGACATGCGACTCCGAACCCTGATGGCGGCGCCATTGTGTGAGTTCACCATGAAGGAAGTTGGAAATTAGTGTGAAAAAACCGTGAAAAGCGGAGTGGGGATGCTCTCAGACTTGCATATAAGCTTTGGATTGAAAGAAGGATCCAAATAGCGTGGGGACCGGCGGCCCCCACACCCCCTGCGCCGCTCTGCGGCTTACTTGGCGCGCCGAGCGATCGGCCCAAGAGGGCCGAAATCTTGTGCAAGTGCCCGGTCGGGGGTAACCTCTTCCACGTCGGCAGGGAATCAAATATCAACTTGAAAGCAACTTACGGGCCACCCAACCTGATAGTACAGCCGTCAAATTTCTGCTGTTTGTTCGCCGGTCTACTGGGTTCGCTTTTGTGCCGGGCTGCCTGAAAACAAGAAGGGATGGCACGGACTGGTGTCCGTGAACGTGAGCGCAGGAGGCAAAACGGCGAAGTCTCCGGGAGATCGCCAGTATATGTCCAAGAGACCAAGCCTGCCGGGATGGGGGCATTAAAGCAACAGCATTGATTTGCTAACGGGGGCATACAAATAACCCAGTAAGCTCTCCTGTCAGGTGATCGAAATGTTGTTCTTCCTCCTTGGGAGAATGTTGAATTGTAAACACTGCCGGCCAGACTCGCGAAGAGCGGCAAACGAGAACGGCCGGCACGTTCGCCATTGGGATCAGCGGAATGATAAGGAGCCCCCGATCGCCGCGGCATCGATCATGTTATATTCCATGCGCGTTCACACCTGCTCGGGCGGGCAACCTCAATCATCATTCTCATAATGTCGATGATGTTTGTGATGTCCCTTGCGACACTTGTGACCACATTCGTCCCCGTAATAGCTGTCACTTTGGTAAGATTCGTATTCTTCATAGACCACACCCGGCTGCTGCTCATAATAAACTACCGGAGGCGGAGTATAAACCACCGCAGGAGGAGCGGTCTCAACATACGCACCCCCTCCATAAATCTCCACGCTCAATCCCATTCCCGCTTCGGCATTAGATGCCAACAGAGAACAAATCGCAATCAGCAGCCCAAAACAAAGCATTCTCATGTTTCCTCCTCCAAATATCTACCCCTGATAGATAAACTGCAATCGGGTTCGGCCACCATGCCGAACGCACCCGCCCCTCGAAGCAATTACTATGCCCGTCGGAGAGCAGCATTGCCCAGGGAGCCCGACCGCCCCGGGCAATGCCTTTTCAGTTCGAAACGGCCGGGAACCCATAATGATAATTCCGGCGTTCGGGAAAGACGGTGACATAGGTCTTTCTTGTGTGACTGTGCCGCCTTGCTTTCGCGGACGCGTGCTTTACTTTTTTCGGCTTCGACGCGTGGAATTTCAGGCCCGCAGGCTCCCTGGCCGCAGGTGTCGCACCTATTTCAGGCGCGGGCATGGGGGAATCCTCGGGAGCTTCCGCCTCCGCGTCGGGCTGAGTGTTCGAAGGCATGGAAGCCTGGAGAGGCATCTGATCATCCGGGCTTTCGGGTGATGGTGTTTCAGAAGTGCCCGGGTCCACGCGTGAGTCCGTTTCCAGTGGGAGCGTTGCATCGACGGGAGCTGTACTCAAGGGCTCCAGAGGTGCGGGAGATACCGGGGTTGGCGGAAGGGATGCCTCCACCATACGGGGGAGAACTTCTTTGTGACCGCTGCCAAGGGCAAGAACCAGGGCGGTGCCGGCAACCAGGACTCCGCCGAAAATCCCCAAGGCAACGAGCCGCTTTCGGCTCCTGCGAACCTGTTCCATTGTTTTTCCCACCCGGATCCGTTCATTATCTTTACTATCAAGTATTTGCATCAGCATGCCCTTCGCCGGACGTAACAGCAAACGCACTCCACCCTGCTGGACCTGGCTCGGAACATATTAGAGCAAGGGTTGAGTGCACACCATGGAGCTACCGGAGGTAACCACAAACCCCATCCGGAGCATTACAGGCCCGGAGCCCGCATCAATGCCAGGTGCAAGAGAAAGGCCGGCAATCTCGCGAAGCCCCGGCATCTAAACGCACCTGACGTCCAAAGCGGGCGGGCCGCACAACAGGGGCGCCCCGCTCTCCCGTGCGCCTCTTTTCCCTCCGGTGGCCGAGCCTGCGATTTCTTTCCTTGTTTCCGCAAATTTGTATGCATTTGCCCACACTGGTGAAGACGAATGACTACATGTGCGATTGAAAGTCTCGCGACCACAGGACTCCCGGCATTATGGGCATGATCCCTCGCCCGCGGGCAGAACATTTTCAAGTTTTTTTCTTTCAACTGAAAATGGCGTGCGGAGCCGGCCCTGAAAGGCCGGAGGTATGGAATTTCCCGGACATGACAATCTTTTAGCAGTGGCTGTTATTGCATAAGAATTTCTGGATCTTATTTATTCACAGTGTCCTTGCTGTTCCTGGCAGCATGCGGTAACAATTGACAAGATCCTCGCCACAGAATAAAGAAACATACAATTGCATGTCTCTTTCCATCCGAGGAAGAGATCGATCTGCCCCCGGAAACACCCGCAGGCAGATCAGGATTCGGAATGGCCCATAAAGGAAGGCTGCGGCGCAAATTCTGCATATCGGAACCCCGCTTCACAGCCGGACAAGGAATGGCCTTGCAAAATAGATTTATGATGAAATTGCTATTACTCCTTGCGGTCGGGTTGGTATTCGCCCACACTGCGTTTGCTTCCGAAGTCGCGCAAGGGACGCCGGCTCTGGATGTTCCTGAATGGTTTTTTGATTTCGGAGAAGTGAAGGACGGGACCGAATACCTTCACGCATTTGAAATCAGAAATGTTGGAACCGGGACCCTTGAGATCAAATCGGTCAAACCGGGGTGAGGAACTTCGCTGGCCGGTTTCGATAAGGTCATTCCTCCGGGGGCCGGGGGAAAGATAACAATAAAAATTAATCCACGGCAATGCATAAGCGGCGACCGGAAGGTTTCTGTTGTATTAACGAATGATCCACGGGTACCCAGGTTTACCCTTGTTGTCCAGGGAAAATTAAAAGGCGAATGATCCAATGACGGAATTACCTCGCAGGCAATAGCAAGTAGAAATATTGTCGGTTTTGTGGAGATTGGCAATCTGCCAATCTGAGGCGTGTAACTGAGGAGAGTGAGTACCAAAACGCTTATTCAAAGAAGGGGTGCACCATGAAGAGATTTTGGCTCGCATTGTTGTTTTTCGTCATTGGAGTTGGTTTAACCGGTTGTGGAGCGATGTGTAACCCGAAGAAAGCTGCGGAAGAGCCCCCACCTCCGCCCGCGGTGGTAAAACCGGCGCCTCAGCCGCCACCACCACCCCAACCCGCTCCCCCGCCTCCTAAGAAGGCCCGCAACTAACCATCACTTGCGCCCTGCCTCGCTCACGTGTAAACTGCGAGGCAGGGTAACTCACTCGCGATTATCCGGTAAAAGAGTAAACTGTACGGAAACAGAATGACGATGATTGCTGAAAGAATCCGGCTCTGCCTTTTGACAGCACTGCGGGAAATGCTGCGCGCGGGACGCATGCGTTCGCTTCCACCGATTGCAGCCTGTCCCCTTTGTTTTGTTCTGCTGGCCGCCGGCTGTGCCCACCAGCAGGTTCCCGTTTTGGACAGCGCCCGGCAATCGGCATTGTCTGTGCAACCAAACCCAGCCCCCCCGAAGCGGGCGGACTTCAAACAGGAGCACAAGTCCGAAAACGCCAGGCAGGTGGCGGACTGGGTGGTCGATTCGGGTGATAATTGCCAAATGCCGTTCGCGGTCGTCGATAAGGTGGACGCCAAAGCCTTTGTATTCGATGCAGACGGACAACTCAGGGGCGCAGCACCCGTCCTGGTCGGTCTGGCTCGAGGTGATGATTCCATCCCCGGCATCGGCAATCGAAATCTGTCCGACATCCGTGCCGAAGAGCGAACCACGCCGGCGGGCCGCTTCGTTGCCGCACTGGGCTTTAATTTCAACGGAAAGGATGTCCTCTGGGTGGATTACGAAGGCGCGGTAGCCCTGCACCGCGTTGTCACAAATAACCCGAAGGAGCGCCGACTGCAGCGACTGGCCAGTTCGAAACCGCTCGATCATCGGATTTCCTATGGTTGCATCAATGTCCCGGCTGAATATTTCAACAACGTAGTAAGCCCGACTTTCAAGGGGACCTACGGCATCGTCTATGTGCTCCCGGATACCAGGCCGATCAAAGAAATCTTCAATTCGTATTACGACGTCGAGCTGGAACGGCAGAGCCGACGCGAAGCTTTGCCTCGGACTACCGTTTCGCAGTGAACACAATTTACTTCAGGATAGAGGTGATATTTTCCAGAAGATCCCCTCCATTCATCTCTTCGTCTCTCACCTTTTATGATATCCCCAGCGTAAAAGTGCCACGCCTCGATCGGTCCTGTTTTACAATCGAAAATTATTCTAAAATGACACGATACCTTTGAACAGGACAAGGTCCAGGCATGGAGATGGATGAAAAAATATTATCCAATAGCGAGAATTTTCTTTTTAGAGACGTCCATCCTCAAATTTCGATAGGAACGGCGAGCGACCGGTATAAGGGCTGGATCGGCCAGATATATTCAGAGGCGTACAGGGAGAAAGCAAAATCCAGGACCAACAAGGTCGGGAAGCATAGCTTCAGGCAGGAAGTGCTGCCGATTGATTGCGTGAGCGAGTATTTCCAGCACTTTCGGGCTCTCGAAATCGATTATACCTTTTACGCGCCTCTTATTGAAAACTCCCTGCCGACCCCGTGTGCCAAGACCTTGTCGGAATATCACAGTTACATGGCGCCTGGCGACCAGGTGTTTCTCAAAGTTCCGCAGATGTTTTTCGCGCGCAAGGTCCGGCGGGGCAAAGAACACATCCTCAATGACAAGTATCTCCTACCCGAAGCGTTCATTTATCAGTTCTATCAGCCTGCGGTATCGTTGCTTGGGGACAATCTCAAGGGTTTCATTTTCGAACAGGAATACCAGCGCACCGGCGACCGGATGCCGCCCGAAGAACTCGCTGCGAGCCTGGACGCCTTCTTCAATTCCGTTCCGCGCGATGACCGGTACCATGTCGAACTGCGTACCGAAGCCTACCTGTCGAAGCCTGTATTCGAAGTATTCCGAAAGCACGGAGTCGGACAGGTACTGTCTCACTGGACATGGCTTCCCAGCCTGAAAAGGCAGCTATCGAGGGCGGGCGGCCGATTCTTCCATGCCGGCGGCCACGCCGTCATCCGTTTGATGACGCCCATAGGCATTCGCTATGAGGATGCCTATGCAAGGGCTTTCCCGTTCGATAAGCTCATAGAAGATATGGTTCAGCCCGGAATGGTCCCGCAGACGGCCGAGCTTATGTGGGAGGGCATAAAGCAGGGAGTCGAGATCAACGTTATCATCAACAACCGGGCGGGAGGGAACGCGCCGCTGATCGCCCGGCGGTTGGTTCAGAAGTTCATCGAGTTTGGTACGAAAAGACACGCGTAGTGCGGCCTTTTGCGTTGGGCGCCCGGATATTCGAGAAAGGGTTTGGTCTCATCGGCAACAGTCCGAACGATTCCCGGGTGTACTCTGCCGCCCTCTTGTCCTTCGGACCCAGGCAGCAAAAAGACCCTGCCTGGGCCACCCTGCTCTGTTCCCTGGCCGGCACGGTCGGGAAACCGTGCCTCAACTCGGGTCGGGAACCATGCCTCATTTCAACGGGAGAATGTAGTCCGTCCCATCGGATCAGAGCATATCGGGTCGGACGGGCGGTGGGCAGCCGAAAACCGGCTGCCCACCCTACGCCGCTGCCGTTCTTTTCTTCAAGTTGAGCAGCATTTTCACGATTCTCTGGCCGGCACGGCCGGAAAATCGAGCCTCAACTCAACGGTGATGGAAGTTATTGGTTCAAACCGCGCTGGCGACGTGGCGGCTCCGCTGGATCCCGGCTCAAATACAACGCCGGGATGACGGGATGGGGGGGCGGTCGCAAAATGTCCTAAAAAGCTTTGGCAGCCTCCGTTGGATAACAGGCCGAATGTTTCCAGGCGTGCACTCTACCGCCCTCTTGTCCTTCGGACCCAGCCAGCAAAAGACGCTGCCTGGGCCACCCTGCTCTGTTCCCTGGCCGGGACGGTTGGGAATCCGTGCATCAACTCCAGGTTAGGGAACCGTCTCTCAATTCAACGGTGATGGAAGTTCTTGATTCAAACTGCGCCGACGACGTGGCGGCTCCGCTGGATCCCGGCTCAAATACACGCCGGGATGACGGGATGGGGGGCTCGGTTGCAAAATGTCCCGTAAAAGCTTTGGTCTCCGTTGGATACAGGCAGGGCAACTCCAGGCGATTACTCTGCCGCTTTCTTGTCCTTCGGACCCAGGCAGCAAAAAGACGCTGCCTGGGCCACCCTGCTCTGTTCCCTGGCCGGGACGGTTGGGAATCCGTGCATCAACTCCAGGTCAGGGAACCGTCTCTCAATTCAACGGTGATGAAAGTTCTTGTTCAAACCGCACCGGCGACGTGGCGCCTCCGTTGGATCCCGGCTCAAATACAACGCCGGGAGTGACGGGATGGGGGGTTCGGCTGCAAAATGTCCTGTAAAAAGGTTTGGTCTCCGTTGGATAACAGGCAGGACGATTCCAGGCGTCTACTATACAGCTCTCTTGTCCTTCGGACCCAGGCAGCAAAAAGACGCTGCCCGGGCCACCCTGCTCTGTTCCGTGGCCGGCACGATCGGGGAACCGCGCATCAACAGGTCGGGACCGAGCCTTAACTCAACGGGAGAATGTAGTCAGGGCCGGTCAACACCGCGCGCAACCGTCGATCAGCGCGCCATCGTCCCATTTCCTTATCTGTTTCTTTGTCATGTTGCCGCATGGCGCGAGGCGCGCATCGCGGAATCCCCATTCTTCCACATCCAGTTTGTATTGTGAGCGCGAGAGGAGAGTTCCCCGGCATATATGCTCATCTGAACCCTGCTCCAGTTCACCATCGAGACGAGACATCAGTTCGCGCATGACCCAGGCGGGAATCAATGCGCGTTCGGATGGATAGATAAAACCAAAAAGGACGAGGTGGTTCAGAAGAATTCGCCAGTGCGGCCCGAACCTTTCGAGGAGTCGATTCCAGTCCAAAGTTTTTCCGCACGCGAGCAGCACGTGGCTGACGTCGGCTCCGTCGTATCTTTCCCGCTCCATGATGAAGCCTTTTGACCAGATCATTTCCTCGGGAGGGATCACCCGAACTGGAATTCCGAAGACTTCCGCCTCCACGGAATTTTCAAACCAGCGGTTGTCGACTTCGCTGATCGCATTGCCTGAATTGAAGATGATGTCGACCAGGTGCCCGTTCCAGGTAGCCTTCGCCAGCCAGTGCGTAAACGTGAGCGATGTCTGGAAACCGGCGGCGGCAAAGATTTCCAGGGTGGGTTGATAGTCTCCGGGCATGATGAAGATGTCCAGGTCTTTCGTGTCTCTGAAAATGCCCGTATAGTGGTAGAGTGCATAAGCCCCACCCACAAGAAAGCCTATATTGGATTCTTTCAACAGCATCAGCGAGCGCTTGTAGAACTCAAGCTTCAGATCCTCCCCCAGCCTCTTTACAACTGCTTCACTTTCCATCTTACCAACCTCTGCTTCGATCTCAACTTCAGCGCTCAGATCTGATTTCATTAGTAATCTCGTTATTTTACAGGCACTTCGAGCATCAGGAAAGGGGGCTTGTCGGGAAAATGCTGCTTCAAAGTGGCTACAGAAACATTGTAGACTGGCACGTTCGCACTCGTTTTTCCTTTGTAATAGCCTTTATGGGCGTGCCCGTGGAACGCGGCCGTCACTGCATAGCGATTGAGCGGCTCCTCCAGACGGCTCGAACCGAGGAAGGGAAAGATCTCGGGAGGTTCGCCCGTTACGGTGTCCCGAATAGGAGAATAATGGAGGAGAACAATCCTCGGACCCGGGTCGAGTTTCGACAACCCGGCTTCGAGTTTGTTTGCCTCCAACACAACTTCTTTTACGAAGTTCTTGATGGATATCTCGCCCCACGGCTGCAAAGAACGGTTGTCGAAGCCTCCGCCGAATCCCTTGACGCCCGTAAACCCAACGCCGTATATCTCCCAGTTGTTCCCGTCGAACATGATGATTCCGGCTTCGGAAAGCATCCGCCAAAGCTCATTGTGCTTTCCGGATTCGTAGTCGTGGTTGCCCAACACGCAAAGGACCGGAATCTTGTTCAAAGCCGGCGCAATTTCTTCCAGAAATACGCAGGCCTCTTCAGGCAAACCGAAATGAGTGATATCTCCGCAAACAAGCAGGATATCAGCCTCAGACGCTATTTGCGAGAAGACTGGCTTGAAGATTTGTTTTGAATCCCGCTTGCAATGCACATCGCTCATCGCCGCTATGCGCACCACTTCCTTGGAGACACTTTTATGGCATTCAGCCAATATGCTCATCCGGTCCAACCTCCCGATTTTACAGTTCAACCAGGTTCAACTGATAAAATCTAAGGTAATCATCCGTTTTTTCAAATGCTTGAAAGATAATGAAGGCCTGGTGTCGTGCGATGCAGGTCTGGAGAGACAAATCGGAGGGCCGGAGGGGCCGGTTGCGAAAGAAGGAAGGGGATTGAATCACATCCCGATTGTGAGACGTGATTCAATGCCTGGGATTCGAGCGGACTTTACTTTCCGCCTTCCTTCTCGAGCTTTGCGATTAAGTCAAGGTTTTCGCGAACACGCTTATGCACAACCTTCGTATTGATCTGATTGGGTATACGCTTTCTTGCTCTGATTGTTTCCGTCTTCTGAGTTTTGGAAGCCATGTCCTTCTCCTCTGCGTAAATTAAAAAACCCGCGACAATACGCCGGGTTGGATTCATGATAAAAATGATAGTCGCCTCATATAACAGATACGCCAGAATATGTCACCTTAATTCATCCAGTCGCCGGGCAACAATGCCGGCTTTTTGAACGGCATCGACAATCTTTTGCAGGCGCGGATACCGATGCGCGTTGTTTTCGCGAAGGTGCCGCACCAGTTCTTTCCATGCACCGGGAATGTACTGGAGAAAGGTTTTCTTTCCCTTAACAACTCCAAGAAAACCGAATGCGCCAAGGATCTGCAAATTCCTGCAAAGCCTCACCGCATTATATCTGCGCAAAAACTCTCCCCGAGTGCATTTCAGGAATTTCCTCGACGCAACCCAGTATGCATCGGCGAGTTCCCGCTGTGTCCCGGGTGGAATTGAAACATAAGGGTCCACAAGAAGGGAGGCAAGATCGTATTCGGGGGGCCCGAACCGCATCCCCTGGAAGTCGATGAGCCATAGCCTGTTTTCACGCACCATGATGTTGCGGCTTTGAAAATCACGATGGAACACGTACTGTCCGGAACTCACGCCAGCTGCCTCGGCAATGTTCTCGAAATCGGGCAGCAGGTCCTCGCCGGCCAACTCGAGCCCGAGATAACCATTCAGGAAGGCTTTCCGGAAGTACTCCAGCTCTCTTTCATAAATGAAAGGAGCATCGTAGATGGAGGTATCGAAGCAAAAAGTCGGTGAAAAACCGTCTGCAGCCTTCCGGTGCAATCCGGCAAGCATTCCGATCACCCGAATGTATATGGCGGGCATGTTCCAACGATGTGACTGAACGAACCTCTGCAGATGCAGGTCGCCGGCATCTTCGAGCAGGAACCGGCCCGCTTCGGCATCGGAATATAATATCCTCGGCACACACACCTGCCTGGCATATAAGTGCTTGCCGATGCGCAGGTATGAATCGTTCTCATCGATGCCTTCTTTCTTGCGGGGCGAGATAAGTGCAACAAACGAAGATTTTTCCCCTCGGATCCTGAAAAACCTCCGGTCTGATCCGTCGCCGCAAAGGGTTATCAACTTTAGAGTTCCCCTCCGCTCTCCGGAGATTTCCGCTGCCTTTTCGAGCAGGCATTGCATATCCGGGTTCTCCATTGCCTTATTTTTCCTCCGGTACGAATACTCTGTCCGAATGAGACCCCGAAATTCTCATGCCCCGGGAAACGATGCAGTTTCGCAGGTGTGTCCCTTCCTCTATTTGCGCGTCCTCCCAGAGAATGGTGTTTTCAAGAATCGCGTTCTTCGCAATACGCGCGCCTCGGCCGACTACTACCGATCCTGTTAATTTCGCGTTGCCGGCGACCGAAGCATCCGGGTCGATGGTGATCTCCCTGCCGGTACAAAGCGGCGGGATAAATTCCTGCGCCAGTCCCGCGAGTTCGGAGTTAAGCGCCATGTAGCTTGAGATCGAACCCATCTCACGCCAGAAAAGGCCGTTATGGAATAAAGCTTTCGGCGGTCTTCCGGCGGCAATGAGCCCACGGTAAACAGTGAGAATCTCTCCGGGGCTCGAAGAATAGGGCTTTATGGCCGATGGAGTGATAAAATGGATTCCCGTAAACGCCAGCCTGCGAAATTCGAGGCCACCCTGCCGAAGCTTTTCCAGGTCCTTCCCGAATCCAAGAATAGAACCGTTCCCGTCAACAGCGACGTTATTGAATTCGCTCCAGTCGTGCAGAAGAAGGCTTACCTCGGAGCCGGATTCCACATGCTGCCGGAGAAGAAGATCAAGCGGGGCATCGCAGATGATATCCCCGTTTATAACGACGAAAGGCTCATCCCCCAATGAATCCAGAGCGTTTATGATTCCGCCGCCCGTGCCGAGCAGGACCGGCTCATACAAAACCTCCACATCCAGGGGCTGCTTTTTTTCCGATACAGTCCGTCCCAGTTCCTCTTTGAGGTGGAAGGCATTGACCACGGCCCGATCGAAGCCGTAACGGCAAAGGCGGTCTATCCAGAAATCGAGCATTGTGACGCCCCGGAGCGGGAAGAGGACTTTGGGGCGAAAATTGGTAAGCGGGAGGAGCCGAGTCCCCAGACCGGCTGCAAGGATCATTGCGCGCATTTACTGCAACCTCGAAACGGAATTATGCCGGCTTGAAGGCTACAGCCGGCATGAATGAACAAATCGGCGGATTAACAACGGGGTGCATTATCGCACGGACTTGGAAAACAAAAAAGGATGCCGAGGAGAAGGCATCCCTTTTTATTTTTTGTATGGGATGCAAGGGAGGAAGCCGGAGTTTCCAAAACCGGGGGGTTCCCAAGGAGGAGGGGCTGTTGCCCAAATGGAGATGAGCTTCTTTAGCGGGCATTTTTCGACTAAGCCCCCCAACCCGTCATCCCGGCAGTGCTTTTAAGCCGGGCTCCAGGGTTTTTAAGGGCTTGAATTCACTATTAATCCGCCCCAAAGTCTGGATTCCGATGTGAACTTGTCCTGATCGAAGAGAAGGGTCGGAATGACGAGGCTGGACTCTGCGAGCCTTTCGGGGCTGCCGCGTGATTTGGGCAACAGCCCCCGGACCTTGGGAACCAGCGGGTTGGACCGGAGCGCTTTCGGCACGGTCGGGAGACCGTACCCCATTGAGTGGTCCGTTCTATCCACAGTCCTTTTTCAGTTCACTCATCACTGTTCACAGTTCACGGTCACTATTCACACCCTAGAAGAAGAGCCTGCCCAGCACGGCAAACGGCAGGATAATTTGCGAAAAACCTTTCGCTCCGTCCATCCATTGGTACTTTGCCAGTTCATCCGGGACAACAACCACGTCCCCGGGTTCCATATTGCCACGTTGGCCCGACCGCCAGGCGTGATCGGAATCGTTCCAGTGGAAGCCGCCGTTTTGCGGGCTAACGGCCGAGCCGTCAGCTTTGACTATGAAAACACGCTTCTTGTCGGCCGTCTTTTGGAAGCCTCCGGACTTGCCAATGTAGTATCCATAATCTTTCTGGGGTTCGTAAACGAAGCTGCCCATGTTCATGACGGCCCCTACTACCTGGACCGTGTTCGGGCAGGCCGGAATATTGAGTGTGTCGGAATCCTCCAGTTCAAGATCGGAAGATGTGCCTTTCAGTTTGGAAGGTTGATCCAGGGCAATCGTCATTCTCCCCTGGGGTTCCAGGTGCCGCAGACTATCTACGAAGACCCGGCGTTCCTTATAC
>JAEZHY010000138.1 GCA_023416335.1 Pseudomonadota bacterium | reverse complement strand
GTTAAAACCAGAACAGGGGTCCGAGTATCCTGTTGACGAATGCGGTGGATGAGTTCGAACCCGTCCATTTTGGGGAGCATGAGATCAATTACCAACAGATCGTATTCATTAAGATTGTGGAGGTTTAATCCCTCCTCGCCATCAATGGCGAGATCTACTGTATATTTTTCCTCTTTCAGCCCTTTCCGGACGAAGCGGGCAACGCCGGCATCATCCTCTACAAGTAGTATTCGCATGGTCTGCCTCCTCTTCGAAATATACTCCTGACTGACAGCCCTTCAACGCCTGTCAGGAGAAAAAGGTCAACAGGAAGAGGCGGTTGCGTTCCAGGAAATCGGCAAGCTCGAAGTTCCGAAGTTTTCATTGCGTCCAGGAACACAAATTTGTGAAAATGTAATTTTTGCGTGGGGAAAGGTAATGTCCGGCATTTCCCCTTCCTTTAAAAATAACTGGACAGTTCCCCGCAAGAGGTTGCAAATTGCCTGGTTCCCGACTTGGGCCCAAACCAAGCCAAAATCCGAATTTTGCACGATGGCGATCCACTAAGATCACTAATCAAACCATGGAGGAAAGCTACGTGGATGTCGAGAAGCCAATGCTGGTCAAGCGCATACCAACCCGAGGCACAGAGTGGGACGCGGTGTCAAGTTCCGTTAAGCGGGCCATGCGACTGACAACAGAACTGAACAAGCTTTCATTCGACGACTCCATAAAAGTGAGAGAGATATTCAGCGAATTAACCGGCCGGAATGTCGATGAGACTTTTAACCTTATTCCACCTTTCTATACCGCAGGCGGTCTTGAGATCAGGGTTGGACGCAAGGTCTTTATAAATCAGTGCTGCACCATTTATGACATGGGCGGCGTTGACATTGCCGACCTGGTCATGATCGGCCCGAATGTGAGCATCATAACCACCGGTCACCCGCTGGAGCCATCCAAGCGGCGCGCTTACATCGAGGCAACGCCAATTGTAATTCAGAAGAACGTTTGGATTGCAACAGGTGCAACCATATTGGGCGGCGTTACCGTTGGTGAAAACTCTGTGGTCGGGGCTGGAGCTGTAGTTACGAAGGATGTTCCTCCTAACAGCTTTGTGGCAGGTGTGCCCGCCAAGGTCATTCGTTCGCTGGAATGGCCCGATGGTCGCCAAGAGTCGGCAATGGAACAGGCATAAAAATGGAGACGAACCCGGTTCCCGGGCATTTTTCAACGGAGCCGCCAATCCCGTCATCCCGGCAGTGCTTTTGAGCCGGGCTCCAGGGTTTTTAAGGTCTTGAATTCACAATTAATCCACCCCCAAAGCCTCTCCGTTTAGCTGAAGTACGGTTTCCGGACCGTGCCGGCCGTATCCCGGCGGCGGCTGGGCCTATCGGAGCCCGGCGCGGTCGGGAAACCGCGCCTTAACCGCCCGGGTGAAGAGCCAGGAGCAGGCATTCGTGCCTGGTACCATCCTGCCGGGATGGGGGGCCCAAGCGGGAGGGGCTGTTGCCCAAATGGAGATGAGCTTCTTTAGCGGGCATTTTGCGACCAAGTCCCCCAACCCGTCATCCCGGCAGTGCTTTTAAGCCGGGATCCAGAGTTTTTAAGAGCTTGAATTGACTGTTAATCCTCTCCAAGGGCCTGGATTCCGGTTTCCACCGGAATGACGAAATCGTATCCGGTACGCAATCTGAAGCTATCGCGGAGATTTGGGCAACAGCCCCTTCTTCTTGGGAATCCCCTGAAAAATCTCGCCTCGACCCGGGGAAAAAACTGGTTTTCATCCTCGCCCAGAATAATCCCGACAGGAGCTCTTTCACCGATATCTTCCCGAAGTTCGATTACTTCTTCCGGGCGTACGGCTTCACGGACACTCGCCTGATACGGGCCTTCGGCGTTGGCGGTCCGGGAGAAGTCGAGAGTCAGAAAGATGTGATGGAGTTGGCTGAGAAAACCGCCGAAGAGTTTTGCACGGGTAATTAGAAGCCTTGAGCCGCCGGTCTTCGCAAAGCCGTTTCCGAGTAGTCCGCTTAATTAATTTGGATTACCCCGATCTTTGCCGGGATGATATCGAGCTTTTCGCGAATTTCTTCACTAAACGATCCTGCGCTTTTGCAGATCGGTTTGAACACACTATATGCCGTATTTATCATGGGGGGTCCGCCCGTGTTGCAAACGGGCGGGGTCCTGTTGGGACTTGCACCCTTAGGGCGATGTCTTTGCGAGGTCGGGGCAAAGCCCGAAGCGAGCACAGAAATCGACGCATGCGTCGTGGATATCGTTGATTTCGTCAACAGTGGACCCTGAGACAACAGGCACCGGAATCAGATCTGACTCCGTGTTACTGCTGGGGCCTTCTCCCCGTTGACTAACCTTGAAATGTACCTGGTGCCCTGCCTGCGTGGCATTAAGAAAATCTATAGAAAGATCCGAGTTGACTCTGAAGGCGATCGATTTCATTGTACCTTCGCTCGCTTTTGGAAAACCCGGCACCTTTCCCGTGCAGACGAACTGACCGCCTGCCGCTTCATCCGACATGGTGTAGCGGATCCGCGCGTTCGGTGCCTTTACATCGCGGTCGCAGCCGCAAAAATTGCCGTCCTGGTCAAAGAAGGCATATTCGTTGAACTCCTGGTGGCTCGATGGATTGAGAAAGATAAACTGCGTGTCTTTAGTGATCACCGGGGGAGTATCGGTTGAAACGTTGTTAAGAAACCACTCCCCCACCACGTAAGGGGTATTTGGCGTTTGCAACGACGGTTGGGCTCCGGCAAAACCGAAGGTCATCAACACCGTCAGCATTGTAGCCGGAATCAAAATCCTTTTCATTGCACAACTCCTTCTTTCACGGGTTCATAAAAGACAGGCCTTGCAAGGATCTATCCCTCATAAGACCAGGGTGGTCTCAATGCTAAAACATGAGTGCCGGATTCGCCAATGCTACCGACATGGTTATAAGTGGTTGAATTTCTACTTTATAACAAAAAAATGAGTATTCGAATCGACCTGCCTACATGACTGTCCCGGTGAAAAATACAGGGTTTACCCCGGGCTGTTTGAATACCCGCTGGGCCTATTGCATTGTTCGGAATCGAGTACCTGACCAAAACTCTGAGCAACGTGAAAGCCGGCTTGAGCAGGAAAGAGATGGCATTGAGAAACCTGGACAGCCTGCTTGCAAGCGATGGGTTCGACCAAGCCGCCTACTTCCAGAAGCGAAACGGTTTCATGCTCGAAATAAAAGCCCTGGACCAGAAGCTGAAAGACACGCAGAAGGACCTCAATGAACTCCGGCAGCGAAAAAGCGAAGAAACCGAGTTTGCCAAGCCTGGTATCCGGAGCCGATCCGTTCAAAACCCAGACCTACAAAATCATCAACTTACCTTTCGCTGATAAATACAGGCTCCTTCGTGGTGTGCTTGACGGACCGATTGTGGTCCGTCATTCCACACTCAATCCACACGTTCAACTCGATCCTAAAGATGAAAAATGATGAAGATACTGGAGGGAATCGAGATGACCATCAATAACTATCCGTTATTGTTAGAACTCTTCTCTGAATAGATCATCCCGAAATCGTTGTGAAGGTCGAGACCACAAGGGAGCCATCGAGGAGGGTAAGTAACCTCCCAAACAAACACCTGAATCCGTGAGCGCCCCGGGCACAGCCGAGTTCTGTGGTTCCAAAAGAAATTTATGATCGGTTTTTTCTTCCCCGACGCTCCTTTTTGACTGCCAGTCTCTTCCAGAAAGAACGATTTGTAAGTAAAATGGCCATTTGACGGCCATTCGTTACGCCGCGAATAATAGTATCCCGATGGCCCTCCGCTCTTTGAAAACTTCGCTTTGCAACACAACGCTCTCAGGCGGTTGAGGGCCGCAGATAAAGCAGCCGGAAAACATCAAACGCCGGACAGTACCTGCTAAACGAAGTTTGAGGATGCGACCACATCGGGGTGGCTCTTTATCTCGCCGTGAGACTGCTCGCTTTCTCTCCTCCGGGGGAAAGTTCGACAGGAGCATTAATACTAGTTTGCGTTCATGATAGAGAACCAAAGCCGGCCCTTCTCTTCGATCAGGACAAGCTCACTCCGGGATCCAGATGCTTTTGAAGGACTGGATTCCGGCTTGGGCCGGAATGACGTAGGTGTGTGTTGATCGGCACAAACTTGAATGCAACTCCGCATAACAGGACAAATAGCTGATAACATTAAGCAAGTAATGGTCTTGCATATATTTGTATCATATTTATAAAATCATTGATTCAGGAAACATGGAGAAGAAAATGGCTAAAACAAGGATCTTGACAGGCGATCGTCCAACGGGTTGCCTGCATTTGGGGCACTATATCGGCTCGTTGCAGACTCGCGTGAAGCTTCAGGATTCAGATGAATATGAACAATTCGTCATGATCGCAGATGCTCAAGCGCTGACCGATAATGCGGATAATCCTGAAAAGGTCCGCCTGAACGTCTTGGAAGTGGCTTTGGATTATCTGGCGGTTGGGTTGGATCCTGCAAAGACAACCATTCTGATCCAATCAGCGATTCCTGAACTGGCTGAGCTGAATTTGTTTTTCCTCAACCTCGTTACGCTAGCCAGGTTACAACGAAATCCAACAGTTAAGAATGAAATGAAGCAGAAAGGGTTCGGTGCCAACGTACCGGCCGGGTTCCTTACATATCCGGTCAGTCAGGCCGCCGATATTACGGCCTTCAAGGGAACGCTCGTCCCTGTGGGGGATGATCAACTTCCCATCCTGGAACAGGTAAATGAGATTGTTAGAAAGTTTAATCAGATCTACGGCCGTGGCAGGGACGTGCTGCTGGAATGCGAACCGCTGCTGTCTCAAACTGCCCGTTTGTCGGGAATCGACGGTAAAGCAAAAGCCAGTAAGTCTCTGGACAATGCCATCTTTCTTTCCGATTCCGCGAACGAAGTGAAGCGCAAGGTCATGCTGATGTTTACCGACCCGGGACACATCAAGGCGTCTGATCCTGGAAAGGTTGAGGGTAATGTCGTTTTCGAATATCTGGATGCTTTTGATACGGATAAGAATTTTGTTGCTGAAATGAAAAAGCAGTATCAGAAAGGTGGACTCGGCGACGTGACCTGTAAAAAGAGACTTATTGACGTCCTGGAGAATTTCCTGGGGCCAATTCGTGCAAAACGAGAAGCGCTCGCTAAAGATCCGGATGCCGTAATGCGTGTCCTCAAGGAGGGCACGGATCGAGCTCGAGTAGTTTCCAAAGCTACAATGGCAGAAGTAAGGGAAGCTATGAAGATCGACTATTTCTAGCTTCCAACGATGTCTTCCTTTTTCATTCCACTCTATTTCAGACCGTACTTTTTGAGCTTATAGCGCAGCATTCTTTCACTCAGGCCCAGCAGCTTTGCCGCATGGGTCTGATTGGAGCCGGCTTTCTCCAAGGCATCCCCGAGCATCTGTCGCTCCAGCGCTTCCAATTCTTCATGCAGGATGCCGCGCTGAAGCTCCGGGTTGATATGAGCCGGGGAGGGGGCCGCCTGGAAGGGGAGGTCCGCGGTTGTGATCGTCGGGCCGCGTGAAATAACCACGGCGCGCTCTATTATATTTTCAAGCTCCCGGATGTTCCCCGGATAATTGTACTTGATAAGGAGGTCCCTGGCCTCGCTGCTGATTCCGGTTATCGTTTTGCCGTTTTGTCGGATGTAGAGTTCCACGAAATGGTCTATCAGGACGGGAATGTCATCCCGGCGCTCTCTCAGCGGCGGCACTTTCAGACTGACGACATTGATCCTGTAAAAAAGGTCTTCCCGGAAGCGGCCTTCGCGAACCCGCGCCTCGAGGTCCTGGTGCGTGGCGCTTATGATTCGCACGTCGGCCTTGAGCACCTTCTCACCCCCGACCCTTTTGTATTCCCGTTCCTGTAGAAAGCGCAGCAGCTTTACCTGGGTGTTGAGGGTCAGTTCCCCTATTTCATCGAGAAAGAGAGTCCCTTCGTCCGCCTGCTCGAAAAGTCCGATCCGCCGCTGCACGGCCCCGGTGAAAGCCCCTTTTTCATGGCCGAAAAGCTCGCTCTCCAGGAGCGGTTCGGGAATGGCCGCGCAGTTTACCGTCACGAAAGGCTGCTCCGCGCGGGTACTCGAGTTGTGTATCAGCTTGGCAAAGAGTTCCTTGCCCGTACCGGTTTCCCCCTGGATCAGAACCGTCGCCTGGCTCGGGGCTATCCTCATCGCGAGATTGGTCAAGTCGGCCATTTTGCGGCTTCTGTATTTGATGAAGTCCGCGGCAACCCCTTTTTCCCGGAGCTGCCGGCGCAGCATTTCATTTTCTTTGGCCAGGGCGCGGTGCTCGACGATCAGCCTTATGAGCATGGAAAGCTCATCGAGGTCGATGGGTTTGGTGATATAGTCCCTTGCGCCCACCTTCATGGCCGCCACGGCGGTTTCTATCGTACCGTAGGCCGTCATCATGACGGCATCGACCTCCGGATTGATCTGCCTGGCTTTTTGCAGTGTCTCCAGGCCGCTCATCCCCGGCATCTTGAGATCCAGCAGGAGAAGGTCGAAATAATTGAGGTTGAGCAGGCGCAATGCCTGTTCCCCGTTCTCGGCCTCCGAGATGCGATGGCCTTCCCCGAGCAGGAAATCACGAAGCATCTCCCTTTGGAACGCCTGATCTTCGACAATCAGAATATCGAGTCCGCTCACAATCATCTCCGGTGCATTCAATCAGATCGTCTGTCGGATTTTCCCGTTTTCAGGGATAGCAGAATCTCCACGATCGTTCCCTTGCCCGGATCGCTGTGTACCAAAATCTCTCCACCGTGCGCGACCACTATTTCATGAGCGATACAAAGGCCTATTCCGGTCCCGTCTTCCTTGGTCGTGTAAAATGGATCGAATATCCTGTCCAGTTCCTCCTGCGGAATGCCGATGCCGGAATCCAGCACTTCGATGCTCACTGTGTCTTTTTTCGGATTGCCGACGCTCACTCTGATGCAGCCCGGTCCGGAGATGGACTCAACAGCGTTTCTAAGAATGTTCAGGATGGCCTGCTGAATCTTTCGGCCGTCCACGAGGACGCGGTAGTCGGCCAGGTTTGTTTCGATCCGTATGCCCTTTTCTTCG
The DNA here is from genome assembly GCA_023416335.1 of Pseudomonadota bacterium. The sequence goes on along the minus strand of JAEZHY010000138.1, from coordinate 10,846 downwards.
GCCTCGTCCCGGATGAGAAAAAGGGTCCTCTCCAGTATGTCGTTGATGGAGTGGGGGCTGAGTTCCAACCGGTTCGCACGCGAAAGGCTGAGGAAATCTTCAACTATGGCGTTCAGGCGTTTTATCTCATCCCGAACGATGAAGGTGATCCGTTCGAATTCCTGGCGGGATTCGGTCGGGGCGAATTGTTTCTCTATTCTCTGGGTGGCCATACTGATCGCATTGAGCGGATTCCGTATCTCGTGGGCCACCCCTGCGGCCAGCCTTCCGAGAGCGGAGAGTCTTTCGGCATGCTTCAGCTTCTCCCGGACAGCCTGCAGCCGCGAAATATGACTGTTCTGGTTCCGATAGAAAAAACCCATTGCGAGAAAGCCGATAAGAATCATCAAGCCGGTCCACAGAAGAATGTGCCGGCGCTCCTCAACCAGATACCAATCAGCCGGCCTGTCCAGTCCGACCCGGGCTATGCCGAAGGTTACACCCTGCAGCTTGAAAGGCAGTTCGAATTGGCTGGAATGCGAACCGGTTTCCGTTATCTTCCGTCCATTGATGCCCACCGTTTCTTTTCGATTAACACCGGCCGGTGCCGGGTCGGAGGAAGTATCGTCCGGTGCGATTCCTACCCGGGCGATCCGGCGTCCGGAATTGTCATCGACGGAGATGTAGGTCACCCCTCTCATCGATGAAAGTTCCTCGGTGGCTTTCCATATGGCGACGTCGGACCTCCAATGCTGAAGCCCCCGGGCGTCCAGAAGCAGAATAATGGCCCCGCCTTGCGACTCCCTGTTTATGCCTACGAACCCTAACGGTTCCGGCACACCGGCATTCTCGAAGAAATGGACCGCCGTTTTCTCGCTCCCGGCTACCAGGGGGGCCACCCTGGGGATCAGGAAGCCGGGTATCGGGCCGGTTTGGACTCGCGGTACTCCTTTGCCGTCAAAGACTGCAATCGCCAGGAAGTTCCGGGATGCGGCAAACTCGCTCAACCTGTCGGCGGTGAGTCCGTCCGCCTGATCTCGGCGATCGAGTTCCTGAGCCACTCCGATCAGAATTCGGACAAAAGCCTCCTGCAGGGAAGTGGCGGCCTCGCTCTCGCCCTGCCGCAGCCCACCTTTCAAACCCATCCGGTTGAGAGCGGCAATCTTTTTCTCCGCCGCATTTTCCATCCCGGTCACAATGTCCTGCGCCCTGTTGATGCGGAAATTGAGAAGCATCTCCTCAAGGCGGTTCAGGTCCATAAAGGCCATGATGCAAAAGAGACACGAAAAGAGCAGGAAAAGCAGGGCGACCACCGATATTTGCACAAACGGTCCCTCCTCGCCCCGTGCGGACCTGTTCGAAAATGCCTTCATGCGATCAGTCATTGGTCACCAACCGGTTAATCCTTCAATTCGCGCGATAAAGAGGATGGCAATGTTCGTGCCGGCGCCTGCCCCCGGGAAGGATATCATAATCTCAGTCAATTCAGTAGCTTTGAGCGGGCTTCCGTAGCCGCCTTACCCACGCCGCGACACTTTTGTCGAATCCAGCCCGCTGCGGCGAAACAATTGTCGAGCCGGCAACCACGGTTAAGCCAAGGCATTTGGCCCAAAACCTTCCCGGCATCCATTCGACATTCCTTGCCGTTTCGAATTCAACAGGAGGCCGACGCGCCCCTGAGAAAAAGCCAACCCTTTCAGCCGGTTAAACCTGCACGGCTTGCTTTGGCACGAGTGCTGCTCAGAAGACCGTACGGGAAACCGGACCCGTCAGGACTGGTCGTCAAAAGGGGATCATCCGGCCGCAGAATTCGGCCCCCGGGAACTTCGAAACATCAGCATGAAAGGAAAAACAATGAGAGGAATCAAATTCATCGCACTCCTGGCATTAACCGCAACTCTGGCGCTTGGCCTGACGACAATTTGTTGTGCGCAGGCCGTCGGACCCAATCCAGGTTACTCGTATTCAATACTGGGCGTATGGCCGGGATCGTCCACCGCAGATCCCGCCAGGACGTCCGCTGGGCCGGCCAAAGGTCCCGAGCCCAGTTTCTCCTCTGTAACACTCGGTCCATGGCCTGGTTCCTCGATGGCCGATCCGGCCAGGACATCGGCCGGCAAACCGACCGGGCCGGAGCCCAGTTACTCCACCGTGGTGCTCGGGGCATGGCCCGGCTCTTCCATGGCCGATCCGGCCAAAACGACCTTGGCTCCCAGCGCGCCCGGTAAGTAAGCATTTTTCATACAATAAAAAGCCCCCGGCCACTGCGGCCGGGGGCTTTTTATTCACCGGACCGAATCCGGCCCGCCTGCTCAGGCTGACTCCGGAGAGGCCGTCGGGGTTCAATCCGGCGTTCGCATCATCCGGGTCACCCGTTACAAAAATCAATGGTCAGAGCCTTTCCTCTTCGATCGCACCCAACCAATTTTCCCATACCTGAAAAACCTGCATGTTATGGCCCGGCGGGAGGGAAGCTGAAAAAGCGGAGAAACTGGGGATCTCTCCACCCTCCGACTTCAAGGTTTCTTCTTCGCGGCTTCGCGTGACAATAACAGGGAGTTGCTGACGAATTATCGGGAAATTAAACAAGTTGGCAGGATCTTTTGAAAAAGAGAAACAGGACAACCCAGCCTTGACACCAACGTTCTACGTTTTACTGTGTTCAGATATCAAGAGGTTCGCCGTCGAAGGCAAGTTCTCTGAAAGCATGCGGTGGTCACAAGCATGGCGGACTCAAACCAAAGTACCTCGCTTTTGATGATCTCTGGGCAGACATTCCCCGTAATCTGAAAAGGAAAACGCTATGAAAGTCGGAATCATCGGAATTGGTGGAGTTGGCGCCGCGACCGCCATGGCTACCATACTGCGTGCGCGCGTTACAGAACTGATCCTGGTCGACCGAAATCGTGCGCGCGCCAAGGCCGTCGCGATGGATATGCATTACGGGGCTCCGCTGTCTCCGCTCGTGAAAGTTGTGGACGGTGATTATGACGATCTTGCCAACACAGGGCTGGTTGTCATCACAGCCGGTGTAAACGAGAAAGCCGGGGGCGCGACGGATCGAAACGATCCGGCAGGCCGCCTGCGTCTGCTCGAGCCCAACGTGAAAATATACCAGGACATCGTGCCTCGGATCGTCGAAATGGCCCCCGAGGCTGTGATCCTGGTCGTGACCGATCCGCCTGATCCGCTGGCTGATCTAACACGCCAGATCTCATGCCACGATCGCGTGCTGAGTGCCGGCACCTATATCGATAGCCTGCGTTTTCGAGTGCATCTGGCCGAGCGGTTGGGCGTGAGTCCGGCATGCGTGGAGGCTAATGTGGTCGGAGAACATGGTACTTCGAGCGTGTTCCTATGGTCTTCGGCGCGGATCGGGGGTATGCGGATCCGAGAGGTGCTCGAGCAACGTGGGATTGCACCGGATGAGTTCCGCCAGGCAATCGAGCACGATGTCCGCTACGCGAACATAAGTATAATCGAAGGAATCGGGGCCAGCCAGTACGGCATCGGGATGGTGGCGGCGCGAGTCGCGGAGGTCGTGCTGAGGAACGAACGGGCTGTATTCCCGGTCGGCTCGTATAGCGAACACTACGGTGTTACGCTGTCGCTGCCGAGCATCGTGGGGCGTGACGGTGTGAGCAAAATGCTCCGGCCCGAGATGTCCGATGACGAAGCGCGCGCCCTGGAGCAGAGCGCCGAGAAGTTGAGGCAAGCTGTCATGAAGTACGTCAAATTGGACCGTGCACCGGCACCAGCCTCCCCGCGTTGATATCGGAGTTTCAACCTGGCTTGCATCCATCACGTATGCTTCCGGCCATATTGTGAGGCTATTCCCGGATAAAGCCGGTCAGCCAATTTACAACTGGTAATTCGCCGACATGAAAAGCATCATTGTTTGTATCGGCAGCGTCTTCATCATTTCCTATCCGGCCGATGGTGTAATGATGTTCCTGGTTTCCTGAGTCAAAGGTTCGAAACATAATTCTATTTGCCGGAAAGGATGACTCGCGTATACGTCACCCCGGCAGAGGTTCTGAGCCGGGCTCCAGAGAGGGCCGGTGGTAAAAAGAAAACTTCTATCTCACCTCAAAGTCGGAAGTCTCCTTTCAAACAGGCCAAAGGCACGCACGAATTTCGGATATATTATAATGTTGACCTGTACTTAGCGAAGTCCTCCGAAGGAGCGCACCCTTCGAAACGTTCTTTCCCACAGCCGTATGGAATCCAATGGGAGATTCTGGGGCAGAAGCTCGATGAGATTCCTATTCTGCAAGAACTTGCCCGTATCCGAGAGTAAAATCCCTCAGCCCATTTCTCGGCTTGAAGCAGGACAGGCGATTTCTTAAGGCAAGAGTTCGAACCGCCGCGAAAGGGCCGTGAATTGCCGATATTCATGGACCGGAGCACATGCCGGATTTATTTTGGGGACAACGGAATCGGCTTCTATGATCTATATTCATTGTCAGTTTGCCGTCAGGCCAACAGGATCACCTGTACCGCCTGACATTAATCACTTCAATTCGCTTTGGTGATCGCCGCCACCTTCCGGCTGAAAGGCAGTGCGGTCGGGGGATATCTTCTTCCGGTCAAGGGTCTCCTCCCTTAAGGGCGGAGGCGATAGAAAACTGGGGTAATCGGCTGAAGAAGTGCCCTCGTAACCACCGTTGTGGAAACTGGAGGGCGGCAAAGGGATCAGAATGGCCCAACTCATCACCGGGCTTCTTAAATCACATAGGAACTGCAGGGTACGCAGTTTTCTTTCTCATCCATGCATTCCCGACATTCCTTTAGGCGGCACTCCATACAGTCTGCCGAAAAGCCGCTCTCGAAGTCCTGTCCTTTACAACTTTTACAATTAAACATCATTAGTATCGTCCTTTTGGTCTCAGGCTGCGAAAAGATTGGTTTATTGCCTACAATTAAAGCTAAACATTCTCTCCTGTACGTAACAAAAAATCGGAGTCCGAAATAGAGAATGGCCGGCAATATGCGAACCGCTGAAACGAGCGCGTGGGAATCCAACCTGCTTGCCCTTAGCACATCCTGCCGACTCGGAGCGGCATTCCGTATACCCACTATGGTTAAAGACTGCATTGAAGAGAAAACTTATATAGAATCTGACAGGAATGGACCAGCTATTGTATCTTGAACTGACAATATTTCTTACTTGATATTAATAGCTCATAAATTCCTCGCACACAAACCAGCCGACTTTTGGAAACTATTGAATTCTTGGGATTGCGATTTTCGGCAAGATTTTAACAAGTTAGCGTTTATCTTCCCGGTTTGCCACGTTAGGCCCATTCCGCCCCCCTAAATGATCACAGGTCAGGAATCGCCGCTCGGGTTCTTTCTTAAGTTAAGGGCTCAGGATCATAACTTGAGCTTTATCAGGTTTAAGACTTTGGCAAGATGTGCTAAATTTATTGAACTAAGGCAAATAAGGATGTATCCCTGAAGAGGGCTGGATAAAGTATACGAGCCACCCGCGATACTCACAACTCTTGAGTGGCATCGCAGGAGGCTGTGCGCTCTCTTGTAGAGGAGTTTTCGGCAGACCATCTCTAATAGGCATTAAGGGTGAGTACATGAAAAGCAAAGCGATTTTTGATGTTAGTGCTGATAGGTTTTAATGCTTAGTGGATGCGCTAGCTCAGTGATGACATTGCCAACCGAAAATCAAAGGATTGATCCCATTGGCTTGTATGTCTGCAGTTCAACACAGGGTTTAGATGACAAAGACTTGGTGCATAGAGAATTTGTAATTAATACAGCTTCCGCTACATTATTTGCTGCTATGGAATGGAAACATAAGGCTCATATCGTTAAACGGAAAAATACTCCATGATCAAGTATTCAAAAAGTATTTTGGCGCTTTTAATATTGACGAGAAAATAGTTGCGGAAATAGGCAAAAACGAGGGTTGCTCCACTTGCCTTATGATCTACTACGCTGTAACTGATTTAAATGTAGCAATAATGACCACATCTGACATTTATGTTCACTCCAATAACCAGCTTTCGCAGGTTCAACTCCCTTCACCTGCAAGCTTCTTCTGCTCTCCCCTTGAGGCACTGCTCGCGCTCTGATATTAGGGCAACCGGAGGAGCGCACAGGAACAGCTATTCCGTGCGAGTTCTTCCGGTCGTTGCCATTTCTATTTCTTCCGGCCTTAGTAGCTGGATCCGCGAATTGTTCCAATCATCCTGCCGCCCACTACAGAACCTACAACCAGTATAGCCAAACCTATGGTCAAAAGTGATACGAGACTAAGAATGATTGGAACTATGCCGATAAGCGCAAGCACCCCGAGCACTATGCCGGCCAGACCGACGAAAATTTGGATACCCGCCGTTGCGGATGCGGTTTCCTGCGCAACGGTACGATCCGTATCGCTCCAATCGGCGCGTTCACTCTCAATCGCGCTCAATCGCACTCGAACGCCGCTATCCGTTACAAGTGCGGCGCCAAATATGATGACGGCTATTGGAACCAAAAGCATCGGAGCAATGCTCAGGAGTGCCAGAATGCCAAGTACGATCCCCGCTACTCCCGCAAGGAATGTGATTGACAACCCGCCCCATTTGCTAAAGGCGGCCAGCTCTTTTTCCTGGCGCTCCCGCGAAATTGCGGAACTCCGCGCCCTGATCGTCCCGGCTTCAAATATCAGGGCCACTCCCAGTGCAATCGTCGACACCGGCATAAATATTCCTGGTATCAATCCCGCCAATGCGATTATCGCCAGCACTACAGCTACTAGACCGGCAATCCCTTCAGTAAACGATGAGCTCGCCGCGATTTTTTCCGGACTTTTAACTTGCACTGCCACTCTTATACCTCCTTACAGGTCCCTACTCTAGTACTAAAGAAACCATTTATAGAAGAAAATCAACTCCATACGATTTCAACGTGGATCGTCGAGGAAAAAATCGGGCAGGCCTATAGGGGACGGACTCGGGTGCAGGATAACCAGGGACCCTATTCACTTACATCGTGGTCGAACTGGCTGCCGGCGGCAAAACGAACCTGGGGTAAAGCTCTACCGATACGCCCATAATTAATTCCGGTCCATTCATGACATCCTTGAATCCATGGTGTCGGTAATCGAACCCCGGAAAATCTGCAGGCGACCCCGCGGCCGAGAGGTAATTCACACCATCGGGGATAAACTGCGATGGTGGCTTGTCGGCTGATTTATTGACATGGTTCTCGTCACTCGCCAAACCCTCGACGAAACAAATAGCCACATGGGCGCCGGCAGACAGGTCGATTGCCGAAGCTCTCGCCTGGGCCTCGTTACGGCGAAAGGGCCACGATTAACATGCCGGTTTTTCTTTGCATGAGCCTTCGACCTTCACTGTTTCCCGTCCTGAAGGTGATGAGAATTGACATAGAATTCTCGATGTTTATCGATGAATCAGAATGACCTGAGAAGGACGGGGGACTCCGGATTTTCAACTGCAAAAGACAGAAAAACTCCAGTGAAAAGAATTTCACGAGAAAGCTGTATTCATTGTGATGAACTTCGTCCTCTCGACCAGAAGATGAAAGGAGTTCAGAAAAATGAGATTGCCGAGAATGGTAATTGGAGCACTGGCAGCATATTCGCTGTTGGTAGCAGTGCCCATAGTTCATGCACAGGCGGTAACCCGCAAGACCCCATTCAACTTTCACGACAAACAGTTTCTCCAGTATGCGACTCAGGACGCAATGGGCGAGTTGGCAATTGCTCAGCTGGCCGAGCAAAAGGGAACAACACCGGATGTCAAAAATGTGGGCCAACAGATGGCACAAGTCACCCAGTCGGAAGTTCAGCAGTTGAGGCAGTTAGCAGACCAGGAAGGGATATCTCTGCCGCAGCAGATGCAGGGTGAAGCTCGACGACACTTGAGTGATCTCCAGCAACTCAGCGGTCAGGAGTTCGACAGAGCCTTTGCCCAATATGCCGTGCAAGGCCACCAGGATAATTCTCTTCACAGCTTCAGGGATGAACTCAAAGACGGGAGAGATCCAAGCATAAAGCAGTTCGCGCAGAACCATCTCCCGAGACTGGCGCAGCTCAATCAGCAGATTGCTCAGCTTGGCAATGAGTATGGAATAGCTCTCAAACGAGGTGAGCGCTATCCCAACCCGGCCAACACAGGCAACCCGGATTATCGATGGAACGAGAGGAACAAAGGGCAGAAGTAGCCCTGGTTCCTCCAGTCTGAACTCCCTGAATCAAGGGGTGTACAGGCACCTGCCAAGCTCTTACCGGATCGAAAGATCCAGTAAGGGCTGATCGATCCTTAGTATCACCTGCTGCTCCTAGTATTCCAACCGATCTCAGAGACAGTAAAAAAGGCTTTCCTTGAAAGGTCTAGAGGGAAAATCACCCCCCGACGCCATGCAGAGGCCGCATGAACCCGGACCGGGCGTATCTTTTCTTCATGTTTCGGAGCATAAAAACTCAGGCCGCCTCCTCCGACCAGAATCCCGCTTTCGGTTCTTCTGCAGATTTTCTCGGCCCCCAGGATATGCTCCAGGACTTTCATCGACAGTTCCTTCGCTCAGCAACGTTTCAGCCAGATTATCCAATTTGTTCCTGACGCTTTTCAAAAGGTAGGCAACGGCCCTGCCCCCTCTCATCGATCGGATTTCGGACGTCCTCGTCGGGCAGCTATCGCTTCGCTGTAATTCTTGGTCCGCGACAGCTCATAACCCGGAAACGGCTGCTCCTCTTCGGACTCGAAAGCAATCGGCCAAGGCTTCCCATTCCCCAGCGGGTGGCCATCCACCGGGCCGGTCGTGTAGCCTGGACCAGATCGTTTTCAGCGTCGTGACATCCTTGGAAACGATCTGCTCGGATAACCTTCCGCCCGGCATTACATCGACGCGTGCTATCAGGTATGACCGGCTGCAATTGTATTGTTCCTCAGCCGGCACCTGTTCGGTGATCCCAAGCGAACGGCTGTGCGGAATGATGGTGACCTTGTGAACGGGGTCTGCAGCCGGATGAGCCGTGCTCCAATGAACTCTGCAGAGGATGCTCTATGAGGAACATGTAATTACGTGTTCCCGAGGAGACGTCTCCAGGACCAGAGCTTCCCAATCCTTTCTCTCGGGCATCACAGGAGGTTTCGCCCGGTGCAGGGATCTTTCAATCACCTTTGGTAATGTTTCGGCAGGTTTACACCTGCGAGATATCCTCTTGTGACCAATCATATTGTACAGAATCCAATGGAGCCTGTTCCGCGATGCTTTTCGGGGAAACCTGCGAAAGATGGAAGGAATTGAATAGAAACTTCGATATACGCTTGCGTGACCATGCATGAGCTGTTCGGCCGTAAGATTCTTGGGCCGATAAACGATATGGCCCTGGTCGTATTTATTCCAATCACAGGACAATATACGATCCTGTTTGAGCATCTCAAACCAGATCAACGTCCCGGGATAAGGAGTGAGCAGCGAATAGGCACATGCATCGAAGCCCGCATCGATGTTAAACCGGCTTGTTTCTTCGAACACCGATTCGTTGTCGTGGTCGAACCCGAACATAAACAACCCAAACACCATAATTCCGTAGCTTTGGACCTTCTTCACAAGAGCTTTGAACTTCTCCGGCCGGTTTTGATGTTTGTGAACATTCTTCAGCGACTCACGGGAAATCGATTCCAACCCGATGCTGATCATATAACAACCACTTTCGGCAGCCAGCTCCAAGAGGCGATCGTCAAAGGCATCACGGCTGTTGACCCCGGCCTGCCATCGGAACCCGCGATTTTTCAGCGCTTTCATCAGCTTCGCAGCATGTGCCGGGGACCCGAAAAAGTCTGCATCATTCAATGCTATTATACGCTCTCCGCACGACTCGATTTCGCGGAGCACATCATCAATGGGACGCAAACGGAGCCGCAGTCCATTCATCAAATGCTCGGCGCAAAAAGTACAGGCATGCCGGCATCCCCGCGATGTCTGTATGAATGCTCTATTGAAATAGCGTTTGGTCTTCACGAGGTCATATCGTGGGAGCGGGAGATCGACCATAGAATGCAGCCTGCCGGCTTTGTAGATTCCAGAAAGCCGCCCATCCTTCAAATCCTTCAAGACTTCCGGCATCACGAGTTCGGCCTCGCCCACCACCACCGCATCTGCATGTTGCAACGCCTCAGTGGGCATAAAACTCGGGTGCACTCCACCCATGATCACCTTTACGCCCCGCTCCCGAAACGCATCGGCAATCTGGTAGCCTCGCTTCACGTAGGAAGTCATGGCGGAAATACCTACCATGTCGGCTTTTATATCAAAATCAATAGCTTGAATATTCTCATCCGTCAATATCACCTCATACTGATCGTGGGGAATGAGAGAAGCTACTGCAAGCAGTCCTGCCAGGGGAGAATACAATGCCTTTTTGAAATAGACCGGATTGGTAGTGAATGAATCTGTTACAGGGTTGATGAGATGTATCCTGCGTGTTTTCATGAATCCATCCTTTAAGATATTCCAACTTATTTCCAACATCTGGGTATCTAAATAATCATCTGAGGTTGCCGTGCATCTCGTTGGATTCTCTTGGATCGTTCCCCCGGATTTAAGATTGCGCAATCGGTGGCCATGCCCGATCGTTCGGCGGCGCAAGAATTGAATTGTTGGGAGTAATATAAATATAGGAAGTCGCAACTGCCAATAGAAAGGCTCCGCCCGGCAATGAGCGGACTTCGCGTCATATCGGGTTCAGATATGCGGATCATATTATGCAAAATCCCCGGTTTGTAGAAATTAAACAAGTTGGCAGGATCTTTTGAAAAAGAGAAACAGGACAACCCAGCCTTGACACCAACGTTCTACGTTTTACTGTGTTCAGATATCAAGAGGTTCGCCG
>JAEZHY010000117.1 GCA_023416335.1 Pseudomonadota bacterium | reverse complement strand
CGGGGCAGCATATATTTACGAGGCAGGGACACCCGCTCTTTACCCCTGGAGGAACTGCGCGCCCGCATGGGCCTGCTGCTCCAGGACAGCTTTGTCCTGGCGGATACCATTGCAGGCAATGTCGCCTATGGTGCGTCCGACGGGGTGGAGCTGCGGGACGAAGACATCATGGCCGTGCTGGATAAGGCATCTCTTTCAAAGGAGGTGGGACAGATGCCGGACGGTCTCCGAACTCCTTTACTTCACCTCGGAACAAACCTCTCCGGAGGCCAGCGTAGACGACTCTGTCTGAGCCGGGCCCTGGTCCGAAAACCCGATCTTCTCATGCTCGATGAACCGGTCACCGGCGTTCCGCCTGCGGAGGTGCGCACGATAATCGATACTCTGATGCATGACAGGCTGGGTGTTTCCATGCTGATCTGCACGCACCAGGCCCACATATTGCGGGCAGTTGACCGAAGCATTGTGATCGACACGACCGAGAACGACGGATTCACGGTAACCGTAATCCAGGGAGCAGGCACTCATCGGGAACTGCTCAACTCCAGTCCATTCTACGGGAAGCACTTCAAAGACAACGGGACGGAAAATCAATGAATTCACACGATCCTGAATCTTCCCAATCTCCTTCGGCTCCCGGGCAGCTGGCGACCCTCTTTATTTCCACGACCAACCGGTGCAATCTGTCATGCCGCTACTGCAGCGCCGGAGCGAGCCCTGAAACTTCTCTGCGATTGGATCCCCAGGTCGCCGAAACAGCCCTGGCTGAGTGGATCGCAGCCTCGGATCTGGATCGGCTTACCTTGATTTTGACGGGCGGAGAGCCGCTTCTGTGGGGGTACGAGAACCTCCGGAGAGTCTGCCGAACCGCCCGCAATCTTGCTTCCCGACACAAGATCGAACTCGCTGTCGGCATCCAGTCAAATGGTGCGCTCGTGGACGAGAGATTTCACCGATTCTGCCGTGAACATCTTGTCGAGCCGTGCTTCAGCCTGGACGGCCCGCCACACATAAGCAACCTTTACAGGGGAGATGGCGAGCGTGTTTTAGCCACCCTCAAAAGGCTTCAGCGGGATGGAATTGATTTTGGGATCGTGTGCTGCCTTACCGACGGTGTTGCTGAGAACATAGGGGACGTGCTCGCATGGTTCCAGCAGCAGCGATTTCTGAAAATCAGGATAAACTCGATCGGCGCGGCACCACCGGAGCGCTCTTCGGAGGCCCTGTCGTCCGGAAAACGCTTCCATGTTAAGCGGTCTATCTACGAACATATCGCGAAGCACGGGAAAAGCTCACTCCGGGAACGCAATGTGCTTCGTCAAGTACTCGCGTTTGAGGCATGGTGGCAGGGCGGAACGATTGCAAAAGAGCATTGTGAGTTGGCTCGATGCGGCGCCGGGGTTCATCTCGCCTGCCTGAATCCTGACGGATCCTATGCTTTGTGCGTGGAAAAGAGCATGACGGACGGCCTGGGCAGGACCGCCTCGCTCGCCGATCTTGAAATGGAGGCGAATCGATTCTGGGAATCTCCCGGTTCATGGGACCGTTGCATCGATTGTGTTGCGAGTGCGATCTGCGATCACGGGTGCGTGGCATACCACAAGATGCAGTTTCCTCAATTTGAAGCGGAATGCGAGGCGAACCGGGAATTCTTCAAATACCTCATCCAGGTGCACCAAAGGGATTCATGGGGGAAGTCATTTTCATGAGTACGCAGTACATACGTGCCCCGTTTACGGCATTGACGATTGGCTCGGGCCCCGAGGCTCTATATTACTCGGTTCCGACCGACAGACAGGGAGAGATAGACAAGCCTCTCGCGCTCTGGCTGGAAAGCCTGGAAGGTTTCTACTCGGAACCGGAAATCTTGAATGGCTTGAACAAAATCGGCTGTTGCGATCCTGCAGCTTCTCTTGCCGGATTGCTCGATCAGCGCCTGATAGTTGCCGAATCCGAATTGAATGAGGCGGGATTTCAGGAAGACATAGTCATTCTGGGCTACGGGATGAATCCCGCCTCCGATTGCTCGCTTGCCGCCCTGGCTGTGCTCCGCGATGCCTCCGAGGTGCTTGCGTTCGATCCTCCGCCCCGGATCGACGCACTTCGAACGATTAATCCGCGGGTGAGATCCCTGGAGTTTCATTTCGACCGGGATGGGGTCCCTCGAAAGACGATGCTCGAAAATATCGCACATGATGTTCTGCAGGCATGCAAGAAACAAAAAGGGCTGGTCTTCGCCCTGTACGGCAATGCACGTGTCGGATGCCATCCGGTAAGCGTACTGCTGCAACTCGCAGAAAAGGAAGGACTCACCGTCCGTATCCTTCCCGGCATCTCTTTTTTCGAAACCAGCTTCATCAGTTTCGATTTCGATCCTTTTGAAGGATTCTCTTTCCTTCGCCCCGATTCGGTCGGCAATGCCTTCCCTTCTCTTCACACGATAATAGGCGGCATCGGCTACGACCTGGATATCGCGGGAAGGCGTGATCTGCTCACCCGAATGGTGAAAGAACTCCTTTCGAAATACCCTACGGTTCATTTCGTGAAAGTGATAACGGCTGCCCGGGGCAAGGTTACGAACTTCGAAGTCCCTCTTGCAGTGCTGCCCCTTTATGCGGAGAGCATCTATCCTGGTGGAACGAGCATCTATCTTCCGCCCATCGATCGATCTTCATAGAGAGGAGTGTCGCCATGGACTGGCTGCTTTCTCCCCGCTGGCAGGTTCGGGATGACTCCCAAGCGTGCCTCATCGGCCCGAATAACGAACGCATCGATCTGGACCCCAACCAGTACGAAGCTGTCGGAAGCGGCCGTCTTCAGCTTGCGCCGCTCATATCTTCGGACAATTTCCCGGAGATTATGACATGGGTAAAAGGGCTCATCGCTTCGAGGGTGATGGTTCCGGAATACTTGGGGAAAGGGCAGTCCCCAAATACGGAAGCGGAAGATTTTTTCCTCGAAATCTTCGAAGCAGTCTGCGGTCATCTCTCCTGTTCCGACATCTGGCCACAGGTCCGCAACGGAATCCTTTCCTGGTCCGGTCCTGTCTTGAGGCAGCCCCTCGATGCACCGGAGGATTACTTCCCGAGCAGGCCTTCGCTCTGCCTCGATCTGCTTGGCAATTCCCGAAGGGGCGTGCGCCTCGCTCTCGACTGCAGGGACCCGCTGTGCACTCCCTGGGAAAACATCCGGTTCGTGCGGCAGACATTCGGGAAGCATTTGAAATGCAGAACGGATCTTTTCGACCGCATAAACGAACTGGTGTTCGACAATCCGTCCCGGTTCAGGAACCCGAGAGTCAAGTATCTGCACCCGGCAATCGATTATCTTCCCGGCGGTGAGGAGATATCGGCATACTGGAACCTCGGAAATACTGAGACCAAAGAGGAACTTTGGGACAGAAGCGCCGAAGTTCTCGAAGCCGTCGGCGGAGAATGCGGGCGCCTGTCGAATTTCAGGGACGCTTTCGGCTCTTTTTCCCAGCCTGAGCTTATCGGGCATACATTCGACATCTGCAAGCCTCCCATTCTCAAAACTTATGTCATGTTCGACGGACTCAATACCGAGACCCTGCGAGAGATTTTAGACGTGGAGGACGTACTTGCACAGGGTACGCCGGTCATCGAGGCCCTCCTGTGGCTCGAGCGGAATCGACCGCATCCGGGCAGAAATCTGGGCATTGCCAGCCTGTACCACCCGCTGGAACCCGGCGCGAAATCGGGAATCAAGGTCCATTTAAACCTGCGGGACGGGTTCGAGCGGAAATTCAAAATAGAGGAAATAATGGGGACGATGGACGAAATTCTCCATCCGGCGGGATCGGTTGTGCCTGTACTTCCCGGGACGCTTGAACTTCGGGAGGGCAGGGCGGTGGAGGTCCTGCCCTATACGCTCTCGTTGATGTTCGTGCCGGGGGATGGACTCACGAAGGTCACCCTGTATGTAAATTTTTGAGGAACCTTTTCCCGTTATCATTGTCTAACAGGAGTAAACGTCTGCGTGAGCGGGGAGGAGAGGAATGGCTAAAGGATTGTTTTCGCGCGATGGAATTCCGGGGGCAAAGGTCGGGGTTTTGCTCTTGCCCATACTCGTCACACTTATTTTCCTGTGTTGCCTGGCTTTCCTGTCCGGAGGCTTTCCCAAACCGGCTGAAGCCGCTGCCGGGGAACCCTCACCAAAAAAGAGCGTTACGGAATGGGAAGGCAATCAGTCCGATCTGGTAAAACCGTATGCCGGAATCGTAAGCACTCAGGAAGAGTGGAAAGCGCTCTGGAAAAAAGCATTTGGAAAAAAATCTCCTCCAGTGAATTTCAAACGATACGCCGCGGCCTGTGTCTTTCTCGGCCACTATCCCGGGTGGTGGTATCACATCGGCTTTGGCGAACCTTACACGTCGGGATCTATAATCGTCATCCCTTATAGCCTGGTGGACCTCAGGGTGGAGTTGATGGACGACGGCAAAAAAGGGGCATTCAGGCAATATGGCAGCAGGGGCCAGTATAAAATGCGGTTAGTGGAGAAAAAGAAAGGCTTCTCCATGAAGCTCGAGCAGGCTGGGAAGCCGCAGATACCGCCCAGGAACGGTTTTGATGAGAAGTTGGATAAATAGCCAATCGGAGTGTCGGATGAGAATTGAAGTTTCAAAAAGAATCGCAACGTTTGCAGCGTGTCTACTGATGTTCAGCCTGTCCCTGTGCAGTCCTCTGTTCGCCGATATGGGAGCCATTTACCTGAACCGCGAAAATGTTACGGTCTCCGAGCCTGCTCAAAAGGCGATCGTCCTCCATAATGGGTCGGAAGAAATTCTGATCCTGGAAACCGATCTCAAGGCATCTTCCAAAACCGAGATCATGCGGTTCATTCCGTTTCCCTCTGAGCCGAAGGTCAGCCTGGCGCCGGAAAACGCGCTTCATGAAATTGGAAAGCTGGTTGACGCAAAGAAGCTTCAGTACATCACCGTTCATCATACCAAGGGCGGATCCGGTTCCAGGAACCTGCCCGTTGCGGAAGTCGTGTCGAGGGCGAAGCTCGGGGCTCACGATGTCACTGTCGTGAAAATCAACGATGCAGAACATTTCAGCCGGTGGGTCCGGAACTACTTCAAGGACAAGAAGGGGCTCAGTAACGGCCCCGAATTGGCCCGGGTTGCCGGGACCGCGGCAGAGTACGTCAAAGACGGCATCGTCTATTTTGTCTTTGATTTCGTGACGGTCGACAACGACGACAAGTCGGTTGCCCCGGTTGCATTTCGTTTCGAAAGCAAAAAGGCATACTATCCTCTGAGAACCAGCAACACGATTGGCGGCGAGGGACAAATCCAGCTTTTCTTCCTGGCGATAGACGGTGTGGAACCGCCGTTCAATTCCGACTTCATGTTCTCTCCGGAAAAGTCCTGGCCCCGGGGGCATTTCAAATTCAGCAGCATTGCCGTGGTGAAATCGGAGGAAGCGGACAGGATCTATCCCGGGGCCGCCGGATTTTTCGAGGAAATGCCGATCGTGCTGCAGGCCGCGTCCTACTCGGGGCGACTTCAGTTCAAACAGGACCTGAACTCATTCATGCTGGCGCACTACGATCCAAATCTCTATCATGCCGATGGAACGGTACAGGGAGGCGGGGATGACTTTCCCGCTGGATGGGATTTGCGGAGGTTGGGAAGGCTGGACCCCATTCTAAACGCCGAGAACGTTCAAACCCGTAAGAAATACCTGACGGATCAACTGGTCAACGGCACTTTTCACATTGAATCGGTCGGGCGGCGGGTCAAGTTCCGTGACGGTCTTTACAAGGGCAAGAATGTTCGAGTCGAAATCAGCCGTATTGCACTCGGTAATCTAACCAGGGACTTCGTCTCCTATACTGCCGTCCTGTCCAGGACAGACAGGAAAGGGCAGGGGTGTGAGCTGACGGTATTCGAGTCAAAGCATGCCAAACCTGGTGAAAGGCCGAAACTGGAGCGGGCCGGTTCCATTCTGCTGCGATCCGGCGATATCCAGGGCTTTTCGATAGATGGCGCCATAGTCCGGATAGTGCATAAAGGCGGAACAACGGAAGTTTACAAACTTGAGAATGGAAAACTCAAGTTGGCGGAAAAGTGAGGGGGAGACATGAGAACTGTTATAGTACTGTTATTCGCCGCTGTTTCGATCTTTTTTGTACGGTCCGATGCGCGCGCGGAGAAATCGGATATCCTGTACGGTATTGCGATGGACGCCGAGGCTAAGACCGTTTCGATAGTCGTCGCAAGTTCCGGCTGCACCGATAAGAGCTATTTCAATTTCACGCTGGAAGGCGACGTTCTGTTTTTCAAACGAATCAAACGGGATGCCTGCAAGGCAATGCCCAGGCGGGAGGTCCTCACCTATACGCTCAAAGAACTCGGGATCAGGCCCGATTCGGAATTCCGCATCGGGAATCCCATTTCCCTGACCGAGCACGTCTTTTAGGAAGAGGATTCTCCTATGGCAAAACAGTTTCTGGACTCACTTTCGCAGGATAAGCTGCAGATGTTTGTCACCGGCCTGGCCGGCCTTGCACCCGGAGAGATCCGGAAGGCAAAGATCTTGTACATCAAGAATTCGATCTCGGAATACAAAGCACTGAAGGCGAGCTACAGGGCCGCGGGGTTCGTCCAGCTGCTTTTCATGCTGATTCCGATCTTCTGGCCGATCCTCTATCTGCAGCGCAGAGCCATGCGTGCCGAGGAGCAGCTCTTTCGCGAAAGGGTCTCAAATGCCATGGAAGTTTGGAAAGATGACCTGGAAGGCGTAGATTTCGACGTGCAGTGGGAGTAGAGGGAGTTCTTCAACAGGTTCGGTTTCCTGTGAAAGGAAGGGTGATGTACGGAATCGGAATCTACGAGATGTTTATCATCGCTGCCATAGGAATTTTGATAGTGGTGCCTTTCTGGAAGATCTTCTCGAAGGCGGGGTTTTCTCCAGCATTGAGTATCCTGACGATCGTGCCGGGCGTGAATCTGTTCCTTTTATATTTCCTGGCGTTTGCCGGGTGGCCTGCTTTGAGGAACCGACGGACAACTTCTCCAAATGCCCCGATTCACCCGTCGTGATTCACAAACTCAGGAGACAGTACCTCCGGAAAAAACCGGCACGAAGCCGATTTTCTCCGAAGATTATCGCATGAACATCTGATTTAATGAGCAGTTACAACTCTGGGAACCGGCTTTTTAACCCTTTTTGTCAGTTCGAGCCTTTCAGCCGATCTCCGATCGAACGGGGTCAGATAGGTTACTATCACC
>JAEZHY010000040.1 GCA_023416335.1 Pseudomonadota bacterium | reverse complement strand
GCAGGCAAGAGGGACTGGTAATTCTACGCGAAGCCTCTTGTCCTCCGGACCCAGGCAACGTTAAAGCCTGTTGCCTGGGCCACCCGCGCCGTTCGGTTCTCCTCGGCTTAAAGTGCACCTAAGAGGTTGATGTCAAACGAGTTACAGAACCGACAACATGAAAATCTTGCTCAAAAAACAAGAAAATGACGGATAGTAGTACGAAAATAACGAAAGAAAACGATTGGATAAGGTCGTAGGCGTCTTAAGTGCCCCGGGTGCCACACTGGGCACCAGCCGGAAAGAGCCGCAGGATGGGTGGGAGCGGAGCGGGAACCCATCGTTTTTAGACTCCTACCCCTCTCAGCCCGCCGGGAAGCTCAAGGACTGTCGAATACGACTTCTTTTTCCGTATGACGACTTTCCCGTGTTTCCTGGCACGGACTATGCCTCTCCAGTCAATCATTCCGGGGCGTTCCGAAAAAAGATGGGTTGTCAGAGGATCATTTATTGGTCAAATAGGTTGCGGCCTATGCGTTTGAGCAGGTCAAATCATTCGCAAGATCGAGGGATAGGAGATTCTTATACTTCGTTAAAGTGCTTAAGAAGAATCCGGATCCCGGCATCCTGTCGGGAATCGAAGATGATCGTGTAAAAGTCATGCCGGCGTCCATGGGGATTTTAGAGAACGGTATTGTATACGTGCCGGAAGCTGACTTTGGAGAGTTATTCTCGATAGTTCGCATAGTCAATGACGGCGAATGTGCTTTTGTCGAGCAGGAGTTTACGGGATGGATGGGTAAAAATGGCCTAAAGTCTAATAAAAACCGTATGTTATTTCTCGATTTTTTGTAAGACCCCACCGATTATTTCATTGTTGAAAACCCTCAGGATTTGTGACTGAATCTCGCTTGGTTCTTCGATCATGCGATCCGGATCTTTCTTTAAATCCTTCCAGCACACGCATGAGTGTAGCTTGTGCATCTGCTCCATTGCCGACGCCGCTGAAAGCAAGACACCTGCGCGATGCAATCGATTCTCGATCAGTCGAAGGAAGGTAAGGGCGAAGACGCACGTCAGGATGTGGCATCTGATCTTGGGATCGGTCCAATGCCGTACGGGCATGACGCTGACCAGATCGTCATCTTTGGATTGCCGGAAAGCATTCTCCACCATGTAGCGGTCAAGACTTGCCTTTAGAATCTCATCGGTTTTCCAGTCCATGTGATCGGTTATGATGATGTTTTTCCCAAACCTTTCAATGTATTTGGCAATTTTGTGGTAATTTTTGCGGAAGAGAAGTTGCCATTTTTTCTTTGTTTTCTCGACCGAGAGTTCGTAGAGATCTTTGGGGAGGTGGAGCCGCGAACAGGCATCGAAGTAATGTTCGTCGATAATTTTCTGTCCTGTCCAGTGTTTCTTTCCGCTCTGTACTTTGGTTCGCAGATCCAATATGACCTGCTGCAAATCCAGGAGCTTCCTGTCGAAGGCATACCGCTGTTTGGCGGCGGTTCTCGGGTTATAGGTCACGACCACCGTTCTTTCCCTGCCCCAGTACTCGCCGGTTGTTTTCCATGCAACAAGCCGATCGTCTTCCCGGCCTTTTTCTGTAAGCTCCCGGTTTTTAATGGTGTCTACCGGCTTGAACTCGGATAACTTTACGCGGATCAGGGCATCGGAATAGTGTGGGGAGTAGGATGTTATGAAATGGACTTTTTCAGTTGCATCAATGGCGGCGATGTTATCTTCCGAGTTCATCCCTTTATCGAAGACAATGGTCAGTTCCCCCCGGGCTCCGGATTTTTGCATGGCGGAGACAACCTGATCGAGAATCTGATTGAACAGTTTGGAATCGTGCCGGTTTCCCTCATACTCCCGGAAAAACAGAGGAAGCTGTGCGTCGCGAGATACGAGCAGCGCCACTCCAATCTGGCGCAGCCATCCCTTTCCCTCTTTGTTCTTGCCACGCTGGGCCAGTTCGGATTCGGTATCGCCGGCCATGTATGTATAGTAATTGGTGGTATCGAATAAGAATGCATCAGCCCGGGGCGGTTTTTCGATTTCAATGATGCGTTTGAAAAAAAGTGAGGCTATTTTCTCAATATCATCCTGCCGTACTCGCTCCCATTTGGCCCAATAGTGCTGGGAATCAAGGGCCTCGGTGTCCACCGGCCTGATAACCTGAATGGCTGTTGACCCGTACCAATCCGGCAGTGCACGTTTTGAGCAGGCATCAATCATGCGGTTGAAGACGGCGTAGAGGAAGTACTCTCCGACTGAGGGACCTTTCTCGCGTTTGGCCTTGCTAATGACTGAGTCGATGATAGCGGCCAGCCCCACTTCCCGTTCGATCATATTGGCAAGCCACAGGGCACCGAACTCCTCGACACGGATCTTTACCGGTCCCCTTTTCCTCTCAAGGGCCAACTCGCGAAGACGATCCACACTCCCGAGGTAGATCTGATTGACCACCTTGGGCTTGCCGTCGACTCTGGCCATCTCCCGGATGTAGTAGTAGGGTCTTCCCTTTTTCATTTTTTCGTGTAAGTGTGCCATGTCCAATGGATTATCAGTAGGGTCTTACCATGTCAAGCTAAATATATCCAACGGTGCGTTTTTACATAAATTATTGTGCTCTCGACGCTAGAGCAGTAGGGTCTTACGCATCCGTCAAGGCAAGTGATTGAAATAGCAGGATAAAATGGCTTACCGCAGGGCTATCCCGTAAACTCCTGTCGAGGTCTCATTTTATCATGATCCATTAGGAGGAATTGGTTACGAGTGGTTTTTCGTTCGCAGAGATGGAGCGTGATTTTTGAAGGGGGGAAGTTGCTGTGGTTATCTTATACTATTTTGCGTTCAAGTTAATGTCAATGAGCCAAGGGAAGCCGGTCATGCCTGCCACAGTCGCAGGATCTCTCTCCAAGGCTGCCAGAGACTGAGCCAACTGGTCCTCTACAGCCTCCATACTGTTGAAAGCTTTGTTTCGAAAACCGTTTTCCCGAATGCTTTCCCAAACGTGCTCCACCGGATTGAGTTCCGGACTGTAAGGTGGGAGGAAGACCAGCGCCATGTTTTCGGGCACATTGAGAGCATGTGCTTTATGCCATCCGGCGCCGTCCAGAACCATGAGGATGAACTCATCAGGATGTCGGTCGCTCACTTCCTGCAGGAAAATAGACATGGCACGCTCACTGACTTCAGGCAAGATCAGGGAGTCCATGGTTCCATCGTGAGGTGATACTGCCACATATGCATAGGTGTACTCGCGTACGATCTGGCTGGGTACGGCAGGGCGCATCCCACGGGGAGCCCAGCAGCGTTGTGGTGTGCTGATTCTTCCGAACCGTCCTTCGTCCTGGAACATAAATCGCAAGCGCACTCCTACGGGAGCAAGTGCTTCGACACATTTAGTTACCGTTTTCGGGAGTTTTTTTAAAATCCTCCTGAGCTTCGGTGTCGCTTTTAGGATGACGGGGTCTTGGGATGATCGTTCGCCAATCATGCCGGTCCAACATCCGGTAGATGGTGGACGGGGCAACCTTGCGCCCCACTTGGCTCTCGAAGGCTCGTTGAATCTCGCTCACAACCAGAATCCCTCCGCGTGAGGCTTGATCAAGGTAACCCGAAAGGAATTGGCGCTCATCCTCGATGGTCATGTAGCCGTAGCGACGCCCACCCCAATTTCGGCCTTGAGATCCCTGACCGGATAAGGATTCGCAAAATATCTTCCGCAATCGGACCACCGTTGGACGGGAGCGGCCGACGATCTCTCCAGTCAAGTTATCGGCAGCATTGAGAATGCCGGGGATAAGTACTGTCTGGGCCATTCTTAGCTCGTTTGCAGTTTTTGCTTCCCGAGCGGCTTCTTGCGCCGCCTCGATTACCGTTGGTAATTGTTTGACTTTTTTGGGCATGAGTCCCCCTCCCTGAGAGTGTGGACCTCATGTTACATTAGTTTTATCTTGAACGCAAATTGGTATTAACCAGCACTCAGGCCTAAGCGCGTCCACAAAAATCGGAGATATACGACCGGGAATAATGGGTCGGCTTCTTCCAGCCTCATGACCGCGCTGCAGGTGCGGTATCAGGAACATGGTAGACCGGCGCCGTACGAATCGGATCTCCGGGGTTTTTCAACATGGCCTCAATAGCTTCGACTGTCGAGAACGGCAGAAGGATATCGCCGCAAACCGAACAGACTTCAGCAAGCACATTCTCGAGCACGATCACGTTGCCGTGATGCTTCACTGTATGGATGATGCGCTTCTGCTCATATTCTCCGGGGCAGGAACGGACCGAGCAGGGTTTCATAGTCTCATACCTGTTTTGAATGGTGTTTCCCACTTCGGTAATTTCGGTTCATACACTGTAGTTATAATCAGTTCAGGAAGGTTAGACGTGCAGACGACAGAAGATAACGGTCCTTCTCCGCCGCCTGACCGCACACAAGGCAGCATGCTCCTCACTTGTGATCGGGGTAGTTCTCGTGAAGGGTGCAGCTCATCAGAAAATTGCGCAGTTCCGCTACGGTGATATCCTCCTCGATCATTTCCGCGTGAGCATGGACAGAAAGCTTCATCGATCTTGCCGATGCAAGACATCTAATCATGTTCTCAATTCGCGATTTGTCATGCTGGCTCATGGGAGTTCCCGGTTCCGAGCAGTGTTTATTTTAGAATTCCTCAATATTCTATGCTGATAGCGCTTTTCAATTCAATCATCTTTTGGGGGCGGGTGAGGTCGTCATCGAGATCTTGGTCGACTCTGGTCGTGTCATCGACCTAAAGGCTCAATTACTGGGGAAGGTGTGCCGGCTCCGTCTGCATAAAGCCCAGCACGAACACCAAGGTGTCCTTGGGATACCAACTCCGCACCAGCAGCGTGACCGGTATGAGGGCAACCGCATAGCGGGGATGGCGCGACCCCCGGTGCATTGCCGCTGCTTTTTACCGGTCTGAATCCCCTTCGGCCACACTCGTGCCTTATCTTATTTGAGAATTATTCTTTTCTGCATAGTGGAGACTATGGAGAATAGCCTATAAAGGAGTTCATTTCATGCGGACAGAAGAAGCAATAACAGGCATTGGCGCAGGAGTCGGAGTAGGGGCAAAGGTCGATCTGAGCGACTTGAAAAGCTCGATGGGGGCACTGTTCAATGCGCTTGGCCAGACCGGCGATTCAGTGGCAGAGGTGACCGGTGAGGTCATTGGAACCGTCGAGAAAATAGGGATGGATAACCTGGTCGGCCTAGTCAAGGAAGGCAATGAAGAGGCAAAGCAGCTGCTGGGAGCCCTCTACATGGCGATGCAAAAAGCTGCCGAGAAGGGAGTTCAGGAAGCGGGCCGGTTGGCCTTCACACTGGAGCGCAAACTGGATGAAGCCGGATATACCATAAGGTCAGGCGGCGGGTGCGGCCCCGACTGCGGCTGCAAGCACAAACACTGATCGGGAAAAATAAAGTAAGTGAAAAAAAGACCCGGGTAAAAAACGGGTCTTTTTTGTGATTCTCAATACCCGGTCAACTATTCGAAAGTTTGAGCCTATGCTACCGTACGTGAAGCCGCACGAGCTTCTTTCTTTTGACACGGCTGGACACGGATAAACACAAGATGAGAAATCCGAGGTTAGGTAATGAGTCAACCGGGGCCTGGCGGAATTAAACAATAATCGAAGCTTTGAGGCCGCCCGGGCTTCTTTTTTTGACACGGATGGACACGGATAAACACGGATAAAAACAAGATGTGAAATCCGAGCTTATGTAATGAGTCGACCGGGGCCTGGCAAAATTAACCAATAAGACAATTTGAGGCTGCCGGCGATTAAATAGTTCAACATGTGTCCTTGAGATGAATTGAGCCGTTAACAGTCTTTGCGTAAACAGATTCTTTTGCTGCTTCCTCCATCCGTGTCTATTCGTGTCCATCCATGTCGTAAAAAGTTTGACCTGAAAGTCGATTACGGTGTAGTGACCAGAGGGATTTGGTTTCAAGCCCGGACCCTTATTGCCCGCACCCGATGCCGCGCGATGATGTAGCTGAGATAAAAAATGCCGGGGTCTTAACTTCAAAATTCCTGTACGGAGAAGCAGATGCCTTCCGCTGTCACTGCCAAACTTATTGATGCCTTGAAACGGACCACCGAGCGCATTGACGATTTCCTGGAGACAAACCGGACAATCTTTGGTGAAATCGAACCGTCGCCATATGCCTACATGACTTTTTGCTCTTTCCTGGTGGTGGCATCCTATGCTCCCGGAAAAGAAAACTTTCCGAACACTTCGGTCGAACGTGAAGAAAGCGATACCGAAGAGTTCAAAAAAATGATCGTTCACGCTATCACCCATTCCGTATTGCAGCGTCATGCAAGCGCGGTTGAACTGATGCGGAGCGAGGCGGAAAAAGATGAGCATGTCGCCGGGACCGAGCAGCAGATAGAGACATTCGTAAATGAGAAATATGCCGAATATTTCAGATACTTCCGTTTGGACATAGAACAGCTGGCGGATGGGAAAAGCTTGTACAAGAATCTTTCCACTGCTTTCATGAGAGATGTTCTGGCCAGGGAAGGATCAGACCTGCCGGTGGACGGACTTGCGGTTGACAGTGTGTCGTTCGGGTTATGCCTTTCAACTACGGTTTCCGGATTACTGTCATTCTTTGAAAATGCCTGATTCATTTTCCAATAGCACAAGTGAGCGGCTCGTCGGCTAATATCAACCGCGGCCGCTGGGTCAATGCTGGGCTTTGCGAGTCATTCGGGACTGCCGCAATGATTTGGGCAGCAGCCCCGGATTTTGGGAACCAGGAATGCAGGAGCTATGGTGAGGGAAGGGTGTGTGTATCTTAGGGGTTACATTAAGTGTTGGCTTGCGTTGTGTGATTGGATATTGCATCTATTATTTTCGGCCAGGCCTCTTTGGGCATGTCATGGCCCATTCCTTCGATTATCAATAATTTCGCTCCGGGTATCAGCTGAGCCGTCTCTTTTCCGCCTTCCACCGACATAAGCGGATCCCGGTCTCCGTGGATTACGAGCGTCGGGGTCTTAATAGATGCAATCGACGATTTTCGATAGCCATGGGCAAAAACGGCCGCGCTGTGACGGACCATTCCCTGAGGATAGTACGAACGATCGTAGCTCTCGGCCATCATCTTTCGCAATCGCTCTTCGTCAAATGGGAATCCGGGACTCCAGAGCCGTCGCCACATATTTACCATATGTTCGATACACGCTTCGCGTTCCCCGGGAACAGGTTGAAATACGGCAGCCAGAACATCCGGTTTTATTTGCGGAAGTTCCGGATTTCCCGTGCTCGACATTATAGAGGTTAAGCTCAGGACACGCCCGGGATGCCGATACGAGATGACCTGGGCTATCATGCCGCCCATTGAGGCACCACAGATATGTGCCTTCTCGATGCGTAATGTATCGAGTAACCCGACGGCGTCATCCGCCATATCCTCGAGAGAGTAGGGTGGACGTACCGGTTCACCCCTCATTGCAGCCATCATGTCGGGAATGCCGGCTTCTTCGAACTTTGTCGATAGACCGACGTCGCGGTTATCGAACCGGATGACAAAATGTCCTCTTTTTGCCAATGCCTCGCAGAATTCGGCATCCCAAAGAATCATCTGGCCGCCGGCTCCCATCACCAGCAATAAAGCCGGGGACGAGCCGTCACCAAAAGTATCGTACTCGATCTGGATTCCATTGGCCGTTACATTGGGCATGGCTTGCTCCTTGCCATAGATGTTCTTTCGTGGATACCGGCGGTCGGGATGATGCCTGCGCTCAATCCATACTTAATCCGCTTGAATATAATTTTGATTGGAATGGAGAGGAGTTGCAAGAAAATACATCCATTGTCGATACCGTCCCAGTTTTCAGTGCAAAAACAAATCGGTTCATTAAGCTGAGGCCAGTGGAACCTGCTATCCGGGCGCGTCAGCGGAACCACCCGGTCTGCCGGGGATGGGTTCCCAAGGCGGACCTTGGGAACCAGCGGCCTATTAACCGCGCCCCGGCCTGGTTACGCTTTAACGGCTCTGCATCAGGTAGAAGAAATAGCCATACCAGTCGGAGTACTTGCGATAGATGTAGCTCTCCTTCCTGATGGTATCGATTGTTTCGCTTCCGGCACGGTCCGCGGCATACTTGTTCTGGAGCGTTCGAAGCCGATCCTCGATGGGGCGAAAATAGCCTTCCAGCCAGGTCGATTCCGGCAATGCAAAGTGCTCCAAAACCTTGTATCCGCAGTCCTCGATAGTTGCGAGGTTGGCGGCGTTATCGATCATGGGAGGATACATGGCGGCGAAATACTCTCGACACTCAGCCGGCGGGTAGGGCCGGAACCAGGTGAGTTCGGAGGCGGCCATCAACCCGCCCGGTATCAGCAACTTCCGGCAGGCGGCCAGCGCTTTCCGAAATCCCATGGCGAAGAGCGCTCCTTCCGACCAGATCAGATCGAAGACTCCCTCTTTCATCGTGAACTCGCGCATATCGCTCAGGCAGGTGCGGATACTGTCCGAAACGCCCTCCGCAACGGCTCGCCGCCTGAGTTCGATCAGGAACGGCTCATGGTTGTCGACCGCCGTGATGGTTCCGTCGAGATGCTTTGCAAGCTGGATGGTCGGAGTGCCGTTTCCACAGCCCAGGTCCAGTATCCTGAGGCCGGGCGAATTCATCAACTGAGGATTCGCCGCACGCAGCAGTTCGATGGCTTTTTGTGTCGAAGAATCGTCTCCGGGGCCCAGGCGGGGCAAAGAGGCATCGAAGATGTCATAGAAGTAAACCGTCAGTCTGGATTGGTCCATTGTCCATATCTCCTCTGATGTTTCGATGGAATATGCTTCAAACAGTAATGTTTTCGGGGATTGCCGAACGAGGAGACCAGAAGCCACACCACCAGCGCCGCATCGGACCGCTTATCGGCCTTATGCGTCTGAGTTCGCTTAACGTGCGCGGGCTTCTGTTAGAGGACAATTACCATAGAGTCTCAGTGTATGATCTATGAGGGGCCATGTCAAGGAAGCTTTTCGGCTTTCGGCCTCTGTCTTTTGACACGGATGGACACGGATCAAAGTCTAAGGTCATAGACTCTCAGGTATTCCAACCTTTCCCTGTTCCAGCGGACAAACGACGGATTGAGAGTTCAAATGCAGCACCGATAATGAACGCAGTGAGGTATTCGGCGTCTTTTCCTGAATGGAGTCTTTTGCCGCTTTCTTCATCCGTGTCTATCCGTGTCCATCCGTGTCGTAAAATGTTTCGGTTTTCGAAATAATCATTGACGTATTCATATTATTATCAAGTTATTCCGCATGTAATTCGATAATCAGGGTATTCGGGGAATGTAATCAGAATAGATGTGGTGGGGCGTCGCCGGAATTTGGCGCAACCAGAGTGATTTCGAATCAAAGGGAGTTGAGAATGTCGGTTTTGGGGGTGGTCTCGGCGAGAAACGTTTTCCTTTACGCCATTACTGTGGTGGCGCTTTGTTTGTCTTTCACACCTGCGTCGGCCCAGGAGGCGATTACAACGCCGATTCTGCAGTCAGTCTCCAATTTCAGAGATCTTGCGGGAATCTCGGCGAGCAACGGGGGAACCGGCTTCGCCAACACGACCAGCAACAATGGAGTGATGCGCACCGGGGTTTTCTATCGCACCAATGCCCCCAAGAGTCTCAGTGATGCGGACTGGGCAACCCTATCGTCACTGCATATCGACCGGGATATCGATTTGCGAACGCCCACGGAGATCAGTTCGGCGCCGGATATCGTGCCGCGTGGAGCGATCTATACCAATATCAATATCTATGGCACCCCTGCTCCGCTGCCTCAGCCGCCGCTTACCGACCCTCCCTCTTCGGCGAGCAACTATATGAAGGGCCTCTACCAGGGATTTGTTGCCGATCCGGTCCAGCGAGCGGCATTTCACTCTGTCTTGCTCACCCTGGCAACCGATTCCGGTCCGGATTTATACCACTGCTCGGCCGGCAAGGATCGCACGGGGTGGACGTCCGCCATCCTGGAAAGCATAGCCGGCGTGTCCCAGGCAACCATCATGAAAGACTACCTGGCCACCAACAGCTATGCGGCTGCCCTCATCGAATCCACGAAGGCAGCGATCCTGGCACAGGAGCCGGGCGCGAACCCGGACTCTATAGATGCCGCCGTGAAGGT
This sequence comes from Pseudomonadota bacterium, assembly GCA_023416335.1. The sequence goes on along the minus strand of JAEZHY010000040.1, from coordinate 15,178 downwards.
TTGGCCGGAGTATCTTCAAACCGCGCTCGATCAGGTGGCCGCGACCTATGGATCGATGAATGCCTATTTGACTCAGGGCCTGGGACTCACTCTGGCAGACATCTACGTTCTGCGCGCGAAGATGGTCTACTATTCGATGTTGCCCGGGCAAAGCGGGATGGTCGGTAATGCCGCCTCCGGAGTTACGTTTCTGAACGCTCTGCAGAACTCTCCTTTGTCGGGCCATTATACAGCCTTTAATTACTATCTTCAGTCGGCGGTGGATGCGGGCACGCTCGGGGACGTCCCGGCGCAGGCCGGCGGCCAGGTTCATGCCGATGCAGCCTCGTATCTGCTGCGTTTGCCTCAGTGGATCGATGATGCTGTCGCTCCGGAAACGCTTGGCAGCGATCTTCGCACGGGTCAGGGGAAGTTTTGGATGGCGAGCATCGGGGGCGATTTCTGGTCCAACGGCCGCAACGGCGTCGCAGGCAGCACGGAGTACAACGCGGGCACAATTATGGGAGGCACATACCGCTTTAACGACCAGACCTGCGGCAATCTCGGCATTGGCTACAATTGGGGTTCGGTCCGAAGCGCCGATGCCGACGTCACCATCAACACGGTCCTGGCGACGATTGGCGGGCGCTACGGTTTTTCGAACCTTGAATCCGGTCCATATGTTACGGCGCGGGCAGATGTCGGTTGGGTCGATTACAAAAGCGACCGCTCCCTGGGCGGAGGGCTGGGGAATGCAACCGGCAATACCAACGGTGCAATCTATGGCGGGCTGGCAGGTGTCGGCGACGTCATCCGCCTTGCTCCATTTACCGTGACGCTGCAGACCGGCGTTCGCGTTACCGGCGTCACCCTCAACAACTTCAGCGAAAGCGGCAGCGATCTCGCCCTGGGCGTGAACGGCATCAGTGAAACATTTGTCGGCATACCGGTCGACGTGGATTTCAGCCTGGACAGACAGCAACTTAATGGCTGGAGCGTTACCCCTTCCGCCGTCCTCGGATATGAGCGGATACTCACCAATCCCCGGATCGAAAGTACCGGGATGCTTTACGGCTTCGGTGTGAGCCAGTATTCTGCCTTTGACAGCCACGATCTCTGGAAAGCCGGTTTGGCCGTCGCGGCCCAGCGCGATGCTTTTCTCGTCAAGGCCGGGGTCAACGGCCTGGTCGGTGACGGAGCAGGAAGCTACGGCATCAGCGGACAACTGTCCGTCAGTTACAGTTTCTAGCAGAGATAGACACTGCGCGACGTTTGCCGACCGTTCCGTCAGCCGCATCTCGGGCAGCAGGTTTTCACCGTTTGGCGCTCAGTCAAGCAGCAGGAAATTGGTCTCTATGGTTGCCTTATCTTTGTTGATAGTAAAGGAGTCAATGACACTGGAGGCCGATGTAAGGCTGTTATAAGCGTATGTCTTGACCGTCACCAGGCTGCCGCTGATATCCACCACACTGAAGTAATAGGTGTTGGCGAGTTGAGAAATATGCCAGAGAGCCGGGTCCACAATGGGGGTATCGGTAAGTACGGTGGCCCCTGCTGTGCCGTCGATGAGCTGAACCACATTGTTACGCCATTGGGCCGGCGGGGTGGTCAGCGGGGCAATGCTGCTGTCGACTGTCTTCCTGGAATATAGATGGACATGCCCGCACAAATAGATGTCAAAACGGTTGTCATCCACGATTTTCCACAGGTTCGTATAGGTACTGTCCGGAGCAGGCGCCGCTCCGGCGGGGGTTACACCATAATAGGGTCCGTGTGTAAAAATGAATTTGTGGGTCGCCCTGGTCTGGGACACCCGGTCGGCAAGCCAGTTTAGCTGAGTATCGTCAAAGGTGCCGGTAATGTTGGGACTGGCGACATCCGCGGTGAGATAATAAGGATCCATTACGGCAAAGAATGCATCGCCCCCCGGTGATTCAAAGGAATAGACCAGCCGCTCGTAACCGGACGGCCCGTTGGCCGGATTGCCGGTAAAAGCCTGTTGGTATTGTTGCTGATTGGCAAGGTAAAATGTACCGAAGGCAAGTGGATTAAGCGTTGGGTTGAAGAGTTCGCGATTACCGAGGACCGTATAGAAGGGTATGCCGGCATTTGTCAGTGGAGCCATGACACTCTTGAACGCTTCGAAATTATAGGTGCCGTTAAAACAGCCGCTTGCTGCCTGGTCACCGCCGTAGACCACAAATGACGGTTGGGGAGATAATGCCAGGATCTGGTTGATGATGGGAGTCAAGACGGCCGTATTGATCAGGTCGGTTGGGGTAGGATTACTTGGGATAGTTGCTACAGGGCTGTCGGCCAAAAAGACGAAACGCAAGTTTTCACAATAACCCGATACGGGTAGAAACGCGACCGACAAAAGGCCCGCCGCCAAACAGAGGACCAAGGCGATTCTTCTGATTTTGTAACTCAACTCAGATCTCCTTAAATTTACCTGCGTGATTGAGAAAATGTGAGCCGGGTGGCATGTCGGCAACTTTGCCGGACCGCGAACCTCCGCCGTCCTCTCACTTCTTCCGGATGTTGTGAATTGGGGTCGCCGGGAATTCGCTATTTACGGAATGGTGATAGCCGTCTCGAATTCAGGATGCAAAGCGTGAAGGTGCAGCGTTGCATACTTCTCCCACTTCTCCCAGGATAACAATTCTTATTAAATGAATAGATGCTGATTGTAAACTTTTTCCTTTCTTTTCGGGCTTGAAGGAATACTTTTGATTCCCCTTGAAATCCGGCCTCTCAGGGCTGCACTAATCTCGAATAGCACAGGAGGTTACTATGGGAAATCTCACCATTACGGTTGGTGATGAGTCGTTGAAGAGGCCCGCATCCGGGCGCTTCAGGAAGGGACTTCGGTCAATGCGGTGCTGAGGGAGTTCTTGGATTCGTATTCCGGCGTTCGTCGGGAGCAGCGAGGCAGACTGAAGTGGACCCGCGACGAATTGCATGAGCGAGACTGATGCGCGTGTTCTTTGATACCGGCATTCTGGTTTACGGGGATGATGGGTCAAAAAGGAACTTCTTGCCTGTGCCCGTTTCGAAGCGGAAGCTGCGTCCGGCAACGCGTTACTGAGTACGCATGTACTTCAGGAATTTCAGGTATCCGTGACTAGAGGACTTTCAATGCCTGGGGTGTGCTCAAAGATCTTCCAGAAGTGCAAGGGCGCGATGAACTCCCAGGGGCAGGGCGGATATCGTGCCGTAGCCTGCGGCTGCGGAGGTCTCACTGAGCGTTTCTTTTCCGAGAAGTGTAATTTCAGAAAGTTTTTCGTGCCGAACTATCCCGACTTCATCGTTCGTATCGAGGCTGCAGCCCCTCGACGTGTCGGTTACAAAGAAAGCACGGCATGCAACCGGCCGGAGGGGGTAGATATCGCAGCTTCCGTCGTCTGCATTGAAGGGACACATGAGCCTTCGTCGATGATAGGTGCGTACCGATTCGGCAAACAGCTGCGATTCCGATCCCGAATCCAGGCGGACGTGAGACCTTGTGGCGAGCACCTCCAGCATGTCGACTTCAGGTCCTGCTGCCGCGCGCCACGATGCAAATTTGGAACGGAAACGATCGAGCCTGTCGGCGTTTGACCATTCGAAAAGCCAATGCGCAATTGCGGCGGATTCCGCGAACGTCGCTCTGACGAAAACCGTGCAGCAGGTATTGCACCCGCGGTGACAGGCTATCCGGTGTTCACCACCCCCGTTGACAAGTTGAACCACTTCTCCGGCGACGCAGTCTACCATCTTGTAGACGGGCATCACCTCTGTATAAATCGTGAAGAAGTTTTCCCTGCGTTGTCCGATGGTCATAGCGCTTCCCCCTCGGTCATTTGAATGGAAGCAGCCTTGCGTGCTGGTGGAACAATGTTGAACGCGAAAAAGCAAACCTTCTCTTTAGCGGAGGAGGTGATTGTTCATCCGACGGAAAAGGAGAGTCCGATTCGGCAGAGGATAAGAGGAAAAATTCAGCCGAACAGAATGCGAAGCGAGAGTGCGAAGAGTGGAATGGAGTCCCGGCTGGAAATGTATATAGACAAAATTCTTTGTCAATCTGCTTAAGATGTTAATCTCCGTCAATGAAAAAGTGTAAATTCTGTCAGCGGCGAAACCTGTTCGAAGGGCATGTTCGATGTAGGAAAGCAACCCGAGGGGGTCCGGCGCTTTGTTGTGTCAGGCTTTCAATGCTTAAGAAGTTTTCTCACTTCCCTGCTGCTGGGGTGTTCCAGAGAAATAGTTGGAGTATTGGTTCTGCACGCTGGAGTCGTCGAAATCGGGGAAGTCGTCCCTCGCAAAATTCGGTGCCTTGGCCAGGCGTGCACTGTCCAGGTCAATGAGAACGTCCGCCTTCTCATTCAGCTGTACCATATTCCAGGGGATTGGATACAGCCGCTCTTCCTTCAGTATGCCTTCGTCACGGGCCAGAATCAGATACTGAGCCCTTGCATCGGGACCGATAACCACGTCGTCGACTGTGCCCAGCGTCTCACCTTTAAAGTTCTTTACGGTCTCTCCCTGGATGTCGCTTATTACCATGGATGACCGGGAGATATCTGCCCGGGATTGAGGCGCGGAGCCCCTGTCCATGCCCTCCGCCGCCTGCAGTTGCGTTGCGAAGATACCCAAACCGGCCACTGCGAACAATATCAGCACTGTTTTAAACAGATTCATTCATTTTCTCCTTGTCGATTATTGTTTCCGGGCCCGCGCTTCCATAAAAAAAAGCGAGACTCTTGGAATCAACCAAAAGTCTCGCTGAATCGGCCCTACGCCGACGGTCAAGCCAGGTAGTTGTGCTGCCGTATTGGTGGCTTGCCCCAAAATAGCTACTCCCTCTTGTTTAATAACAATATAGGCCCCGGCACCAAAAGGTCAATCCTCCGCAATTGACGGCGGGTGCCGATGGCCACATCGGCCGTCTGGGCCCGGAGTCGATATTTTCAGGCAATCCTCCCTTCTCAGGTAACTCAGAACCTCCTGGGGGATTTGTTCCATTTCCAACAATTCTTCGGTCTCCACAACACCCTCGCGAAGTCGTTCTATCAGGGCTTGAGAATGTTCGGTCTGGGATTTTCGCTGGTGATAATCCCGATAAACCAAACTCGATCCAAGAATGATGATAACCCCCATCATCAGCCAGAATACCGTATGCTCGATTTTCACATTGAGGCCGTCCAGGAAGAGTTTGGTGCCGATGAAAAAAATCAGCTGATATGCAAGGTCTTCCAGCTTGGGCAGCTTTTCGAGCAAGCGAACCAGGAAGGCTGCCATGAAACGAAGGAAAACAATCCCGAGCACTCCGCCCAGCCATATGATCAGCAGCTTGTCCGTCATTGCAACCGCGGCTGTGATGCTGTCGATAGCGAAAGCAATATCGGTCAGTTCCACAACAGCCACAGTTTTCCAGAAACTCTTGCCGGAGCGGGGACCTGCCGCCTGGTGGACCTCTTTACTGCTGTGGAAGAAGAACATGTGCTTCATTGCCAGGTAGAGGAGATACGCCCCGCCGATCAGCTTGAAGACCATGAACCGCAACAGGTATGCCGCAAACATTATGGCAATGATACGGAAGATGAATGCCCCGACAATGCCGTAGGCGAGGGCCTTTCTCTGCTGTTCTTTTGGCAGAGAGCGCACCAGAATGGCCAGGACCAGTGAATTGTCGATCGAAAGAATCGCCTCGAGACCGGCCAGAGTGAGTACTGTAAGGGCATCCACAGCACCCAGTGAGTAAATCTCCCTGGTCAGTCCCGCGAACAGATTTTCAAAGACAGGCATTTCAACGATTTCCTGTGACTTGACCGAACCGGCACGGATGAACAATGTTTCGGCTTGGATAGATGCGGTGAGCACCCGATTTCAGCATTCCAGATTGAATCTTCTTCTCTTACCTGCCTTCCGGTTGGTAGCCGGCGCCTGCTTTGCCCCCAATATGAGCGGTCCTGATGCAGGATTCGAAGTCCAGACCGTGTTTGCCGGTCGATGTTTCGGCCAGGCACCTTAGGACCCTGACAGTGTCTTCCGGTTCCGGCCTTATGGTGTAATCGGCATTGACATCAGCGGAACGAATGGTTCCTGAACGATCGATTACAAAGCGTGCCGGCATTGGGAGCGTCCACGAGTCATCTCCATTGAACTTCTCAAGATCGACTCCGAAGCTGAGATAGACTTTGCGCAGGTCGTCCGGGAGCTGAAAAACCAGGTTGAATTTGCGAGCCGCGCGATTGCCGGGGTCGCTCAGCAATTGGAGCGTCAGCCGCTTTTCCCCCGCCAGCTTGCGGTTGAACTCCTCAAGCTGGGGGGAAATGACCACAAGGGACGCACCGAGGGAGGTAATTTCAGGAAGTACTCTTTCCAGAGCTACCAGCTCCAGGTTGCAGTACGGTCACCATCCGCCCCTGAAAAAACTCAGGATGACCGGACCACGGTCCAAAAGTGAATACAGGCCGACTACATCACCTTCTGCATTCTTGAGAGAAAATTCCGGCGCCCTGTCTCCAACCTTCGGTACCCTGTCAATAAGACCGGACCTTTCGAGATCTTCGATCGCCCGGTGCATGACCGCCTGTTTTTCCGCTGGAACCCTGGTATCAGACTTTACTTTTAATGCGTTTATTTCGTCTCTGAGGGTCATAGCAATTTCCTTACTGGAGCAGATTCCCGGCGGCTGCCGGTTGGTTTTGCGCACACGTCGCCGGTAGAACCATCAATTCGCCGGCCTGCCATTTTTTCGGGATAAGTTGAATTCCACGACGTTGGACGCATTTTCATTCTCTTTTTCTTAATCACCTATCCGGAAGGCTTCAACACAGCAGCGGTGGAGGGATGCCCCCGGCCAGCCGCCGGCCGTGCATTTGGCGATCGGGGCAATCAAGACTATGAAAGTGCAGGAAATTCGGACAGACCACCGTTGAGATGCCGGTCTGGAAAAGCCTAAGGGAGCAATATCATTGCATATATTTACAAATAAGACACAGAGTGTTTCGGATATTCGTCGGCAGACCTCTAATGCTGCCGGCCTCAAGTGACCTACCAGGGCGAAGAAAAAATAGATAAAAGCAAGCAGTCATTGATACCCATCCATACTGAAATCCTTATCATCTAGTAAAGAGAGAAAGGTGATGTATGACGCGAGAACTCTCGTATCGAATGATGAAGTGAGTATCGGTCAGCATTGGTTGGATTGCCTACCAATAGAAGGGGTTCCAATGAGAAAAGGCTTAGTTGGGCGTGTATTGCTGTTTGTAGTCCTATTCATGACTTTGGCCGGCTGTGCATGTCACCAGCAGTCTATGATGGCAGATGCAGGTCCTCCTCCGTCCTCACCTCCTCCGGTGGTCAGGGAGGCTCCTCCTCCGGCTCCGCAACCTCCACAGGCTCTTCCGCCGAAAGTCGATCGCGGATAGACCGGTGACGGCAACCTGCCCTGTTGATTACAGGGCAGGTTTATAAGTTCACCGGATGAGAGCAATAGTATGGTTAATGAGCAAGTATTTGGAATAAATAGTAAAAAGTTTATTTCCGCTTTGGGGGCTTTGCGGCATATGAAGCACTCGGGTATTTTGCACTCGCTTGCGGTGAGAATGACCGGAGGACTTCTCTTTGGCCTGCTGGTTGTCTGTCTGGGTCCTCACCCGGCTGTGGCTTCCGGCTATGCCGTGCAAAGCGGCCGCTCATCCTCAGTGCAAAAAATCTCAACCGCCCCGGTAGGTATGGAGGTGCAACTCGTGTCGGTGCCGCATGCCGGGCGGGCGAACTTCCAGGGGGAGCATAAATCCCAAAATACCCGGGACGTGGCGGATTGGGTGGTCGATTCAGGCGACAATCGCGGCATGCCATTCGTGATAGTCGATAAGATGGACGCAAGAGTATTCGTATTTGCCGCAGACGGGCAACTTCGCGGAGCGGCCCGGGCCCTGCTCGGCCTTGCGCTGGGTGACGACTCGTTTCCCGGTATTGGCAGTATGGAGCTGTCGAAAATGCGCCCCGATCAGCAAACCACACCGGCAGGTCGCTTTGTGGCATCGATGGGCATTAATATGGACGGAAAGGATGTGCTCTGGGTAGATTATAGTAACGGCATTTCCTTGCACAGGGTGCTGACGAACAACCCCAGGGAGCGCCGCCTTCAGCGCCTGGCCACTCCGACGCCGCTCAATAAACGCATTTCCCACGGCTGCATCAACGTACCCGCCAAATTCTTCGATGACGTCGTCAAACCGGCTTTCACCGGGACGAGCGGCATTGTCTATGTGCTGCCGGAAAAGTATTCGAACGGCGAAATCTTCAAATCTTATTATGAGGTGGGGTGAGAGGTGAGAATGACGCCCTTTGGGCCACTCCGGATCCTCTCACTTCCGGCAACTCCATGGCGGCCTCTTGTGCCCCGCACCTGGAAATGATTCCTGGCCGCAAAAAGACGCTGCCTGGGCCGCCCTCCATAGCTCCCGGCCGGCACGGTCAGGAAACCGTTCCTCAACGCAGAGATTTCGGATTTGCACTACTCGACTGAGCCCTCTCCACTCAAATTCCTGTCTTGAAACGAACCCGGAATGCCGATTTATTCCGGCAACACCGGGCAAGGCCGGCAGGCACAGTTGGTTTCCATTGTTCGGGGAACAATGCTTACGGATAAGGCGGTTTGGGTTTATGGAATTTCTGAACGTAAGAACCGTTTACCTCACCATGCTCACTGCGGACATTCTCTGCACGCTTGTCCTCGTGCAGTTGTGGCGTCAAAGCCGGGAGCGTTTCGAAGGAACCGGATTTTGGGCCGTTAATTACTGTTTTTATACATCTGCGTTCTTCCTGATCCTCCTGCGCGGCATAGTGCCGGACTGGATTTCAATTATAGTCGCAAATGCCATGATCTTCGCAGGGGCCATATTGGGCTATGTGGGACTGGAACGCTTCACGGGCAAAAGAGGACCTCAGATTCACAACTATGTCCTTCTGTGTGCCTTCGTTATCGTCCACGGCTATTTCACCTTTGTCCAACCCGACCTGCGGATAAGAAGCATCAACATATCCGCGGCCCTGCTCATTATTTCCTTCCAATGCGTGTGGCTGATGCTCGCGGGGGCGGCACCTCACATGCGTCCGCTGACTCGGTGCGTCGGGCTTGTTTTTGCGGCTTTCTGCGTCGTCAACATTTGCCGGATTGCCGGGCTCCTTGCAGCCACGGGGCTCGAACAGGACTACTTTCGGCTGAGCGGGTCCGAGACGATTATTCCCCTTCTATACGAACTGCTTCTGATCGCGCTGACCTACTGCCTTTCTTTGATGGTGAACAAAAGGCTGCTGGTGCGCATTGCGAACGAAGAGGCCAAATTCTCCACTGCTTTTCATTGCTCACCTTATGCGATCGCCTTGACTAGCTTTCCCGACGGAAGAATCCTGGAAGTGAACGAGGCTTTTGTGAATGCAACCGGCTATACCCGCTCGGAGGTGCTGGGGGAGACTTCGCTGGACCTCCATATTTGGCGAAATGAGGAAAGCAGGGATGCTATTGTAGCGGAATTATCGAAACACGGCAGTATCCGGGAAATGGAGGAGCAACTCAGGACAAAATCGGGAGAGGTCAGGACCGGCTTGATCTCGGCAGGGATCATTACCATTAACAATGAAAAACATGTTCTGTCCAGCATCGTCGATATTACGGAACGAAAGCGAGTTGAGGAAGAGCGTAACCGGCTTATCTCCGAGCTTCAGAATGCCGTGTCGCAGATAAAGACGCTGAGCGGCCTGCTCCCGATCTGTGCTTCCTGCAAAAAAATCCGGGACGACAAGGGCTACTGGCAACAGATCGAACACTACGTCCGGGAACATTCCAACGCGGAGTTTACGCACAGCATCTGCCCGGCCTGCGCGCGTGTTCTCTATCCTGAGATCGCGGACAAGCTGAATCTGACGGATGAACCCGTAAATAAAACGGTGAGTAAAGCGGATACTTAAGAAAAAGCTGCCGTACTTGATACAGTCGGACTCAACCTCGTGAAAGATGAGTTTCCGACGGCCTGTCATTCTTCCTTTTCTATCTCTTTGCGCAGGATCTCATTGACGATGGAGGACAGATCGGCATCCAGATAGACGGGGATTCTTAATTCTTCTCTTTGGCTGTAGAATTTTCCTTTCTCCGCATTCGAGAAATCATATCGATCGTTCATGGCAGCCTCTCATAGTAATACCTGATGTCATTCAGCCTTGTTGGTTTATCAAATACACCCGCAAGGAGAGGCCACAAAGAAGTGAACAGCGCTCCCGCCCTGCAATCACTTCGACTCCAGATAAACATCCACGAGCTGGCCGGGATAGACGCCCGTGTCCTTTGGCGGGGTAAAGCGAAAGAGCACCGGCAGCACTCTGACGTCAACTCTTTCCGTTCTCTGATTGGAGAGCTGGATCTTGGGCGTCACATAGGGCTGAATTCGAACGAATTCCAGGGGGATCGAGACGTCCGTCCCCCTTATGAACATCCTGGCGCTGAGATGTCCGTTGAAGTTCCCGCCGGAGGGAAGCCTCGAAATGAGTATTTCGTCAATGTAGCACCGGACGCTCAGGTACTGGTCCGCATTTCCCATGACGACGACGGGGCTGTAGCCGGTCGTGTAAATCCCGTAAGCGCCCGAGGTCGATATGAAGCTGCCGGGAGCTGCATTCACCGAGTAAATGACTCCATCGACCGGAGCGCGGATGGCGTACTTTTCGAGAAGTGCCAGTGAACTTTCGTGTGCCCTGCACAAGGCCTCGTACTGGTGCTGCTGGTTGCGGATGTCGTAGGCCCAGGCGCCGGCTTTAGTCAATTCGAGCTGTCTCCTCGTTACCTCGAGATTGGCTTCCGCCGCTTTGAGCGCGTTTGCAATATTGTCCAACTGGTCCCTGCTGACCGAACCCGGGACCGAATCATGGGCTTTTTTGAGCTTTTCAAACTGGCTCTGATACGTCCTGACGTTTGCCGCCGCATACTCGACCTGAGCTTTGGAGACTTCCAGGTTCTCTTTCCTGGGCTGAGCCTTCAAGGCTTCGAGCGCCGCAAGCGCAGCATCGGCCTGTGCTTTCAGTTGCTCGCAGGCACGCCGCTGGACCGAATCGTCCAGTTGGATCAGGATCTCTCCCTTTTTGACCGTCGCCCCTTCCACTGCGGGAATCTGGGTGATCACTCCGGCCACTTCGGGGAAAATGTTTATATTCGCTCCGTTCGACTGATGACTCTCGACGATGCCGTTCGCGTAAATACCTTTTGCATAAGGGTTTGCAGCCGGATTGAAGGCGGGAGGTATGGGCTCTTTCTCGGAACGGAACATGAATGCGCTCGCCAGTGCCCCGATCACCCCTATCATTGCCAGTATGAACAACAACTTACTTTTCACCTCGTCCTCCGTTCCCTGCCTCCGCCAACCTTCCGTCTTCCATGCGAATCACTCTGTCGGCGTATTCGAAAATCCTCGAATCATGCGTAACGATCAAAACACATCTTTTTTCGTTCAGTACATTTTCCTTAACGAAGGTGATGATCCTTCTGCCGGTGGTTCCGTCGAGCGATGCGGTCGGTTCGTCCATTATCAGCAGTTCCGGGCTGCTCACCATGGCCCTTGCAATAGCCACCCGCTGCTTTTCGCCTCCGCTCAGTTTCACGGGCGGGACTGAAGCCTTCGACTTAAGCCCCACCAGATCGAGATACTCCATTGCCTCGCGGAGTGACTCGTCCCAGTCGCGCTTTTTGAGAATGAGGGGGATTGCTACGTTTTCGACCGTGGTGAGTTTCGGGAAGAGATGGTGGTCCTGGAACACGAACCCGATGCTGTTCAACCGGAACTCGGCAAGATCGTTCGGGCTGAGTTTCCATATTTCCCTGTCGAGCACGTGGACCGTGCCGGAATTGGGCTTCAGAATGCCGGATATCATGCTGAGCAGCGTCGTTTTACCGCTGCCTGACGGACCTACGATATAGAGCATCTCGCCGAGGGCCGCATCGAAACTGACGTCTCGAACGGCATAGGTGCGCGCGTCCTCTTCACCGAACCACTTGACCAGACCGTTTACCAGGAATGCTTTGCCCATATCAGCCCCGGAATATGTCAAACGGCTCGACCTTGATCACCTTCCTGACGGCTATGTAGCTCGAAACCGCTACGATCATCAGGACCACGAAAAAGGCCATGCCCAGGTTGAAGAAGGTTATGGCGGCCGTATAGGATGGGACTTTACGGATGGCGATGTTTACGATCAGCGAGCACAGGCCCACTCCCAGGCCGTAGCCCACAGTCCCGGCAAACAGCGCCTGAAAAAGAATCATGAGAATCAGCTCGTAGCTCTTTGCGCCTATCGCCTTGAGTGCCCCGAATTTTTCCATGTTTTCCAGTACGAAGGCATAGAAGGTTTGTCCTGAAATGGACAGCCCCACCACGAAGCTGAAGATGGTCATCATGAAAATGTTTATTCCCGCTCCGGTCTTGTACATATAGAAATCAGAGATCCTCTTTCTGAAATCCTCGTTTGTCAGCATGAGGTAACCCGTTTCCGCGACACGCTGCCTGATGATGGGAATATCGGCTTCGCTCTTGGGCTCGACGAGAATGTAGGACGTCGTAAAACGCGTGGAGGGTATATATTGTGTGGCCCTGCTGTAGAGCGTGTAGAGGGTTGGAATTCCGAAAAGCCCGCTTGCGGCGACCTTCGCGATTCCGACGATGATCCCTCTATGATCGTTCACCTCGAAAGACGTCCCGATTGCGGGATTTTCGAGTTTTACGAATTCCTGGTCCTTGACGGCAATGAAGGCATTTTCTCCATAAATGTCTTCGAGGTTCCCGGCTATCATCTCCGGCCTCCCCACGAGGGTTGCGTCGTCCAGTCCGAGGATGGTGGCGGACTGGTAAGTCCCGCTTTGCAGCTTGAGAAGCGCCGAGCCCGAATACAGCGGCACCGCGTACTTGACCCCCTCGATGCTTCGGACGGCATCCAGGACATATTCCGGAAGCGGGATATTTGCCAAAGGGTTGTTCAGGGCCGGGTCTATAACCCACAGCCTGGCCCCGATATTGATAATCGTCGAAGAAGCCTTCGAGAAAACCCCGGCGAAGATTGAGGTCACCTGCACCATCAGAAAGATGGAAAACGTTATGCCGACGACCAGAGTGGCAAACTTGCCGCGGTCGTTAACCAGCAGCTTGAAGGCTATTTTGCATATTCCCGTGTATTTCATAAATCTCGCTTCTCCGGGTAGTCTGCACTCAGCTTATTGAATCTCACCCGGTCTTTCTCCCCGGTAACCACACCCTCCAGGATCACCCTGATTATCGCGGAAATGGCAGCTTTAGGAGTCAGCCGCAGTTCCATCAATTTTGAAGGATTCAGGATGGCGGCCACGGAACTCAGCATTATGTCCATGATCAACTTCGGAGGTATATCCCTTCGGACCATCTCCGCCTTGCGTCCCGCCAGAAGAAGCTTTCCGAAATGCCGTCGGATGGCTTTTCGGCGCCGATCGCTCAAGGATTGATATATTTCAGGCGCATGACGTTGAATGTCGCGGAAAAACGCCGGCTGAATTTCATCGGTCTGGCTCTGAATGGCCGCGAGCAGGTTTCGCAGTGTTCCGGGGAAATCCTTCGACGCCTGTGAAGTGATCTGCTGCATTTCCCTGTCGGCAGCCTCGAATTTTTCGAGCAATGCCGATTTGACCAGTTCGCTTTTGCTCGGGAAATGGGCGTAGAGCGTTTTTTTGCTCATTCCCAGATCTTCCGCCAACTCGTCCATGGTAACCGTACGAAGCCCTCTGGTGAAGAAGTGCTTTTTGGCACAGGCAATTATTCTCTGTCTCGGAGAGGGAACTGCAGTTGCTTTGTCGATATCAGGATCCCCGTTTCGCATAAGTCGGCAATGCCTTTCCACTTCGCACACTTTGGAAACCGGCGCAGTGTAGCGAGTTTCCTGAATATGGCAAGAGTTTTTCTATCAGCTGCCGTACTGGAGAGATTAGAGCCGCGAGAGGCCCGATCTGTGCACTTCATTCGAAGCGGCCGGCCTTTCTGATGATTGCCTCTGCCCGGGGAGTCTGCTTGAATCAGACCAGTGTCGGAAATGATCCAAATTCTGCAAGTGCTTAACTTTAAAGGAAAATAGTATTAATTACTGGTGAAAACATGCCTGAAAAAGACTTGCATGCAGTGACGGGGGCCTTCGGGTTTTCGGGAAGATTTATTGCAAAGCGCCTGGTTGATGCCGGCAAACGCGTAGTAACGCTGACGAATTCTTTTGAGCGTCCAAACCCCTTCGGCAGAAAGATATCGATCTATCCCCTGAGCTTTGACAGGCCGGACGCCCTGGAAAGAGCGCTGGAAGGGGCAGCGGTTCTCTACAACACATACTATGTCCGGTTCAACTACAGGGGCGCAGTCTCGTTTTCGTACGCCTCGGCCGTTCAGAACAGCTCCATTCTTTTCGATGCCGCAAAAAGGGCGGGGGTAACCCGGGTAGTGCACATAAGCATCACAAACCCCTCGGAAGAATCCGATCTGGAGTACTTCAGGGGCAAGGCTGAAATCGAACGCCTGCTGATCGATTCGGGGCTTCCCTATTCGATTCTGCGTCCTGCGGTTTTGTTCGGCGATGAAGGGATTCTCATAAACAACATCGCTTGGTTGCTGAGGAAATTTCCCCTTTTTGGCGTTTTCGGAGACGGCAGCTACAGGATAAGGCCTATTTATGTAGATGACCTTGCGGCGCTTGCCGTAAAAGAGGGAGAGGGCAAAAAGAACAATATCATCAATGCCGTAGGACCGGAACCCTTCACGTATCGAGAGCTTGTTGAGACAATAGGGCGCCTGATCGGAAAACCGAGACCGATTATTCCGATTCCTCCCCGCATTGGATCGTTGCTAGCGAACCTGATTGGCATGGTCGTTCACGATAAATTGATCAGCCGGGAAGAGATCAAAGGATTAATGTCGGGACTGTTGTATGTGGATTCTCCTCCAAGCGGCAAAACCAGGCTGACGGACTGGGTGTGCGAGAATTCCAATCTGCTTGGGACAGGGTACCTCAGTGAGTTGGAGCGCAGGACAAAGGGGCGGTTTCTCAGTAAACCCGGATTGTCCGGGGAGATGATTCGTGAAGTTTGACGAACTGGACCGCAGGATGCGGCTTTTTGAGACGGCATCCGATCAGTTTGCCGTGCCCGGCATTTACA